>VGJU01000259.1 GCA_016867335.1 Candidatus Zixiibacteriota bacterium | reverse complement strand
CGATCCTGCTTGCGGCGCTGTTGGGCGGGATCGCGTACCGGTCGCGGCAAAAACTGTCACATCCGGGTAAGCGTCTTTCGCTTGCGCTCAAGACGCTTACCGCGGCATGCCTGTTATTAGCGCTTGCCAATCCGGTGGTGGAGGTCCTGGATTTCCCGGAACAGCATCTGTTATTTTTGATCGACCGTTCCGACAGTATCACCCCATCCTCCGACGCCCAGATAGAAACGTTTATACAGCGGGTAAACGCCGTCCGCCCGTCGCGCGCCCGGCTGGGAACGGTCGTTTTTGCCCGGAATACGGAGACGACGCAAACGCCCAGCGCCGATTTTTCATTTGTCACCCCACCGCGTCCCGCGTACACCGATGCAACCGACATAGGGGGCGCGATAGACTACGGATTGGCTCTGCTTCCGATGGACGGCCAAGCCTCTATGGTTCTGTTTTCCGATGGCAACGAAACGGTAGGCAACGGCCGGGCGGCGGCGGATCGGGCCCGACAACAGGGCGTTGCGGTGCATACCGTACCCATAACACGCAAAACGGAACATATCCGAGGGATAACAAAACTGTCCGCCCCCTCGCGGGTGCGGGTCGGGGAACGGTTCCGACTCCGGGCGTTGCTTGCCAACGGGGGTGACACCCCCGTACACGCACGGCTTATCTTGCGAAAAAACGGTCAGGTCATCGACGAGGAAAGCAATGTCTTGGTTCAGCCGGGCACTACACCGGTATCGATGGAATACCGACTTGACGAGATCGGGCTTCACGGTTTCGAACTCGAAACAGCATATGAAGACGGCAAAATATCCGCAGTGTCACCGGTTTTCGTCGATGCCGCAGACGCACCCCGCCTGTTGATCGTCGCCCCGGTGGCGGATGCCGGGGGTTTTTTTGCCCGTGTGATGGCAGGACGCGGATTCAAAATCGACGAGCGTACGACACTTCCCGATCAACTGGAGGCGTTGCTCGGCTATGACGGCGTCGTACTCAACGACGTACCGTGCGAGATACTGACCGACGACCGGGTCGAGCGGCTCAAGACATACGTACAGGATTTCGGCGGCGGACTGATCACCATTGGCGGGGGAGCGGAATCGAGTCTGGATACTTTTGCCGGCACGTCTTTCGAGACCCTGCTTCCGGTGACGCTGGAAAAACGACATTCGATCGTCAAAAAACGCCGCGACTTTTTATTGTTGCTTCTAATCGACCGATCGGGCAGCATGATGGGAGAAAAGATGGACATGGCAAGAGCCGCTGCCGTCAACGCCGTAGAAGGGTTGGAACCGGGTGATGCCATCGGTGTCATCGCCTTTGACGACCAGGCGTACCCGGTCGTGGAACTCACCACGCTCGGCAACGACAAAACCGATGTAATCGACAGCATAAGACGACTTGTCCCCGGTGGCGGAACCGACCCGCGCACAGCCCTTGTAGAGGCGTTCCGTATCTTTTCTACCAAACAGATAGGCATTCGCAAACATATCATCCTGATGACCGACGGGATCACTTCGGAACGACAATTGCTCGATATTACGGCAAGACTGGCCGAGAAAAAAGTCACCCTTTCCACTATCGCCATAGGGACCGACGCCAACGCGGCGATCCTCGACCAGATGCGCAAGATAGGCGGCGGCGCATTTCACGTTGTCATCCGTTTTGAAGAACTCCCCCGTATCGTGGTAAAGGATATGGACGAGCGGGTAAAAGACGCGGACGACATCGACGAGCGTTTTGTACCCGAACTGTTCGACCCTGCCCCTATGACCGCAGGCATTGACTCGCATGACATACCTTCGCTCAAGGGGTATGTGGCTTCGACGCTGAAAACCGCCGCCATAAAACCGCTGATGACCAATTTTCGAAACCGGGAAGAGCCTATTTTGGCGGCGTGGCAATACGGTCTGGGGTGTAGCATGGTCATGCTGGCCGGGGTCAACAGCGTGTGGTCCGACGAGTGGCTTCGGTGGCGTAACTTTGGCAGACTGTGGGAGCAGATCGCCAGATGGACCCTGCGCACCCGGTCGACGCAGGACTGTTTTTTCTCCATTCACCCGACAGGCGGACGAATCGGCGTTCGTGTGGAGATCGAGGGCAAGACGGGCACGGCGACCGGGGTGCGCGGTACGTTGCGTCTGTCGGACGGGCAACATGTTTCCTCGGTCTTTACACCGCTTGCCGAAGGCGCTTATGAAGCGATTTTTCCGACCCGCACCCCCGGGATGGCCCATCTGACACTCATCGAAGAGGGCGTCACCGGTCGAGTGTTGTGGTCGGGACCGCATTATCTGCCGAGCAAAACCGCGACAGCAAAGGGATCTTCCGAAACGGACGATCTTCCGGCGGATCATGGACTGCTCAGGGAAGTGGCGGCAGAGACCGGTGGACGGTTCGACCTGCGTCCCGAAGACGCGCTTTCCACCCCGGAGGCGGAAACAAAACACCAAACCTATCGCGGCGTACTGCTGGCCGCGGCACTGTTGTTTTTTCTGGCGGACGCGGCGGTTCGCCGTCTTGCTCCGAGCGGAGGCTGAACAATGCCCAACATGGAGTCGCTGGTACTTGAATGGGGCGGCCGTCTGGCAGGCGCGCTGCTTATCCTTGTCCTCGGCAGTTGGCTGGCCCGGTTTCTTCGCAACATCGTCCGGAAAGTCATACATCAGGGACACATGAACGAAGCGTTAGGCGTGTCCATCGGCGATCTCACCTACTACGTCCTGCTCTTGTTTGCCGCACTGGCCGCCATCGCACAAGTGGGGGTGCAGACAACGGCAGTGATCGCCGTCCTCGGAGCCGCCGGACTGGCCGTAGGATTGGCGCTTCAAGGATCGCTTGCCAGCTTTGCCTCCGGTGTTCTATTACTCTTTCTCCGTCCGTTCAAGGAAGGGGACGAAGTGGAGATCGCGGGCGTTTCCGGAAAAGTGGAACACGTCGCTATCTTTACCACCATGCTCGATACCCCCGACCACAGAAGGATCATCGTCCCCAATGCCCGTATCACCGGGCATCCCATCACCAACTTTTCCTCCAACGCGCTCCGGCGCGTGGACCTGCCGTTGCGGATCCCGTATTCCACCGACTTGAACCGGGTGCGGGGCATCCTGGTGGGTCTTATGCAAGAGGATGTGCGCATCCTGCGTGATCCTCCCCCGGAAGTCACGGTAGAAGCGCTCAACACGGCACTTGTGCGTCTCGAAGCACTTGCGTGGGTCAAAACCGGGGACTACCGGGGCGTACGGTCCGATCTCCTCCAACGGATCAAAGAAAAATTCGAACAAGAAGGGGTGGCACCATCACCCCGGCAGGTCGTTTACATCGACCCTTCTTCGAGCCGATAACCTCCTATGATTGTTCGTCCTTTCGCCCGTCTGCGGTTTTTTCGCCGGAAAATCCGTTTCCCAACACCCGCCAGACCTTTGCCGAAACCTATAAACGCACCCTCCATGTCTTGCTCGATCTTGCCGACGGCCCGTCTCCACCGGACTTTCGGGTTTTTGCTCGACTTTCGCCCGTACCGTTGGAGATACCGACGTGGTTAGACCGCGACTTTGCATCGGCATACGCGCAGGCCAGGCATCATGAAAAACTGTCGGGACTGATTACCGACGCAGATAAAATTCGTCGACAGGTGACATGGGACGTCTATCTCCATGTGATTGGGGAAACACCGTCGCTCAGCACGCGGATGACGCCCCGTGTCTGGGAAACGGCACTATGCGAGGCGGCGATTGTTCCGGGAGCGCCACAGCCGCTGAGGACCGGCCCGGTATCGCTCTATGCACTGCTGTTGCTCAATAATGCGCTGTGTATATACTATCTCCGCCGTGTCTCGCTCATGACACGCGTGCCGGTTGCCGGACCGTTTTTTCTGCGTTTCGGCCGGTATCGCCGAGCGTTGCAACAGAGTGTGGAGACAGCGGCGGAACGGCTGGCGGTGGAACAGACACGGAGAACCGTCGGCGACCTGTTTTTTTTACATGGACTGATGCCGTTTGTTCGCTCCCTTATGGGCGACGAGACGCTTGCCCGCATCTTGCGCCGCTTCTCCGGTTTAGCGCATGGACGGGTTTTACCGCGATGGTCGAGGACGCCCTGTGGCAACACCTTGCGCCGACGGACCTTATGGACGCCATCCCGCTGATCGAAGACCGACAGACCTTGTATCTGTGCGAAGCGATAGCCCAGCGATGGACCGATGTGCTACTGAGAAGCGAAGGCGTCCAACACGACCGGATATTCGGACGCATCGAAGCGACGCTCTCCGGTTTTGCGGATAGGGGGGACGCGTATCCACCGTCCGAAGAAGGGAAGGGGGCAAGACCTGGCGTCGTCATGACGCTGACCTTTGCCCGTACGATCGCACGGTCCTTTTTTGGCGACGACACGGAACGTTTCTTCCCGGACGGATATGCTGATATATCTATACAAAACCCACTTTGAAAGGAAGAGATTGCCATGCTCGCCAAGTGGGTCGAACAGACGCGTATTATAACGACGGCGGATGTATGGAAAATTTTTCTACCGCCGGAAGACGAAGGGATTTTTCATAGACTCCACAGGATCATGCGATAACGGAGAAACGATGGAGACGACGGGCGAACTAACCAATGCGGTAGCCAGACTGCGCGATTTGCGACAGCATCTCAAACAGGATGTGTTTGTCGATAAGGACGACATCGTCGATCTGATGACGATATGTCTGGTGGCACGCGAGCTGTTGCTTTTGGTGGGGCCGCCGGGGGACGGCCAAAAGCGACCTGATCGTGGCACTGTGTCGCGGATTGGGACTACGGAGCGCGGAAAAAGGCACGGGACAGGGGGAAGGTTCGCGCGACTATTTCGAGTATTTGCTGACCCAGTATACCGAACCCAACGAGATATTTGGCCCGGTCGACATCAAGGCGCTACAGGACCAGGGCGACTTTCGCCGACGTGGTGTGGGGATGTTGCAGGACGTGTACATCGCGTTTCTGGACGAGGTGTTCAAGGCCAACAGCGCGATTCTCAACGCCCTGCTTACCATCATGAACGAGCGGCGTTACTATGAAGCCGGGCGATATACGTCGATCAAGCTCATCACGCTGTTTGGGGCCACCAACCGTATCCCCGCCTCCTCTGATCTCGACGCGCTCTACGACCGGTTTACGTTGCGAGTGGAAAGTCGGAACGTACCTGTGTCGGAGCAAACGGAGTTGATAGACCGGGCGTGGCGG
>VGJU01000258.1 GCA_016867335.1 Candidatus Zixiibacteriota bacterium | reverse complement strand
GGTAAAATAAGCGTCCTCGTCTTCCACCGTAATCACTCGGTCGATGATCGAACGGTCAAGGATTTCGGGTATAAAACCAGCCCCGATGCCCTGTATGCCGTGGATAAGGCTTTCTATCGGTCCGCCTGACAGAACCGGGGACGAGACGGGTTCGACGGCGATAACCTGAATATCCGGGTTTTTTTCCTTGAGAAACTGACCGACGCCCGTCAGGGTTCCGCCTGTGCCGACACCGGCAACAAAGGCGTCTATGCGACCTTGCGTGGCTTCCCAGATTTCCGGTGCGGTCGTTTCGCGGTGTGCCTGTGGGTTGGCCCGGTTTTTGAACTGTTGCGGCATAAAATAATCCGGATGCTCTCGTGCGATCTCTTCCGCCTTTTTGACCGCGCCCGCCATACCTTCCATTGCGGGTGTAAGGACGATGTCAGCGCCAAACGAGGCCAGCAGACTCCGTCGTTCGACACTCATGTTGTCCGGCATGGTAAGGATCACGCGATATCCGCGCACAGCCGCCACAAGGCTGAGACCAAGCCCCGTGTTGCCGCTCGTAGGCTCGATGATGGTTCCGCCGGGTTTGAGCGCCCCACGACGCTCGGCGTCCAGAATCATATAAAGCCCGATACGGTCTTTGATGCTACCGCCCGGATTGAACGCTTCCAATTTGCCAAGCAACGAGGCGTCGCCGGCCTGTACCATCTTGCCCAGACGCACAAGAGGTGTGTTACCGATCAAATCCGCGATGTTGTTATATATTTTGGCTGGCATGATGTGTCCGTCAGATATAGTACATTGAAGTGTGGGATTCCGTCTTCCGGCATATCTCTTCGAACGTGATTCCATCCATGATCGTGCCCAGCCGGTCCTGGACATCCTGCCATACTTCCTTGAGGATGCTGCGTGTATCCTGGCCGTTTCCGGCCTGTCTGCGCGTGCTGCCCGACTCCAGGCTTTCTATGGAAAGCAACGTCCCGTCGGTCGTTCGCATCACGTCGCCGAGCGTGATCTCGCCGGGCGACCGTGCCAGCATGTACCCACCGGCAGCCCCGCGTTTGCTCTTGACAAGACCGGCACGCTGAAGCTGAAGCAGAATCTGAACCAGATATTTTCTCGGAATTCCCTGTCTGAGCGCAATGTCGTTGATCTGTACGACCTCCTGCACGCTGAAACAACGTGACAGTTCCAGCACGGCCCTACAGGCATATTCGGCTTTGGCGGAAACCCGCATGACGACTTCCCATCTTCGATGCGCACGACAAACCCGTTTTAAAACGATACGGGAGGTTGTTTACTAAATTGGTAAACATAATAGCGGAATTTGAAGATACTGTCAAGGGGATTTTGGAGAGAAGTCTTGCGAGACAAGTGCCCAAAACGCTTTATATTCAAAAATTCGCTCCGGGCCTATATCGATAAATGGGACGCCCTGCGCCAGCGCTTCCATAACCGGTGCGAGCGGAGCCAGCCCGATGAGTTCACCGGTTTCGACGGCCACGCCGAGGCACTGGGCTTCATCGGATATCCGTTGGTAGACGGCCGCAATGCCGGTACGATCCGGAGCGGTAAGATTCATGGAAACCTGGGCCTGTCTCCGGCTTTCCAGAAAAAGCCCCAGCGCCCTGACACCCGGAAGACCTCCTCCACTTTCTCGGACGGCGGCGGCGATGGTTTTGGCCGCGTCTATGTTGCCCGAACTCAGCAGAACATTAAAGGCGATAAGAAAGGGACGCGCACCTACTGCCGTCGCGCCCGCCGAAGGATGGAGCAAGGAAGGACCGAAATCGGGTTTGCGCGCCGGATCACGGACTATCTCGTCACGGAGTCTTTCAAAACCGCCGCGCCGGAGCCGGCTTAACTCCCGACGATCGGAACTCGCCGCCGCCTGCGCGTACAGATATACCGGAATATCGAGTGATCGAGCGATGAGGCGTCCAAGTCGGCGAGACAGCACGACACATTCCTGCATCGACACATCTGAGACCGGGACAAAGGGGATGACGTCGGTGGCTCCGATACGCGGATGAACGCCCCGGTGTTGCCGGAGGTCGATACGCTCGCTTGCTTTGGCACACCCGCGTAGCGCCGCCTGCACCGCCGCCGCTGGAGAAGCGATAAAGGTAATGACACTGCGGTTGTGATCCGGGTCCATTTCGATGCGCAATACACGCACATTCGGGCCATCGGCGATGGCGTCGGCGATGGCCGTCACCGCTTCCGGACGGCGGCCTTCGCTAAAGTTGGGTACGCAAGCCACGATACCGCGCATTCGAGACGTCACAGAATCCCGTATTTTCGAAATGCATCCGTGGCGCTCATTCCGTTTTCAAGCGCCAGTTTTACTATTCGCTCGCCGCGCACTTTCTCAAAAGCCGCTTCGATGACGGTTTTTTCTACGGACCGGGGGATCGCCACAATACCGTCGTTGTCGCCAAATACGATGTCACCCGGTTCCACGCGCACCCCGCCGCATTCGACGGGGACGCCATAGGCAATGACATCGCTTCGGCCTTTGGAGTCGAAAGGAGCGATGCCGCGCACAAAAAGCGGAAATTTCATCCGCGTGATCGACAGCGCATCGCGCGTAAAACCGTCTATTACCGCTCCGCGTGCACCCCGAACCGTCGCCGCCGTGGTTAGCAGTTCGCCCCACAGACTGCTCCGAACGCTGCCGTTGGTCTGCGCTACCAGCACGTCGCCGGTCTTGAGCGCGTCCACCGCTTCGAGTTCCAACTTGTACGGTTCTTCGGGGATATGGTATACATCGACGGAAAGAACCGTCATGGCACGTCCGACAGCTATGGCTTCCGGAAAAAGCGGGCGGATGTCGTGTCGCATGATCTGATTTCTGAAACCCGCCGCGTCAAGGGCATCTGCGATGACCGCCGAAAAGAGTTCGGCGCGCATGGATTCGAACAGAGCAGGATCGTCTGTCAAAACTTTCTCCTGTCAGAAAGAAACGACGATTTCGGTTCTCCGGTTTTGCTCACGGCCTTTAGACGTTGCATTGTCGGCTATCGGGACGGATGCGCCGCGTCCTTTGGCGGTAAGCTGTTCCGGGGGAAAGGAGGTTTTACCCGAGATATATTCGCGCACCGAAGCGGCCCGAAGTTCGGAGACTTCCATATTTTTTGTCTCCGTTCCGGAAGCATCGGTGTGGTTTTCCACAAGGATATTGCCTTTGGGATACAACAACAGCAAATCGACCAACCGGTCCATATACACGGCATGTTTTTCGGTAAGTCCGGGGTTCGACGGGAGAAACTCAAGCCCCAGAAGACGCAGGGTGACGGATTTCTGATCACGGAGGACCGTCATTTCTCGGGGGGTAAACCGGGTCTGGGCTTGGCTGGCAAGGTCGAGCAACATCCGCTTTTTCAAATCCTGATCGATCTCGCGCCGACGTTGTTCGAGTTCTTCTTTGCGTGTTTGCAAATTCTGCTGATACTCGTCGATCATGGCGGCGACGCGTATCTGTTGCTGGGCAAGCGCACTTTTGAGCGAGTCGATGGTGGTCTGCATCTGACCGGTTCGCGTACCATAGGAGGCGATCACGACCTGTGTCGAATCCTGTCGTCCCCTAAGCGTCTCGATCGCTTGTTCGACGACCGGTTGCGGGCCGCTCAAGAAGTCGGTTCCGATACCCGAAAATTGTGCGACCAGACGCGCAAGCGTCTCCTGTTCGAGTAGTAGTTTTTCATGTGACCGTTGATCTCGTTGAAGCGTATCCACTTTTCCGGAAATCACTTGCGCGTGTCGTGCTTCGTATTGGGCTTGCAGCGCGTGTGCCGACAACTCGGGTGAAGGCAGTTCGCCCCGGTCGAGCCGTCCGGCGACCTCGGCAACGACAGCAAGCGCCTGCTGATAGGAGACCGGGGCGAACTGGTCGCCTTTTCGTTCTTTTATTGCACCGAGCAAGGTCTGCGTGGTGCCGAGCAACTGGATTTTATGTGCTGCAATCCGGGCCGTCTGAAACAGCGGAATGGCCTCTCTGCCTATACGGTCGGCATCTACAGCTTTTCCATCCTCCAAGCGAACCAGCGCTTCCCTGATCCGCGATTCCGCTTCGGCGTATTCTTTGGCTGCCAGTACGGGTGCTTCGGCAATACGGGCTGCCGCACGCGCTTCCAACGGGTCCGCCAGAATGGCTGCCGCTTTTCCGATACGGTCGTTTACCTGCGAGACCGCTGCTTCCAGTTGCGCGTAGGCGTTGCGAATTTCGGTTTCGGGGCGGTTTTGCTGTTTTGTCCGCGTATACTGTTCGTGGGCCTTCTGCGCTTGGGCATAGGATTTGGGAGACAGCAGACCGGCATCCTGCGATTTCAGACGCTCGAATGCGGCGACGGCGGCCGGGAGAACTGGGGTTTCCTGAAAGGCATGGCCGGTAGGAGGGAGAAGAAGGGTCATAAAGAAAAGCCGGAAAAAATAGCGCATGGTACGGATGAGGGTTTCGTTTTTACGAAAGCCCGATTGGGACGGTCTCTCCGGGGAAGATGCCGACAGAGGCAAATCAAGTCGTTTTAGGTTCATAGCCATTTTGCAGTCGGCAATCCGCATGGCATACGGATATTCATCCGCCACCCCGAAGAAAAGCCAGCGGGATCACGGCCCTTAGCGCTTCCCAGTCGTCGGGAAATTCGACGTTGACGACGGATACAGGGCGTCCGAAACGGGCCAGCGGATGCCGCGCCGTCCTGTACCCGGTAAGACGGACCGTCGCGGTTTTTCCGTTCATCGACACGATAAAGTCGGCCTGTTTTTCGACCACAGAGAAATCGTCGATACCAAACCCCGACTCGGTAAGCGCTCGGCGTATCCCTTTTATACTATCGTCGAGGGTAAACGTATAGTATTCGCGCGAGGCCAAGAGCGGTTAACCACCGGCGACGGGAGGAAAAAAACTTACCGTCGCTCCGTCGATCAGCGGCGCGCCTTTTTCGGCATGTTTACCGTTGATCAGAATCAGGTGAATATGTCCGTCCGGAATGCCCAGGATACGGATGATGTCGTTGGTCGTCGCCTGATCGCCAAATTCGAGGACAGCGGTTTTTTTTACAGCATCCGGCGGCAGATATTTTGTAAGCGTGGCAAAGAGTTTTACGGAAACCGTCATACGATATCCTCAAACATGGTAAAAGAGCCATAGGACCGGCGTCTACTCAAACGCAAACGGTCCCATGCCATTTTGTGTCACCTGTGCGGCCCAATATAAACCGGACCGACG
>VGJU01000257.1 GCA_016867335.1 Candidatus Zixiibacteriota bacterium | reverse complement strand
GGTGTTGTCCCTATCTTAGTTGAAAAAGGCAAGGCTCCCGAGTACATTGGCTACGCGCACCTTCTCTGATGTTCGTAGCCTTCTCTCAAAGGAGCCTTGTGATGAAAAAGCTATCATCGTGTCCGTCTCGCGTCAAGTCGGATTCTATACCGATGCCCACCCTGGAACCTGGCCTGCCTTTTCTCGACGAATGGATACGCGCATCTTGCCCGGAGAGCGGCGTGAGACGGTGATCGCCGAACTTTTAGGGCTGTTTGACGCGTGCGCCGCCCGATCCGATCGTTTCAAAGGGAAGGCGGACGTGTTTTTTTACCGCGACGGGCTGGAGGTGGACCGGGAGGAGACGGTGGTGCAGACGTTGCGACGCGAGGCGGAAGCCGTGTTGGGACGCACACCGCCGTATGCGTCGATGACCGGATGGATGGATACAGGTATTCTGAACGCCGTCGGTATTCCGTCGGTGATGTTTGGGCCGGGTGGCGAAGGGTTTCATGCGGCGGTGGAGTTTACCTACCGGGATCAGGTGGTCCGGTGCGCCGACATCCTGACCCGAACGGCCAGGGCGTTTTGCGGAGAGGCTTAACCCGGTTCCAGGGGCATGATATAGTGAATCTGCCGGGCCACCTCGCAGAAACCGGTTTGAGGGTAAAACGTCGAGCCGATCTGGTTTTGGTCCAGCGTTTCGATCTTGGCCAAGACCATGCCCTGCTCACGCAAATAGTCGAGCGCCCGCCGCATCAGCGCTTTACCTATTCCCTTGCCTTGAAACTCCGGCAACACGGCAATGTTGGGTATCGCGTCGATACGGCTTTCCCGGTCGATCCGGGTGGTGATATACCCCGCGACACACTCGCCGAACTCCGCTACAAATATCCCCGAAGCGTTGGCCGCCACATCCGCGTCGATATGGCGCACCTTGCGCCATTGCCAGTTTTTGCCGTCGATCGGTCCAAACCGATTCTCGATGTTCTGGTCGATACAGACGCCATCAAAATAAACCGCCGTGATTTCCTTGAGCGTCTGCCGGTCCGCCTCGCGGTAAACCCGGATGGTCACGCGCTTAACACCTCCTCATAATACGCTTCGTACTGTGGCAAGACCCGTTCCTGTCCGAAATTGTCCACCACGCGCTGTCGCGCCTGTTTGCCTATTTTTTGGCGCAACGCGTCGTCCGTCAACAGCGCGACGGCATGATACGCCATCTGGTCGACATTGCCTACTTCGGTAATATAGCCGGTTTCGCCGTGTACCACCAGTTCGGGTAGACCGCCGACATTGGTTCCGATCACCGGAACCTCGCAACTCATGGCCTCCAGCGCCGAAAGTCCGAAACTCTCCTGTTCGCTTGGAAGCAGATACAGATCGGCGCACGACAAAATGTCGTCCACGCCCTCCTGCTGTCCGAGAAATACGACCGAATCCCGCAATCCCAGGTCTTTGGCAAGCTCCTGCGCCGGGATGCGTTCCGGCCCGTCGCCTACCAGAAGGAGTTTTGATTTTATCTTGGGTTTTACTTTGACATACATACGGATAATGTCGGGAATGCGTTTTACCGGGCGAAAATTGGAGATGTGAAGCAGGATTTTCTCATCGTCGGCCACAAAACTTTTAAGATTGCATCCACCCTTTTCACGTCGAAACCGGGTCGTATCGACAAAATTGGGAATGACGCGAATGTCCTGCGAAATCCCGAATAGGTCGATGGTGTCGCGCTTGAGCGATTCGGAAACGGCTGTGATGCCGTGACTTTCTTCGATGCTGAATTTGGTGATCTGATAAAAGGACTTGTCGCTGCCTACCAGTGTGATGTCGGTTCCGTGCAGTGTGGTAATCACCTTGATATTGCGGTCTCGCAGCATGTTGCGAGCCAGATAGGCGCAGGTGGCGTGCGGAACCGCATAATGTACGTGAAACACGTCCAGCATTTCTTCTTCCGCTACCGCGGCCATCTTCGCGGCCAACGCAAGCGTGTAAGGCGGGTATTTGAACAACGGATACGGCATGACCTCGACATCGTGAAAAGAGATGTTCTGGTTGTAGTCCTGAAGACGGAACGGAATCGAATAGCTGATAAAATGTATCTTGTGACCCCGCCGGGCCAACGCCTGGCCAAGTTCGGTGGCGATGGCGCCACTCCCGCCGAAGGTAGGATAACAGGTAATACCGATATTCATAGAGGTATCCGTTGCAGAAAAGTAAAATGGTTTTCCGGCGTTATGCGAAACGTATCCCGCACCCTTCGAACTTCATCCTTCAAAATACACCACCGGATCGTCTATCGTCAAAAATTCTCGCACGGCAAAGGGTTCGCCGTACCGAACCCCGATCAGCGAACCGAAATATCGGGTTTGCGCTTCCAGTTCGTCGAGAAATTCGGGGCGACTTATATAGGTGAGGGGTTCCGTGGAATCCGGGTTGTAAAACTGGGTGGTATATGCCCGTATGGCGTTGAGTTTTCGCTCCATAAAACCACCGATATCGACGATAAACGACGGAACAAGATCGCGAAAGCCAAGGTGGGTAAAGTAAAAAATCGTCTGCCGAGGACGGTAAGGAGGCTGTCCCGTCTCGATTCGGGTAAGCCCCGCCAGAAAAACGGCGTCGCGCACCAGTTGGCTGGCTGCGGTATGATCCGGGTGTCGCGCGACCTCATGCGGGATCAGTACGATCTTAGGACAATAGGTCCGGATGACGCGAACGACCGCCAGCCGGTTTTCGTGGGTGGAGGCGATATGTGCGTCGGGCAGACCGAGGTTTTCGCGCGCGCTAAGTCCAAGGATGCGACCTGCTGTTTGGGCTTCGCGCGCCCGATCCTCAGGCGTTCCCCGTGTGCCCGTCTCGCCCCGCGTAAGGTCTGCAATCCCTGTAGCGTGTCCTCGATGGGCCATCTTGAGCATCAGCCCACCGCAGTGGAGTTCCACATCGTCCGGGTGCGGAGCAAAGGCAAGCAAGTCGAGTTTCACAGATACACCACCCGGTGGGAAAAGTCCGACACGTCGATGGCCTCGAACAGCGTGTCCATGAGGTCAACCCCGTGTCGGGCGACAAACGGCCATATGCTGGCAACACGCTCCTGCGGGTGTCCGAGCGGAACGATCTGATCGACTGCGGCTTGCAGTTGGTCGCGTGTGGTTTTGTGTTTTCTCTTGATCGCCTGAACGGCTTTTTCTTCGAGACGCTCCAGTTCGAAGAGCGATTTTCGTTCGGCGGCTTCGGCAACACGCCCCAGCGTAACGTCGATGTCTTCTACAAGACGCCCAATCGTTTCGAAGTGACGGGAAAATTCCGTACGTGCGTGTTCGAAAGAGGCTGCCAATTCTTCGGACATTTCGGTACGAAGCCGCTGTTCGAACACGGGCCAGACACCTGTCAAAAAATCCTCCGGCGTCAGTTCCAGCGTCTCCATGATGCGGGCGACCCGAGGTTCGATCAAGGTAAGCGAAGCACGCGGATAGACAATGGGAAAAGGTAGCCCGAAATGTTTGTACACCCCGTCCAGTTGCCCGTAATAGCCGATTTCTGCTGGGCCGCCCACATAGGCCAACACGGGAAAAAGCGTGTCCTGAACGATAGGACGGGTGATCGCGTTGTGGCTGAAAGTTTCGGGATGTTCGCGGATCATATCGAGAAGCGTTTCGGGGGCATAGGACTGCCCGTCTCGGGTATAAAAACGTGCATCGCGATAGCTCAGGGCGACGCGCTGTTTATCGCGGTATACAAACAGATTTACCGCGTCCGGCGTCCGTTCGATCTGTGTCGGAAATCCGGCGGTGTGCAACGTGTCGGATGCAGTGAGCACTGCCCCAGTGGAAACCAGCGGAAAGGCGGCTTCCCGCTCGAAAATCGATGCGGCAAGGGTTTTGAGCTCCGGATCGGTGGGGTCGACCAACAGGAGTCCATGTCCTTTGAAAAGCAGAGTCATCAGACGGGCAAATCCCTCAGACATGGAGGTTTCCGTCGTACAGCACGTTTGCAGCCATGTCACGACTTCCTGTTGAAACGGTGTGCCTGCAAGCGACTCACGACATTCGTTTGTCAGTGTTTGGACGGCTTCGCCAAACCGGCGTGAGGAAGCTGACCGGCGGTCATTGGGGTCGTGGCCGGGCAGTGCGAGCCGTCTGGGAGGGGTGTCGAGCAGACAGAAAATCGTGTGGTCGATTTCGGCAAAGTCGTGATCGTCCGCCGCCATCCAGAAAACGGGCACTACCCGTCTGCCGAGACGCTGTTCGACCGTTTTGGCCAGTTTGACGGCGGTGACGGCCTTGTAAATGGTATATAAAGGGCCGGTAAAAAGCCCGGTCTGTTGCCCTGTAGAGACGACCAGCGTCCGCTCGTCCTTGAGTGCTTCGATGCCGGAGAGCGTCGTCTCATCCGCCCCAAACAACCGATTTTGGCGCATGAGAATAGAAGCAAGCGTTTCACGCGGCGGGGGGGAGAGACGTGTTTTCACTTCTTCGGCCATACGTTCCCAAGACGACGGATCACGCGGGTCGTAGCGATAAAAACGAGACACCGAGGCAAAGTGCTGTGTCAGCGCATAAAGCAACGGGTTGGGGCTTACGGCTCGGAGGGGGTAGGTTTGTATGCGCATGGCTTCCGTTTTCATGATACGTAGATAACGTCTTGCCGGACCGGAAAGTTCCGGGATCGGCCATCGGGCACAGAAAAGCGCTCCGGCGCGGCAAGGCGCAAAATCGGAGCGCTTCGATGTACGGACAACCGACAAGGATCAACCGACTTTGACTTCGTCGATCTGGGTAGGATCCATTTCTTTGCGTGCGTAATCGAGATATATGTTTCCGCGGATAAAGATATCGACTACGGCGGGGTCGAGTTCCTGGTCCTTGACAAAAAACCCCATGATTTTCATGGCCTCGGACAGCGGTTTGGTGGGTTTGTACGGACGGTCACGGGCGGTCAGCGCCTCGAAAATGTCGGCAACGGCCATGATACGGGCCTGAAGTGAAAGCTGATCCGCGGTCAGTCCAAACGGATAGCCTTTGCCATTTAATTTTTCGTGATGACCGCCGGCATATTCGGGTACATGGCGCAATTTTTTCGGGAAGGGGAGTTCGCGAAGCATTTCGATGCTTACGAGCGCGTGTTCTTCCATTTTCTTTCGTTCTTCGGTGGTAAGGGTTCCTTTGCGGATCGACAGGTTGTACACCTCGTTTTCGGTCAGCACGGGTTTTTGTTCGCCGTTGGCCTCATAGGTGCGACGAGCGATGTTCTTGAGTCGATCTATCTTGTCGTCCGCCATAAACT
>VGJU01000256.1 GCA_016867335.1 Candidatus Zixiibacteriota bacterium | reverse complement strand
AGGGGAACCCCGGCGGCGCGGCGCGCGAACATCACACAGTTTTCCGCAGGCCAGTCACGGTTCAGCCTGAACGCCCAGGCGCCTGCCAAGATCGGGTTATTGCGCGCCTTCCTCGAGATGGACTTCTACGGTGCGGGCAGTACCGTGCATCTCCGGCATGCCTTTGGACAAGCCGGCCCCGTGACCGCCGGGTACACATGGTCCACGCTCATGGACCTGACCTCTTTGCCCCCCACTGTGGCGTTCACCGCGCCAAGCGGAGCGATCTTCGCCCCCCATGGGATCATCCGCTGGAGCATTCCTCTCAAAAAGGGCGTAGACCTTGCCCTCGCCCTCGAAGCTCCCAGGGATGACGTTACCCCCACTGCCCCCACGGATGTGACGATTCTGAGCTGGCCGGATGCGGTCGCTACGCTCCGTCTTGCGAGTGGGACCAAGGTGCATGTCCAGTTCGGCGCGATTCTGCGCCGGGTGGGAGTGGATCACCTCAACGGTGTAAATGAAGAAGTAATAGGGTGAGGCG
Source organism: Candidatus Zixiibacteriota bacterium (assembly GCA_016867335.1). Lineage (GTDB taxonomy): Bacteria > JAAXHH01 > JAAXHH01 > JAAXHH01 > JAAXHH01 > VGJU01. The sequence continues at coordinate 4,769 of VGJU01000256.1, read as the reverse complement.
GCTTGCTGTCCGGTCATATCACGACGATCGGCCTCGACAGCTTTGGATTCGGTGTGGCGGGCGGCAAGGGAATCGGGAATCTTATCGCGGGTTTGGCGACAAGCCCGGTCAGCGCTGCGCCCGACGCAACGGGAAAACTTAAGACGCTATCCACCATCGCAAGTTACGCCAACTACCTACACTGGTGGAACAAACAGCTCCGCTCGGCAGTCGGTTTCGGGCACGCGCAGGTGACGAATGTCGGCGGGCAGACAGCCACCGCGATTCACTATACTGTGAGCGGACTCTGCAACCTCGTCTGGAATCCTATGCCGGGGTTTGGGGTGGGGCTGGAATATCTGTACGCAAAACGCAAGAATAAAAATGGAGTTACGGCACGAACCCAAGGATTCACTTCGGTATCCAGTTCGGGTTCTCCTGATCGCCACGGCGGCCCCGTCCTCCGGTGGCGGATAAGGTTGCCCAGTTGCCGTCCGGGTGTGCTGGAACCGCTTCACCAAGCCGTTTGTCGGGGGCGCTCACCACCATGGGCAACAGGCGGCAACGATCTGTTTATCCTTCCTCAATACACAAGATAACCTTGCGATCGAACGTTTAGAGCTATGAATTGAAGTAAAGTAGTTGGGTGCGAAAGTCTTGCTCAACCGCCGACTCGTGTGACAGGGAGAGACACCAAACGAGACATAGCCGCGTCTATCGAACGGGCGTCCTCTTCCCACCCTTCCCGCCGAAAAACCGCTTGATCAGCCCTCGTGTTCCCGCTATCTTCTCAAAGCAATGCCCATGAACCACGGACAATCCAAAATCCAAAATGGCCCAAGGAGCGTCTTTGTGTCTCACGTACACATCGGTTTTATCGGAGCCGGGGCACTGGCCAGCGCCATGCACTATCCAAGCGTCGTGGCACTCGAAGATGCGACTATAGCGGCGATATGCGATCTCAACACCGAACGGCTCAACCAGACGGCAGATCGATATGGCGTCACGCGGCGGTATACCGACTATCGTCGTATGCTCGACGAAGTCGCGTTGGATGCGGTATACGTCATCATGCCGCCGGTGTTTTTGAAACCCATCGTGCTCGACTGTTTTGCCGCGGGCAAACACGTATTTATGGAAAAACCGCCGGGTGTGTCGGTCGCCGAAGCACAGGAGATGGCTGATACCGCGCGTGCTGCCGGACGGCTGTCGATGGTGGCGTTTAACCGCCGGTTTTCGCGGGTGGTGGTAGAAGCCAAAAAGTGTATCGACGAACGCGGCCCCATTACCCAGTGCATGGTAGAGTTTCACAAATACCATCTCGGCACGGCAAAGTGGGATTACTACGGGGTCGGCATGTTCGAAACCGACGTCATCCATGTGGTCGATCTGCTCCGTCATTTTGGCGGTGAGGTCGTGGCTGTGGACGCCTGCGTACAGACTTGGCACTCGGATCAGGAAAACGTATTTAACGCTTTTGTGCGTTTCGAGAGCGGCGCGACCGGTTTTCTGACCGCCAACCGGGCGTCCGGCGTACGCTACGAACGGTTCGAGATACACGGTCATGGCATCGCGGCGTATATCCGCGCCCCGGAAACAGCGGAAGTGTTTACGGACAACCGCACCGAACCGGTCGCCGTGTTTCGCGGAGCCGAACTGGCCGGAAGCGACAAACCGTACCGCACCTACGGATTTGCAGATGAAAGCCGTCATTTTATCGACTGTATCAAAACCGGAGCGCAACCGCTGACCTGTCTCGACGATGCGATAAAGTCGCGTAGGCTCGTGGACCGGATTTTGGAAGCGGGACGACGATAGCGGACGCGTTCGAAACGCGTCGAAGTCGGAGGGCAACCCTATGTCAGCCGAAAGAGATGTCCTTGAGGTAGACGTACTGTTTGTCGGGGCCGGGCCAGCCAGCCTGACCGGGGCGCTTTATCTTGCCCGACTGGCGCGTGAGACCGGGATCGGAGAACTCAACATCGCGGTGATAGAAAAAGGCCGCGAGATCGGCAGTCACGGCATCTCCGGCGGCGTGATGGACCCGCGTGCCGCCCGCGAACTGTTTCCGGACTTTGACGCGCTCGCCCACGAATTTGGCGCTACACCGGTCACGGACGATGCGGTGTACTATCTGACCGAACAAAAACAATTTGCCTTTCCCATTCTGCCGCCGCCGCTCAAAAACCACGGCAACTATATCCTCTCGCTGGGCCGATTTGTACGCTGGCTTGCGGTAAAGGCCGAGGCGGAGGGTGTACAGGTGTTTCCCGAATTTCCCGGCGCGTCTCTGCTCTACGAAGAGGATCGTGTCGTTGGCGTGCGGACCGCAGATCAGGGTGTTGACAAAAACGGCCAACCCAAACGGGTGTATCAGCCTGGCGTGGACATACACGCCAAAGTGACGGTGCTTGGCGAAGGACCGCGTGGCACGCTCACCAAACAGCTTGTGCAGACACACCGACTTGACGCCCACAGCAGTCCGCAGGTGTACTCCGTCGGGATCAAGGAAGTCTGGGAAGTGCCGGGTAGCAGCGCGCACAAGGGCAGGGTCATCCATACCATGGGCTATCCGCTACCGTCTGAAATCTTTGGCGGCGGTTTTATCTACCACATGCCCGACAATCTCGTCGCGGTCGGTCTGGTTGTGGGTCTCGACTACGCCGACCCCCGAACCGACCCGCATCACGAGTTTCAGTTGTTCAAACTCCATCCATTGGTCCGCTCGACATTGGACGGAGGCAAACTGGTCGGGTTTGGGGCCAAGACGATCCCGGAAGGTGGTTTTTTTGCCGTCCCTCGGCTGTATACCGGTGGGTGTCTTATCGTCGGAGATGCGGGCGGTCTGCTCAATGCGCAGCAGCTCAAAGGCATTCATCTCGCGCTCAAATCCGGTATGCTGGCTGCCGAGACCCTCGTCGAAGCGTTCCAACGCAACGACTTCGAAGCGCAGACGCTGGCCGGATACGAACACCGACTGGAGCAAAGCTGGGCGGGGCAGGAGTTGTATCAGGTCCGCAATTTTCATCAGGGGTTCCGCAAGGGGCTGACGGCCGGGTTGGTCAACGCGGGACTGCAACTGGTCAGTCACGGCACAGGATTTGGCGACGAAGACAGATTCGAAGCCGGTCACGCCCGGATGCAGTCTATTCGCAATTATGCTACCGCGCCGAATCGCTACGGGCGTCTGAAGTACGACGATGCGTACGTACACACCAAAGTAAACGACGTCTACTTTTCCGGAACCCTGCATGAAGAAGATCAGCCGTGCCATCTGGTCGTTGCGGACTACGACCTGTGCAACACCCGCTGTCGGGAAGAGTATGGCAACCCTTGTCAACATTTCTGCCCGGCCAACGTATACGAAATGGTTCCACAGGAAAACGGCGAAACCCGGCTCCAGCTGAATCCATCCAACTGTGTACATTGCAAAACCTGCGACGTAATGGACCCGTATCAGATCATCACATGGATTGCGCCCGAAGGTGGCGGCGGTCCCAATTACAAAAATTTGTAGTAGGGTCAAGGCATGCCTTGACCCTACGCGATGATACCGTGACCTACACGACAATACTTCTACCCATCCCCTATATGGTATGAATCTTTGCTATAACGACGATATCGTTACCTTGTACAACGGCGATGCGCGGGATATGAGCCAATTGCCGGACGGCTTTGCGGACATGGCGTTTATCTGTCCGCCATGGTGGGACAGCGGCGACTACGACCATCCGGACCAGATCGGTTTGGGGCAGAGTTATGCGGCGTATCTATCGTCGTTGGAACAGGTATGGCGGGAGTGCTACCGATGCCTAAAGCCGGGGCGTGCCATCGTTGCGTGGGTTTCCGATCTGCTGTGGCGCGACGAACCTGCGCCGCTTGTGGCGGATACGCACCATACCCTACGGCAGAGCGGTTTTGTCTACGACGCCACGTTCTACTGGTACGAGCCGCGTCCCTCGGCGAGTGAGACGCCGTCGCCGGGATGGCCGCTTCAGATACGTCCCCGTGTACATGCGGAGGTGGTCGTGGTGTACCGAAAACCCGGCTCCTGCGCACCACCGGACCGCGAGCGTCTGGAGAAAAGCCGCATCGACGGACGTGAGTATGCGGGAAGCCGTCAGGCGGTCTGGATGCCCGGCGGCGCGCTCGATCATCCATATCGACGCGTAATACGGTTGTGGTCCTACGTGGGGGATACGGTACTCAACCCATGTGCGGGACAAGGGACGGTCCCCCTTTTGGCGCGTCACGAAGGCAGGCGGTGTATCGCCGTCGAACTCAACCCCGACTACTGTTTGCACATCGCTGAATTGCTCGGCGCGCCCGATCTGCCGGAAGAACTGCGGTAGGGCGGCCAAACGATCTCCCGGCACGACAAACCATGGCAAGCATAAACAGAAAACCGCCCACCCCATCTTCCCGCAGGCCGGTGAGAACCGCCCGCGTTTTCCCCTTCACCTCCGAAAAAACACTTGGTATCGTCTATCCGATTTTGATCGGCGTATTGTTTACCGGCGTTATATATCTACATCTTCGATCCCAAACTGAGCCTGAACGGCGACAATGCCGCGTACTACCTTCTTGCCAAAGGGATGATCAACGGGTACGGGTATAGTTCGTTCAACGACCTAACCCATGCGCTTGCCAATCATTTTCCACCCGGCTATCCGCTTATCCTCGCCGCAGTGCAACAGGTTTTCGACAACGCGATCTTCCCCGCGAAAATACTCAACATGATTTTTCTCGGCGCGTCGCTTTTGCTTTTTTTTCCCATCTTCCGCCGTCTC
>VGJU01000255.1 GCA_016867335.1 Candidatus Zixiibacteriota bacterium | reverse complement strand
TGTTCTTTTTCATGACGAGGTGGACTACTACTGGGCGCGTTCGCGCGTACTGGAGCGGCTCAACGTCGCCCAACAGCGACTTCCCGCAGGCGTCGTCCCGGCGCTCGGTCCGGACGTCACCGCGCTGGGACAGATTTTCTGGTATACCGTAGAGGCCGAGGGTTTCGATCTGGCCGAACTGCGTTCGATTCAGGATTGGTACATCCGTTATCAACTCAATTCGGTCGAAGGCGTCAGCGAGGTAGCCAGCGTCGGCGGTTTTGTAAAATAATATCAGATCGACGTGCATCCCGACAAACTTCGCGCCCACCGTGTCACGCTGATGGAGGTGTACGAGGCCGTACGCACCTCGAATATCGACGTGGGGGCAAAGGTGCTGGAAAAAAACGGCGTCGAGTTTTTTATACGCGGCATCGGCTTTATCCAGTCGGTCGAAGATCTGGAAAAATTTCTCATCCGGGCCGAAGAAGGCACGGCCATTCAAATCCGAAACGTCGCCACCGTCACCTTGGGGCCGGAGTTTCGGCGCGGTGCGCTCGACAAGGCAGGAAGAGAAGCCGTCGGTGGGGTGGTGGTGATGCGCTATGGCGAAAATCCGTTGCGCGTCATCGACCGGATAAAGGAAAAAATCCGGCAACTGGAGCCGGGATTGCCGCAAAGAACGCTGCCCGACGGTCGCGTCTCGAAAGTCACCGTCGTGCCCTTCTACAACCGTGCCGACATCGTCCACCAGACCATAGACACTCTCAAAGAGGCGTTGATGGAAGAGACGCTGATGGCGACCGTCGTCATCTTCGTTTTTCTGATTCATCTGCGTAGCGCCGCCTCGGTCGTCGTCACGCTCCCCCTTTCGATCGGGCTGTGTTTTGTCCTCATGCACTTCTTCGGTGTGGATGCCAATATCATGTCACTGGCCGGACTGGCCATCGCCATAGGCGATGTGGGCGACATGGGTATCATCATGACGGAAAACATCTACCGCCACGTAGCTTCCGGCGACAAGTCGAAAAGCCATTTTCAAAAAGTATACGAGGGGGCGACCGAAGTAGGCGGAGCCATCGTTACCACGGTATCGAATACCCTCGTTTCTTTTATCCCGATTTTTTTCTTACGGATCAGGAGGGAAGGCTTTTTCAACCGCTCGCGTTTACCAAAACGTTTGCCATAGGCGCAAGCGTCGTCTTGGCGCTTACGGTCGTTCCGTTTCTGTGCTATCTGCTGTTTCGTCCGGTCAGACTGTCAAAAAAAATCGTATGGGGTATAGCTGGCGATATCGGGGTGACGACGTTTTTTGTCGCGCACGCGCTCATGACACAGATGTTGGGGGAAAGCCACTACAACGGATGGTCTATGGCCGCCGCGATCGGAACCATAGCCGCGTTGGTTTTTGTGCGCATGACACGCGAACCGTTTCTACCGATGGACCGCAACCCCGTATCACAAGGCATCGCCCGCGTGTATACCCCCATGCTTAGGTGGGTGCTGGCCAACAAAAAGACTTTTATTGCCATCCCGGCCGCAATCTTTTTTGTCGGCCTTACCCTTTGGCTTGGTGCAGGCGTGACGCTTGCCCCTGTGGCTTGGGGCGTTAATCTGTTTGCCTACGAACCGGCATCACCCGAACTCAAAAAAACGATGTACCGAAAACAAGACGAAGAGGTGATGCGTCCGCTTGTAGAATTTGACCAACTGCGCTGGCAGAAGGTGCAGGAACCCGACGGTTCTTGGCATCGACGCATGGTCTGGCGGAGACCGGATCCGGTGGAACGGGATGCCGAAACGGCGCGCGGTGTACGCATCGTGGAAGAACGAGGTCTTCTTGCAGGCATAGGGCGCGAGTTTATGCCGCCGCTCGATGAAGGCGCTTTTTTGTATATGCCCTCTCTGCTTCCACAGGCCGGATTCGGAACCGCCGTCGAGGTTAGCATCCGGCAGGACAGGATCATAACCGAAATTCCCGAAGTCGCCTCCGTAGTGGGCAAAGTGGGGCGAGCCGAATCCGCGCTCGACCCGGCCCCCGTCGGTATGATGGAAAGTATCGTGGTACTCAAACCCGAAAACGAATGGCGACAGGTTCCCGTACCCCGCTGGTTTTCGGGATGGCCCAGTTGGCTGAAAACGCCCTTGGTATGGGTATGGCCGGAACAGCGGAGCATTACAAAGGGAGAAATTCTTGCCGAACTTCAGGAAAAGACCGCCATACCCGGCGTACTGCCGACTTTTTTACAGCCGATTCAAACACGCCTTATCATGCTTCAGACCGGTTTTCGCGCCATGATGGGCGTAAAAATCTACGGAAGCGACCTCAAGGAGATCGAGCGGATCGGGCTCGAAATCGAAACACTGCTCCGCGACGTGCCGGGTGCGACCGATATCGTGGCGGACCGTATCGTAGGAAAACCGTATCTCGAATTCGAAATCGACCGCGACCGTATCGCCCGTTACGGCGTAAGCATACGCGACGTGCAGGACATCATCGAAATCGCCATCGGAGGGATGAACGTCACCGAGTCGGTCGAAGGCCGGGAGCGGTATCCGGTGCGCGTGCGTTATCTACGCGAGTTTCGCGAAGATATGCCTGAGCTGGAGAAGATCCTGGTTCCTACATCCGACGGAACCCATGTCCCCTTGGCGCAGGGTTTGACCATCCGGAGCGTGTTGGGTCCGCAGGAGATCAAGGGGGAACGGAGTTTGCTCGTGGGTTATGTAACGATGAATACACGCGATCGTGACGAGGTGGGGGTAGTCGAAGATGCCGAAGCGACGCTTCAGACCACCCTACGAGACGGAAGGCTGAGACTGCCGCCGGGCTATTATTGGGAATGGAGCGGTCAGTTCGAAAATCAGGTGCGCGCCACAAACCGGATGCGCATCCTCATTCCCGTATGTCTGGCGATCATGTTTGTGATGCTGTATCTCGGATTCCGGCGCTGGTGGATCGCCCCCATCGTCTATATCGGTATCCTTGTGTCGGCATCGGGGGGGTTTATCCTGCTGGCATTATGGGGATCAAATCTCTCGGTGGCCGTATGGGTCGGCTTTCTCGTGCTGTTTGGCGTGGTGGACGACGACGGTGTGCTCATCTCGACGTATCTGGAACGTGTGTTTGACGGAGCCGTCTTTGACTCGACGGCGGATATCCGCGAAGCCGTGCTTCAGGCGGGGTTGATGCGTATCCGTCTGTGTCTCATGACGATCTCCACGACCGTCTTTGGTCTGCTCTCCATTTTCTGGGCAACGGGGCGTGGAGCGGACGTGATGCAGCCTATGGCCATTCCGTCGATAGGCGGCATGGCGGTAAGTCTGTTGACGATCTTTATCGCGCCGTGTCTGTTTTGCGCGGTGGAGGAGTGGAAGTGGAACCGTGCGCGACGGATGTCGTTTACCGGTCGATAAGCCGGGCAACCCGCTGGATAAGCGCGTCAAAGACAAACCATGTGGCCAGAAATGCGGCGCATTCGAGCGTAAAGCTGTGAAACTTGTAGAACACCTCGGCGACGATCCAAGCTACGGCGATTGCCGGAGCTTGCTCATAGGCGATACGTTTGACGGGAAGCAGACTCAAAAGCGTGTACATAAGACCACCTCAGAGGGGTGAAGGGTGAAGGTGAAAACGCTTTATCTCCGTCCGGAGAAATCGCGCTACAACGCCCTGTTGTCCATGGCATAGGCGCGATTGCCAGTGGTGCCGAGCGCCCAGGTTCCGCGAAACAGCGAGCGTCTGCGTGGCGGCATGGCTTCGACGATCTCATGGTCCAGATTTACGCGATGCCATTGCGCCCAGATCGAATTGTAGCAGTTAAAGACGGCACAACGCGGGTTGTCCGGATTGGTCCAGTCGTTTGCCGCATGGATCAGGCTTTCGGTAAACACCACGACCGAGCCGGGTGGACAGGCATAGGTGTCCATCGCGGCACGCATGTTCGCCTCCCAGGGCGATTCGCCGATATTGGGGCGAAATCGGTCGGGGCTGCCATAGTTGAAATGCGCCTTGTGCGAACCCGAGAGAAACGAAGTGCCGCCTTGACCGTATTTGACCGCTTCGAGTTCCCATACCACGCGGGTCAACCCGGAGAAGATTTTCTTCCCGGCCACTTGATAGCGCATGGCATTGGCCTGTTGGGGCGGACGCACCACATGCGGCATACCCATGTCGCCTCGTTCCGTTTTGCTCCATCCCGGACGCCGCACCGTGATAAACGAATTTTCGCATCGAAAGTTGTAACAATCGTCCGCCAGAAAAGGCTCCTCGCCGAGAATCTCCGCCAGAATGCCTGCAACCGCGGGATGGTCGAGCAGCCGCTGGAGCGCGCCTTCATAACCGCGTTTGGCGCCCGCATATACTTCCTTTTTCATCTCCTCGATTTCGGGGGGTGTCAGTATGGACGGTAGAAGAATCCATCCACGCAAATCGAAAAAGAATTTCTGTTCCTCGGTCATGGGGATCGGTGGATCACGGTGGGCGCGTCCCGGCGGTTCGGCTTCCAACGTTTGTTTCTTTCGTGGCATGATGGCTCCGCTTGGGTTTGTAAAATTTTTGGTAACAGGGAACCTATACGAGGAAATAATTTCTTTCTTGAATCAACTACCCCGTAGCAAGCAACGGGGTTTGTAGTTCAACACCAAAGGCGTTGTCCACGATGGGCCGGTTGATAGCGGCCCTGCGGATGTTCTGCGCAGCGATGCTGTCGGCAAGTCCAGCGTGACCGCACGACACACAGAGAAATTGCGCTTGAGATCGACGATTGGCCTTCTCACAATGCCCACACACAGGACACGTCCGGCTGGTGTTGCTCGGATCAACGGCAACAACCATCACACCGCACAGCCGGGCTTTGTATTCGATAAACGAGCGAAGTTGATAGAAGGCCCAACTGTGCTGGAGGCGTCGCTGCGGCTGTCTAACCCTTATCCGATCACCGATACCCTTGAGGTCTTCAAGGGCCATACCGCGTCCGTTGCGTTGAGCCGTTGCAACCAGCGTTTTACTGAGACAGGGGTTCACATCCCGCATGAAGCGGGTTTCCTTGCGTCGGCGTTTCTTCAGCAGACCTTTGGCAGACTTTGTTCCAAGAGATTGCAGGCTGGCTCTCAGGTGTTGATGACGGGCGCGAACACTTTTCACACCTTTCCCACTATGGATAAGGCCATCCGAATCAACGGCTATATGCGTAAGGCCAAGATCAACACCGATAAAGTCGTCGGTATCGGTTATGGGGGGATCAGGCAAATGAACGGTTTGCAGGAGGAACCATTTACCGTCCCTGAAAACCAGATCCGCTTCTCCTTTGATGCTGGACTTTCGAGCCGTGTTATA
>VGJU01000254.1 GCA_016867335.1 Candidatus Zixiibacteriota bacterium | reverse complement strand
CTCCACAAAACGCGGCATCGTAGCACGCAGACTCAGTGCATGGGGGTCTCCGGTATAGATGCCCCCGACAAGAGGTTGCACCACCCTTTCCAGTGCTTCGCGGCCCATACGGCGGACGACGAACGCACCGAGACTCTCGTCATCTGCGCCTCCACGCGGGAGCACGAGGTCCATCGCCATGCGAAACTTGCCGGTCCAAGTAAACAATGGAGAACGCGCAAACGGCATAAAACGAGTCGGGGCCATCATGAGAAACCCATCCGGCAGCGGGTGGAGTTTTTCTCGAAATACGACATACGACCGTCGAAAACGGGTATGAGTCGGGGTTACTCGATCTTCGATACCGATACGGCGGCATAAATCGATCAGTGCGGGTTTGGTGGTCAGGAAAGAGTCGGGACCGAGTTCGAGCAAAAAACCGTCGCGTTCGATCGTATCTATTGCGCCACCCAGACGCGAAGAGGCTTCCGTCAGGGATACCCGGACATTGGTATGGCCGGTTTCTACGATTCGATGTGCGGCGCTCAAACCTGTGATACCGCCGCCTATGACAAGCACATGCGGCATGAGCTACTTTTGGCTGAACCGATGGACGGCGTCCACCAGTGCAATTACGTGATCTTCGGAGGTTTCGGGCAAAATACCGTGTCCTAGGTTGAAGATGTGGCCGGGTCTTTTTTCCGCCTTTTGCAGTATGTTTTGTACCCGACGGCCTATTTCTTCGGGAGAGGCAAAAAGAACGATAGGGTCGAGATTGCCCTGAACCGCCCTATCATAGCCGATTCGACTCCATACTTCAGACAGATCGACACGCCAGTCAAGTCCGATGACGTCGCCGCCGGCCTCGCGCATGAGCGGCAACAACGCCGCCGCGCTGGTTCCGAAGTGGATCGCTGGGACGCCGGGCGTGAGATGATCGAAAATATGTCGCATGTACGGCTGTACGTACACCCGGTAGTCGTCCGGCCCCAGACAACCTACCCAACTATCGAATAGTTGGACCGCATCAACGCCGGCTGCGATCTGACGGTTCAAATACGCCGTGACGGACCGCGCCAGTTTGTCCATCAGAACGTGCCAGGCTTCGGCATCCCGATACATAAGGGTTTTGACATGTCGGTAGTCTCTCGACGCCCCACCCTCTATCGCGTAGGAGGCCAGGGTAAAGGGTGCACCGGCAAACCCGATCAGGGGTATGGACGGAGCAAGACCCCGACGTGCCAACTCGATCGCCTCATATACATAACCCTGTGAGTCCGGGTCGGCCTCGACCAAACGGTCAATGGCTGTGTTGTCCCGTACCGGGTTGTGTATGACCGGCCCTTCGCCTTTGAGATATTCCAGATGAAGCCCCATCGGTTGGAGGATCGGAAGCAGGTCCGCAAACAGAATCGCCGCGTCCACTCCAAGACGTTCTACGGCCATCACGGTGATTTCGGCGGTAAGGGCGGGGGTTTTGCAAAGCGTAAGAAAATCGATCTGCGCCCGAATGTCCCGATACGCCTTCTGATACCGACCTGCCTGTCGAAGCAGCCAGACCGGTGTATAGTCCACCGGTTCGCGACGGCAAGCGCGCAGAAAAGCCGAGTTTTGTACCGCCGTTTTGTTCGCAATGTTCGGTTTCGACATGGATAATGCTCCTTGCAATGTGCGGGTATCATAACATAGTTTAGTTTTTCGGGCAACCTTTTTGCACTAATGATCTACACCGCAACCGGACGCAAGGTATATGCTGTATCTGGTAGCCACTCCGATCGGACATCTGGGAGACATGACGCAACGTGCCGTCGAGGTGCTGAAGACCGTTGACGTGATCGCCAGCGAAGACACTCGGAAAACGGGGCGGTTGCTCAAACACTACGGGATCGAAGGCCGACAGATCGCCTTTCATGAGCACAACGAGGTTCGAGTCGTTCCTCGGCTGACGGCTTTGCTACGGGAAGGCAAGATGGTGGCGCTTGTGACCGACGCCGGAACGCCGGGTATCGCCGATCCGGGCTACCGGCTGGTGCAAGCCGCCATCGCGGATCAGATTCCGGTTACCATGACTCCCGGTCCCTGTGCGGTGGTCATGGCCATCGTCTTGTCGGGACTTCCGACGCACAGCTTTACGTTCCGTGGGTTTCCGCCGCGCAAACCCGGCCCGCGTCGCCGGTTTCTGGAAGCAGATCGGTCGTCGCCCCATACGCTGGTGTATTACGAAAGTCCCTACCGTCTGGAGGCATTTCTCGCCGAAGCGGTTCAAGTCTTCGGGGATCGGCGCGCGGTGCTGGCCAACGACCTGACCAAGCGTTTCGAAAAAATGGACCGTGCAACGCTGTCGGCACTTCGAGAAGGCGTTCGAAAGACTCCCCCTGTGGGAGAATATGTAGTGGTGATCGCTGGAGCCGACGAAGGAGATACATCCGATTAGCTCTGTACATCTGCCATGAACACACATGACACAGGGGACGCGCTCTCTCTTCCGCATGGAACGCTTCCTCTGCCTGCTTATCTACCCGACGCTACGTACGGGTTTGTGCGCTCCACGGATGCTTCCGACCTGAATCTGGTCGGCGTCCCCGGAATAGTGATGAATGTTTTTCATCTCATGCAGAAACCGGGTTCATCCGTCATTCATGCGCTTGGCGGGCTTCACGCCATGGCCGGATGGAGCGGGCCTATCGTTACCGATTCCGGCGGTTTTCAGGCTTACTCACTGATCCACCGGAATGCAGGTGCTGGTCGAATTTCGGATCATGGGCTTTTGTTTCGCCCCCAGGCGCCAGCACGAAAACTGCTTCTAACACCCGAAAAAAGCGTCCAGCTTCAACTGGCTTACGGGAGCGACGTGGTCATGTGTCTCGACGAGTGCACACCGCCGGAACTTCCGTCCACAGACCAGCGCAAGGCGGTGGAAAGAACCGTTCGATGGGCAGCGCAGAGCAGGGAGGTTTTTGATCGTTTGCTCGACCGACGAAAGACAGATGGTGGGAACCGGCCTGTCATTTTTGGCGTCGTACAAGGCGGGACCGACCCAGATCTGCGCCGCCGTTGTGCCGAGGCACTCATGGAAATCGGGTTCGACGGATACGGCTACGGGGGCTGGCCATTGGATGAAGAGGGCGCGTTACTGGAAGACATGCTAGCCCTCACCCGTTCTTTTATTCCGGCCCATCTGCCCATGCACGCGCTTGGCGTCGGACACCCGGAGTCCATCCTTGCTTGTGTCCGTCAGGGCTATGGGCTTTTCGACAGTGCACTGCCGACCAGAGACGCTCGACGTGGCAGGCTGTACAGGTTTTCCGAAAACCCCGACACGCCTGAGTTCAAGTTTTCGAACGGTTGGTTCGACCGGTTGTACATACAGGACAAAAAACATATCCGACAGAAAACTCCGTTGTCGCCTTACTGCGACTGTCCTGTCTGTCTTAGGTATCCGGCGGGTTATCTCCATCATCTGTTTACGATGCAGGATACGCTGTATTACCGGCTTGCCACTTTGCACAATCTCCGGTTCATGACGCGATTGATGCGTTTGATCGCAAGTCGGTCGCCGCAAAGGAGTGCTCCCCGTGCTTCTTGAACATCCGATCGACGTACTGACGCACGCGATCCAGTCGTCTCCCAAATATCGCCACGTGGATAGCGGTTTGATTCGCCGGGTAGTTGCCAGAGAGTTGGGCCGCCGCAAAAACCCGCAGGATGCGCTCAAAGCGGCGCGGTCCACCCTGCATCAGATCGCAGGAGCCTATTTTGCCGGACGTATTCAGTATACGCAGTGGGAAGAAGAACTCGAAAAGGCACCGGATGCCGCCGCTTTTCGCGCGGTGTGCCGCAGCCTGCTGGAGCGACATGCTTCCATGCGGGAGCGGCTCTACGGAATGGAAAACCTGCACAAGTGGATTTTCGATGGGACCGGACCCATATCGTCCATACTCGATATAGGATGCGGTTTTCACCCGATTGCCCTCGAATGGATGCCGCTTGCGTCAGACGTCCGGTACGAGGCGTTCGATTTGTATAGCGATCTTGTTGCGTTTCTCAACCGCTACTTTGTCATGACTCGGCGCAACGCAACGGCTTACGCCTGTGACGTCACGGCTCATACACCGGAAAACCGGGCAGACCTTGCCTTGATTTTCAAACTGCTTCCTCTGCTCGACCATCTGCCCGACGCCGATCCGTTGGAGATGCTAAAACGTCTGAACACTCGGTGGCTCGCCGTCTCCTTTCCGGTTACCAGTCTGGGGGGCAAAGAAAAGGGCATGGTGGGCCATTACGCCACTCGGTTTTCCTCGCTTATCGCAGACCGGCCATGGACCGTAACAAGCCATGTGTTTCCCTCCGAACTGATTTTTCTGGTCGATAAGGGAAAAGAAGAAACGACCCAGTCCGTGGGCATCGAGACGGTTTTGTCTTCAACACAAAATTCAAAATCCAAAATCCAAAACCGTCTCACCGCACCGCCAGATGTCTGAGTGCCTCTTCATAGTCTTCTCGGGTGTTGACGTTGAAAAACATCCATGGGTCGTAAAGAGGGGTATCTTCCGGCAGAATCCGTTTGACGCGAACACGCTCGTAAAACCCCGTGATTTTGTACTGTCCTTCGTGCAGACAGGTTTCGACGGCAGATAGACAGGAGTCCCGATAAACCGCGCACAGGGGTTCTTCGCCATGTGCGCTGATCGGTACTACCACGTCGCAATCCACGGCCTGTTCCGTCATATAGCGAAGAAACCTATCGGTTACGAACGGCATGTCGCAAGCCACACAGACGACCGTCTCCGCACCGGAGGTTTTGATCGCCGTGTGAATGCCTCCAAGCGGTCCGCATCCGGGGATCAGATCGCCGGTCATGGGCAGACCGAGAAAGGCCAGTTCTTCCGGCGTATGGGTCACTATCTGGACGTTGTGGGTAAGCCGTCCAAGCGACCGTGCCAGACGCTCGATGAGGCGCTCGCCGTGAAACATGCTCAGCGCCTTGTTTGTCCCGAATCTGCGGCTTTTTCCACCCGCCAGTATGACGGCCGACAACGTCTTGCTCATGATCCTATCTCCGTAGGTGACGGATAGAATTTCTCCTGCAACCTGCTTGACACCATCCCGTTTTCGCTGTATATTGAAGGTGAAATTTTGCAGAACCAATCTTTTCCTAACGCTTTTATTTTAAAATAGTTGCGGTCCCGTTGTCGGCAGAAAACGGACGCACTCCTCATCAGGAACTGCCTCGGATGTGGTTCTGGACCCATAAACTCAAGTCCCTACTATCCAAAGGGGAATACGAGACGATCATCCTGCTCTGCCAGGAGCGTCTTCTCCAGCACGCGCCCGAATATTGGACGTTGC
>VGJU01000253.1 GCA_016867335.1 Candidatus Zixiibacteriota bacterium | reverse complement strand
TAACTACTCCTCTTCGTTTGACGCGCGGCGCAGCGTAACCAGCGTCGACACCACGGCGTCATACCAAGGAGCTTTCAGTTACGACTTGAGTCCCAAAAAACAACCCGCGATACCGATTCTCAAATGGGCGGAATCGTCCATCGTTCCCAAGTTTATCTCCGGTCTCACCTTTACACCGGTTCCGTCGCAATTTCAGGTGGATGCGCAGATAAACCGCAACCGACAGGGGGGGACCAATCGTCAGTTTAACCAAGCCCGGCGCTACCGGTTTATCCGGAATCTGAGCCGCAACCTGCGTGCCCGGATGAGTCCGTTCAAAGCCGGGTCGGTCGATTACAACCTGAGCATCACCAACGACATGCGTGCCGATTCCACGATTGCGATCCGAAAACTCAAATTTGGTCCCGAAACCGACTATCGCCAAACCTTCGGGTTCGATGTGCGCCCCACGATCTCTACTTGGCTGCAACCCGGTTATCAGTTTTCCACCAGCTATCAGGAAAACAGAAACCCACAACTTCAACTGACGGGCACGTCGCCCAAAGACCGGCTGATCAGCTACGGAAATCGCCGCAGCATCCGTACGACGCTCAATATGGACCGCCTGCTTACGAGTCTTTTTGGCAAACCGAAAACCGGTGGCAAAAAAGAAGAGGGGCCGGGGATATTTGTGCGTGGTATCCGGGGGTTTTTTGGCGTACTCAATCCGGTCAATATGAACTTTTCCACCGACAATAACCAGAGTCTCTATAACGTCCGGACTCGGCCCCGCGCCAGTTATCGGTTCGGTTTTAGCGACGAACCGCGACTTATCCCCGCAGGGCCGGATACCACAGTCACCGGTGGAAACAGGGTCATCACCATCCAGCAAGATCGCCAACAGGAAGCCGTAAATTTTGATTTGGACACCGGGTTCAAGTTGATTTCCGACCTCAACATCTCGATTCGTCCATCATGGCGGTATTCGACCACCCGGACGACCAACACGCATCTTGAGCAGAGAAGCCGCGCATGGCCGGAAACCGGAATCCGATTGAGTCCCAACATCCGAAAGATCGGCGTGGTCAACAAACTGTTTCGCCGTGTTGATCTTTCGAGCGGGTACGCCCGCCGGGTAGATCGTTCCAAAAACCTGAGCCTCTCATCCGCCGGGACGGGCCAAATCGCCGAAACGGTGACAACCAGTACCAACTTTTCTCCGCTGCTTGGCGTGACATTTGACTGGAATTTCGGCATGTCGATGCGTGCCAACTATGACCGGCTCAACGACCTGAGCCGTCTCGGATTGAGTGCCACGGATCAGAAACGCATCCAGCGGACACTAACCGTATCGCTTGACTACCGGATCAGTTCCGGTTTTCGGATTCCGTTGTTTGGACGCGGCAAAAAACTCAACGGTAATCTCAATCTGCGCACCCAGTTTACCCGAAGTCTTAACGAGACGCTCATTTCGAGAAACCAGAACCCGTTCAAACCCAGCAATGGCCAACGCCAGACCGCCATCACAATGCGTTCCGACTATCAGTTCAGCCGACATGTGCGGGGTGGTCTTTCTTTTGAATGGACCAACACGCGCAACACGATCACCAAAGAAAAAAGACTGTTGCGTCAGGGCGGGTTCTGGACCGAATTCCAGTTTAACTAACCACACGGCGATGGGCGCTTATTTTACAAAACAGGAAACGCAGGTGATCGTCTTTGTTTCGCTGAGTCTACTGGCGGGTGGTGTAATCCAGATCGTCGAGCAGTACCGTTTCGATGCCGGAGCAGGCCCGCGTCCCGCGCCCGTCGCGCCCGTCGTCGCGGCGGTCTCCGCCGATACCGCTTCGTTGCCAGGACCGGCCCGCACCGGGTCTTCCACGCAGCCCCGCCGGATACAGAAGCCCGCGCCGGCATCTGTCAATCTCAACACAGCGGATGAAGCCCTACTCAAAACCCTGCCCGGTATCGGTCCGGCGCTCGCGGGCCGCATCGTGGAACATCGCCGAAAAATCAACGTTTTTAAGACACTCCGTCAGTTGCTTGATGTAAAAGGCATCGGTCCCGTCAAATTGGCTCGCATCGTCCCCTTTTTGACGCTATAGCGGAACAGACGACTTCCGCTTGTTGTGAGACAAAAGCCATCGCCCTACAACATCCACGTTTTTTAGTAGCGCAACCCCGCCACCGTGCGCATAATATCTTCACCCTTCAAACTTCATTTTCAAATCATTCTCAAGGAGTTCCCATGACATTCGGCTCAGCCCCGTATACGTACCGGGTACAGGAAAACTGGTGGACGCTGCCCGACGGATGGACGTTTGGCTGGATACCGGCCGTGGCGGTAGACTCTCAGGGCCGGGTGTTTGTTTATTCACGCAGCGAGCACCCGCTCGTTTTGTTTGACCGGGAAGGCCGATTTCTCGACTCGTGGGGAGAAGATGTACTCAAAGACGCGCATGGCATCTTTATCGATGCTGACGACAACGTCTACTGTACGGAACGAGAAACCCATTGCATCTTCAAGTTCGACCGGAATGGCCAACTGCTCATGACACTCGGTACGCCGGGGGTTCCGGGGGCCAAAGACGGTGATCCGTTTAACAAACCTACCGATCTGGCTGTGGCCTCCAACGGCGACCTCTTCGTCTCCGACGGCTATGGCAATGCGCGGGTGCATCGGTATACCTCGGATGGCAGACTGATCAAGTCGTGGGGATCATGGGGCAACGGTCCCGGACAGTTCGAGTTGTCGCACTGTGTCCGTATCGACCGCTATGACCGGGTGTGGGTGTGCGACCGAACCAACGACCGGATACAACTGTTCGACATGGATGGCAATTATCTCGAAGAACGTGCCGGCCTGGCCAAACCGGATACCATATTTTTCGATCCCAAAGAGGACGTGGTTTACATCGCCGAATTGGACCAGCAAATCAGCATCTGCACGCTCGACGGCAAATTACTTAGCCAGTGGGGCGGTCGTCAGCGGAGCGAACGCCCCGGCGAGTTTGTCGCTTGCCCGCACGGTATCTGGATGGATGCGCATGGCGATCTCTATGTGGGCGAGGTACAAGCCGACGCCCGGCTTCAGAAATTTATCCGACAATAAACGGGAGAAGTGTGAAGTTTGAAGTGTGAAGAGAGTATAACCCCCAGAGCGTTTTGGCTATACAAACCGGTGAGAAAATGTAAACTACTTCATGTCCATGCGGACTTTTTCGTCCTTCACACGTTATACTTTTTCAGGAGACACCATGTCTTGGAATTTCGAACTC
Organism: Candidatus Zixiibacteriota bacterium; assembly: GCA_016867335.1. Classification (GTDB taxonomy): domain Bacteria; phylum JAAXHH01; class JAAXHH01; order JAAXHH01; family JAAXHH01; genus VGJU01. The sequence continues at coordinate 2,072 of VGJU01000253.1, read as the reverse complement.
ATTGCAGGGCCGTACGGCGGTATTACCGAAGGGCCGGTGTGGGACGGCGGCGCGTTGCTGTTTTCCAACATCGAAAACAACCGAGTTTTGCGCTATGCACCATCCACCGGTGAGGTGACCGTCGTGCGTGGCGGGACGAACGGTGGCAACGGATTGGTGCGTGGCGGGACCGGTTGTCTGTACTGTTGTGAGGGTGGGGGTACGGGGCGGCGCGTGACTCGGTATAACGACGACGGAACGACGACGGTCATCGCAGATCGGTACGAAGGGAAACGACTCAACAGCCCCAACGATCTCGTGTTCGACTCAAAAGGTCGGCTCTGGTTTACCGACCCGCGCTACGGCGATTTCCGAGCCGATATGGAACTCGATCACGAGTCCGTATACCGGTGCGATCCACAAACCGACGGTTCGTGGTCCATACAGCGTATGGCCTACGACACGGGCTGTCCGAACGGATTGTTGTTTTCGAAAGATGAAAAAAAACTATACGTGGCGGAGAGTAAATACGGCGACGAGGCAAAACGCGAGCTTCGTGCGTATCTGGTGCTGGAGGATGGCACGCTGGGGGATTATGAAGTATTGCATAATTTTTATCCGCACCGGGGCGTGGACGGCATGTGTCTCGATGCGGCGGGTAATATCGTGGCGACGGCAGGCTGGGACCAGAGCGGGCCCGGGTCGATGATCTATGTCTTTGCGCCAAACGGTCGCGTGTTGTCCACCCATCCGGTCCCGGCGGACCGCCCGACCAACTGCTGTTTTGGCGATGCCGATCTGCACGCGCTGTACGTAACCACCGTAGGCGGACACTTGTTTAGGGCGCGGCTGAAATAATTTGTGCTGATCGGGTTCAGTTGTCCCAGAACGGTTCGCTGGGTTTGAGGTTTTCGCGCAGGACGTCCTCTACCAATGTTACGCCCAGCCCCGGCCCGTCGGGAACCCGCAGGTTTCCATCACGCACCTCGACCGGCTCGGCCCCCATCGCTCGGATATACGGACGCTCGTAAATACGGGTTTCGCTCATGAGAAAATTGCGTACCGTAGCCCCGAAATGGGCGGTTGCCATGTTTTGTATGAGCGTTCCTACATTGTGCGTCACCACGGGGATGTAGTACAGATCGGCGATGGCGGCAACCCGCCGGCACCCGGTGATGCCGCCCGCAAACGCCAGGTCCGGGTGGATGCCGTGGATGGCCCCGTTGAGGATAAAAGAGAGAAACTCGCGTTCGCCTTCCAGTTTTTCGCCGGTGACAATACGCACGCGAGATGCCTGCTTGAGCGTTTTCCAGCTTTCCGAATACCACACAGGCAAGGGATCTTCGATCCAAAGCGGTTTGACCGTCTCCATTGCCTCGGAAAGACCGAGCGCCGTCGGTAAGTCCCATTCGTTGTGACAGTGTACGATCAGGTCGTGATCCCATCCGAGCGCCTCTCGGATGTTTTCGTACCCCTTGCCTACTACCCGTATTTCCGATGCGGTGAGCGTCTGCGACATCTCGGCCACGGCGTACCGGTTTTTGCGAAGCCCGTTGCCCATCAACCCCTCGAACCCCGCTTTTATTGTCCGGTATCCGTCGGGATGCGTTTTCATTTCGTCTACCCAATCACGATACTCCGATGGATGAAGCATGCCAGGCGGATTGCCGGTGATATACAGTGGAATTTCGTCACGAAAACCCCCGGTTAAAAGCCGACTGACAGGCTGTCCGAGTATTTTTCCAGCCAAGTCCCACAGCGCCATGTCCACCCCGCTTACGGTCGGAATATGCCCGCGGTAGGTATGCTGGCGGGTCGTCATAAGGGTATAGAGTTTATCCACGGCCAGTGGATCTTCGCCGATGAGCACCCGCTCCAAGTAGCGCAGATTGGCGCGGGTCGTAGGACCGTCGGCTCCCGCCTCTCCGAATCCTGCCAGACCGGCGTCCGTTTCGATTTTAACAAGCGACTGTCCGGCACTGTCAATAAGCTCCATAGCCTTAACCGCGGTGATGCGTACACGCCCGGCTTCGGATTCGGCAAGCGTTTTTAGCATATTATACGGTCCTTTCAACAGATTTTCGTATTTTCGA
>VGJU01000252.1 GCA_016867335.1 Candidatus Zixiibacteriota bacterium | reverse complement strand
CCGGATCGGAAGAGTTGTCGCTCGGTAGGGAGGGCGGGCATTCGCGTCACCGGATCATCCACGCGGCGGACCTTACGGGCCGCGAGATCGAACGCGCCCTACTCCAAGCCGTTTCGGAGTCTCCCCGTATCCGTATATTCGAGCATCACGTAGCCATCGACCTGATCACCGAACATCATCTGCGTGACAAAGCCCAGCGACGCGAGCCGGGCACGCACTGCTGGGGCGTATACGCCCTCGACACGGCAACAGGCCGTGTCGAGGGGTTTTTGGCACGGGCTACGCTCTTGGCGAGCGGCGGCGCAGGGCATGTATATCTCCACACCACCAATCCCCCCATCGCCACCGGCGACGGCATCGCCATGGCCTATCGCGCCGGCGCAGACGTCGCCAATCTCGAATTTATGCAGTTTCACCCTACCACACTCTACCACCCACAGGCACGGTCCTTTCTGATCTCCGAGGCGATGCGTGGCTATGGGGCCGTGCTTCGCGCGGACGACGGACGTGCGTTTATGTCCGAATACCACCCGCTTGGCGAATTGGCCCCGCGCGACATCGTCGCCCGTGCCATAGACCTCGAGATGAAAAAAAGCGGGCATCCCTGTGTCTACCTTGATGTTACCCATAAACCTCCGGAAGAAATCAAGAGGCATTTCCCCAATATCTATGCGCATTGTCTACATTTTGGTCTCGACATTACACAGGAACGCATTCCCGTGGTACCGGCGGCGCATTACATGTGCGGCGGGGTGGTGACCGACCTCAACGGATGCGTTTCCATACAGGGGTTGTACGCCTGTGGAGAGGTGGCCTGCACCGGGCTTCACGGAGCCAACCGTCTCGCCAGCAACTCGCTACTCGAGGGTCTCGTTTTTTCTCACCATGCCGCGCAACATGCCACCGACTTTGTCGCACGGCGCACGACGGCCATCCCGCCCGATATTCCGGAGTGGAACGACGAAGGCACGTTCGACAGCGAAGAATGGGTGCTTATCTCGCACGACAGGACTGAGATACAGACACTGATGTGGGACTATGTCGGTATCGTCCGATCAAATGGCCGGCTTTTGCGCGCCAGACGTCGGGTGCGGATGATCGCCGACGAAATCGAAGCGTTTTACAAAAAAACGGTGGTGACGCCTGAACTGATCGAACTGCGCAATATCGCCACCGTGGCGCAACTGATCATCGTGTGTGCATTGCGACGTCAGGAAAGCCGGGGGTTGCATTATACGACCGACTACCCGGAGCCAAGCGCGGTGTTCGGGGCCTCCGACACCGTGATTTCAGCCGACTGGCGCAATGAGCGAGAGGAAGAACATGACACCCCGTGAGTGGATCGCGATTTTCGATTTTGGAGGACAGTATACACAGCTTATCGCCCGACGTGTCCGGGAAAACCATGTATACTGCGAGATACTGCCCTTTCATACCTCCGCCGAAGAACTGCGTCGTCGTCCGCCCTCCGGCGTCATCTTTTCGGGCGGCCCTGCCAGCGTATACGGCAAGAACGCACCACACCCCGACCCGGCGATTCTCGACCTGGGCTGTCCCGTACTCGGTATATGTTACGGACTTCAGCTTATGGGGCACTATCTCGGCGGGCGTGTCGCCGGTGGGGAAACACGCGAATTTGGACAAGCCGTTATCGAAACGACGGACGGCCGTCTTTTTAATGGTCTCGATGCTCGGCTTACGGTATGGATGAGCCATGGTGACGAACTCCTTGAAGCGCCGCAGGATTTCCACGTCGTGGCCCGCTCCGGCGACGGGCTGATCGCCGCCGTGGAACACCCGCAACGCCGACTGTTCGGCGTACAGTTTCACCCCGAAGTCAACCACACCCCGCAGGGCCGAAACATGCTCGAAAATTTTCTGTTTCGCATCTGTGGATGTACCGCCGACTGGACACCCCGTGCATTTATCGACGACACCCTCGGCGTCATCCGCGAAACCGTCGGAGAAAACCGAGTCGCTTGTTTCGTAAGCGGCGGAGTAGATTCCACCGTCGTGGCCGCGTTGATCGGACGCGCTATCGGCGACCGACTTACCTGCGTATTCGTAGACAACGGTCTGCTCAGAAAAGACGAAGCCGTGCAGGTACAGGAAACCTATCGCCGCACCATACACGGGCGGTTTCGTTTTGTCGATGCGTCGGACCGATTTCTCGACCGGCTCAAAGGCATCGTCGATCCCGAAGAAAAACGCAAAATCATCGGTGACGAGTTTATCCGGGTGTTGGAAGACGAATTAAAAGCCATGCCACAGGTGGTCTTTTTGGCGCAAGGCACGCTGTATCCGGACGTCATCGAAAGCGCGTCGGTCAAAGGACCGTCCGCAACGATCAAAACACACCATAACGTAGGCGGTCTGCCCAAAGACCTTAAACTCAAACTGCTCGAACCCGTGCGCGACCTGTTCAAAGACGAAGTGCGTGCGGTCGGACGCGAACTAGGCGTGCCGGAAGAGATCATCTCCCGCCACCCGTTTCCGGGGCCGGGGCTGGGTATCCGTGTGCTGGGAGAGGTGACACGCGAGCGACTCAACATCTTGCGCGAAGCCGATCGGATTTTTATCGAAGAACTCCGCGCCGCAGGTCTCTACGACCAAGTGTCACAGGCGCTGGTCGTCCTGCTCCCTGTCAGAACCGTAGGGGTCATGGGTGACGAGCGCACCTACGAAAGCGTCGCCGCGTTGCGGGCGGTCACCACACAAGACTTTATGACCGCAGATTGGGCGCGGCTTCCCGACGATCTTTTGGCGCGTGTATCCAGCCGGATCATCAATCAGGTGCGCGGCATCAACCGGGTCGTATACGATCTGAGCACCAAACCCCCCGGAACCATCGAGTGGGAGTAGGCTTCCCCTTTTGCCATGACCTTTCAGGAATATCTCGCCCAACTGCCGCTTGACGACCTCAAGCTGATCGCCTCGACGCTCCGGATCAGTTCGGACCTGATCTCGCGCGCCCGACTGCTCCGCGAAATTCCGGAACACATCCTCCAACCCGGTTTTGTCGAGACGCGTGTCGATGCGCTCGACCCTGCCGAGCAGGACACCCTGCTGGCAGTGCTTACCGCAGGGGAAAAGGGTTATGACTACGACACCGGAGGAGCCACGGATCCGGGGCTGACCGACCGCTTGTACCATCTTTTGTGTTGCGGTCTGGTTATGAGTCGGCGGGCCTTTCCACATGGCGCCGAGTTTGTTGTGGCCGTCGATCTGCGGGAAAGGCTCAACCGGCATCTGGCACGCAAACTCACGGCATGCCTTGCCTTCCACGCACCGGCCCCGCCGCCCGACGAGTCCGACACACTCGCCTTTATCCGCGATCTCTTTTCGTTTCTGACCGGTGTGCGCCGAGAACCGCCACGTCTTACAGACCGGGGAACTCTGTATAAAAGGGCCGTCGAAACGATACTCGGTCGCTTCGAGTCAAAAGACCGCCATACGTCGCTTGCCGGCATGGAATACCCCGACCGGTTCGACCTCATGATACACTATGCCCGCTCGCGGCGTCTGATCCATGAAGAGGAAGATCGACTCCGGCTTTCCGGCTCGTTCGAGCACTGGCTTCATCTTCCTACAAACGAAAAAGCGGACGACCTGCTGGCCTTTTGGTACGGTCGCAACAGCGCGCTTTCGGGAGGCGTCGACGGTCTGTTGAGCGTTCTTCAAATCGGCATCGACATGGAAGCCATGCACACGGAGGCGCTCAAAAACCTGGTCCTGACCTGCACGTCGGGACTTGCGGTGCGCGAGCGTACGCTGTCCGTCCACCGCGAAAGAGTGGACAAGGCGCTACGCGAACTTGAATGGATGGGGCTGATCCGTCGGTACACGGAAGAAAACGCAGCATCGTCCGTCCTCTCGCTTACCCCGCTCGGACGTAACGTGCTCGGCAACCGCCCGTGGGAGGAAGAGGGTCTATGGGCGGATCGGTTCGTGATACAGCCCACCTACGAAATCATCGCCCCGCGCACGTTGCATCTGGCGATACGAGACGAACTCGAAAGGTTTTCCGATCTGGCTTCGGTGGATGTCGCCCTTACGTTCCGGATTACGCGGGATACGGTATATCGGGGCGGCGACGAGGGTGTGTCCGGAGAGGCAATCCTGACCTTTCTCGAACGGCATTCCGAAAAGGCAATCCCGCAAAACGTCGAATACTCGATCCGTGAGTGGGGCGACACCTATGGACAGGTCTATTTTATGGACGTATTTCTGTTGCGGACCGCCACCGCCGAAATTGCAACCCATATCAAAGCCCACCGGGATCTAGCTCCGTTTGTTCGCGGCGAAGTAGCGCCGGATGCGCTGATCGTCGAACGTCACCGGTATCGGGAGATGTTGGAGGGTTTGCGCAAAGCCGGTTTTATGCCCAAACATCAGATCGCGGGCGCTGAACCCGAACCCGAAAGAGGTCGGCAGACGTTTGCGCGCGAAAGATTTACCGACTTATGGACCCGCCACGGTCCCCATCGTCCCACCCATACGGTCATGGGATTTGACGATTGTCTGCCGGGCTATAGGATCAGACAGCGCATGGGTGTATCCACCGAGGTTGCGGCGCATCTGCGACCCGGTCGTGCCATGACCCATCTTTCGCCCAAACATACCGAAGAACTGCTGCGCGTCGCCATCGAACGACAGCAAGCCGTCCTGATCGAATACTACACCGGAAACCGCAACAACACCGAAATGCAAAAAATCCGCCCGATACGGGTCGAGCAGACACGCGGCACACCGTATGTCGAGGCACAGCGGGTGTGGGAGCAGGACAAAAGAGCCTTTCGGGTGGCGCAAATCCGGGCGATCCGTATCGTCGGTCATGACGAGGAAGAATAAAATGAATGGAACAGACGTGTCTCGCAGAAAAGGAGCCCAAACATGCCTTCCCCGCTGATCGACGTCGAGACGTTGCATAACCGGGCGGCAGACCCATCCTGTCGTATCGTAGACTGTCGCTTTTCGCTGATGGATACCGAGCAAGGTAGACGCGCCTATGCGGCGGCGCATATCCCGCAGGCGGTATACGCGCATTTGGACGAAGACTTGTCCGGCCCCGTCGTAAAGGGTGTTACGGGACGTCATCCGTTGCCGTCCATCGAGCGGATCGCGGAGGTTTTTTCATGCTGGGGGATCGACCGGGCGGTGTCGGTGGTGGTGTACGACGATGCCAACGGGTCGGTGGCGGCACGGTTGTGGTGGATGCTGCGTTGGCTTGGCCACGACGATGTCGCCGTGCTGGACGGCGGATGGAAGGCGTGGCAGACGGCAGGGTTTCCGGTCACGGAGACGGTCGTCTTGCCCGTTGCTCGTGTCTTTGTGCCAAAGGTTCGCCTCGCGCTCACGGTGGACGCCGCCCGTGTGGACCGGCT
>VGJU01000251.1 GCA_016867335.1 Candidatus Zixiibacteriota bacterium | reverse complement strand
TCCTCCCCACAGCAAGCTCATGGGGTTTCCATGCCACTGAAGAAGAAATGAACAACACCATCGACATCTGGAAAGAACGCGGGTTTGTCTCGCAGACGAGCGACGAAACGGCGGTACGCCGGGCTTTCGACGCCGGTCCCGTAACCTGCTATATCGGCTTTGACCCTACCGCCCCCAGTTTTCATGTAGGCAACCTTGTTCAGATCATGGCCTTGACGCATCTGCAACGCAACGGCCACCGCCCCGTGGCGCTTGTGGGAGCGGGAACCGCCATGATTGGAGATCCAAGCGGAAAAACCGAACTCCGCCGGATGCTCACCCCAGACCATATCGACCAGCACATCACCCGGCTCAAAAGCCAGTTGAGCCGCTATCTCGACTTTGACACGGGCGCATTGTTGGTCAACAACGGCGACTGGCTCCGAGAACTCAACTATATCGAGTTTCTCCGCGAGGTTGGTGTTCATTTTAGCGTCAACCGGATGCTCGCCGCCGAGGCGTATAAAATCCGGATGGAAACGGGGCTTACCTTTTTGGAGTTTAACTATCAGGTGCTTCAGGCGTACGATTTCCTGATGTTGTACCGGAATTACGGATGCACGCTCCAGATGGGCGGTGACGACCAGTGGGGCAACATTCTGGCAGGGGTCGATCTTATCCGCCGCATAGACCGGGGCGCTGCCGAAGCCGTCACTACGCCTCTCATCACCACGGCGGATGGAAAAAAGATGGGTAAAACCGCCGCCGGAGCCATCTGGCTGGATGCGGAAAAGATGTCGCCATACGACTACTATCAGTTCTGGATCAACACGGACGACCGGGATGTGGAGCGTTTTCTGGCGCTGTTTACCTTTCTGCCCATGGACGAAGTGCGGCGGCTTGGCAGACTCCGAAACGCGGATATCCGAGAAGCCAAACGCACGCTGGCCCACGAAGCCACGAAAATCACGCACGGAGAAGCCGAAGCCCTCAAAGCCGAACAAGCCGCTCGTAGCGTATTCGAGGGCCAGGGCGACATGGAAAACGTGCCGACCACCCGGCTAAACCGTACCCGTTTGGAACAGGGGCTCAACGTTATCGACCTGTTTGCGGAATGCGGCATGGGGCAGTCCAAAAGCGATGTACGCCGATTGATCCAGCAGGGGGGCGCATCCGTCAATGGCGTCGCCGTGACGGGTATCGAGACGACCGTCACCTTGCGGAACGCGGACGAAAACGGTGTCATGGTACTTAGAGCAGGCAAGAAGCGGTATCATCGGGTGATCATCGAAACGTGACGAGAGAAATCCGTGATCACGATAGATCGTGACACCTACGGCGTACCCCATATCTACGGCGCGACCGAAACGGACACGGCATTCGGTTTCGGTTATGCGCAGGCGCAGGACCATCTCGACACCCTGTTGCGCAACTATCTTGAAGCAAGCGGACATCTGGCGGAAATCGACGGCGAGACGGCACTTGAAGCCGATGTGTGCATCCGTCTGTGGAAACCCGACACACGCGCCACAGCGGTGTACCGGAATCTGATTCCCTCCACTCGTGCTTATGTAGAGGCGTTTGTCGGCGGTGTAAATGCCTATATGGACGCCCACCCTGACCGGCTTCCGTTTTACGCCGAACACGTCACACCCCAACAGGTCATCGCTTTTATACGTCTGTTGCATATCCGACTTACCGAGTGGCGGATGCCGGAACTGCGGTCGCCTGCGCTCTCCGGAATGTCCAATCAGTGGGTCGTCGCCCCTCGAAAAACCGATCAGGGCGTCACATTGTGCGTCATGGACCCACACGTCCCCTGGACTCCCGTGTTTCGAATGTACGAGGCGCATCTGGTCAGCGAGGACGGGCTAAACATCTATGGCGGCGCACCGTTCGGGCTTCCCGTCATCATCATGGGGCATACCGGTCGCCATGCCTGGTCGCTCACGGTAAACGGCTGTGACATCGGCGACATGTACGCCGAACAGATCGATCCGGCGCATCCAAACCGTTATCGCAACGGTAACGAGTGGCTCGACATGGAAACATGGCAGGAGACGTTTCGCATACGTACGGAAGAAGGGTTCCGCGAGGAAACACGCACGCTTTCGCGTACCCACCACGGCCCTGTCATCGCGGTTGCCGGAGATCGGGCGTTTTCCGTGCGCATAAGCGCCGATGACATCGACGATCCGCTTACCGTCATGCTTCACATGGCACGCGCGCAGAACCTCGAAGCCTTCAAAACAGCGCTCGACCCGCTCGGTCTGCCGCTGTTCAACATCGTCTATGGCGACACGGACGGGCAGATCTATTATGTATACAATGAACGTTGCCCGGTACGTTCCGCGACATTCGATTGGAGTAAGCCCGTACCCGGATGGCAGCATACGGCGGAATGGCAGACGTATTATCCGTTCCGGATGCTACCGCAAATCGAAAATCCCCAAGCCGGATTTTTGCAGAACTGTAACAACTCGCCCTGGTATGTTACGCCTGACAGCCCCATTCGTCCGCAGGACTGGCCCTCGTATCTGGTCTCCGAAGAACAGAACGACCGCAGCCGGCGCGTATTCGACCGGCTGTCTCGGAACGATCGGATTACGGTGGAGGAAACCATTGCGCTGGTCATGGACGAATACTGTCTTACGGCAGACCGGCATTGGTCGGCGTTGATGACGGCCTGTGAACGTTTGCTCCGGGAACCCACGGGGTTGGAAGACCACAGCGCAAAAGCAATAAAACTTCTGCGTGAATGGGACCGGGTCGGAAATGTACATAGTACGGCGATGACCCTGTTTACCCTCTGGAAAATACGTTGCGACGCCCGGTTCGAAGCGCATGAAGGCGAACCGGACCAGGGGACGCGCGGCCAAATCGAGACCGAAGCACTTGACGAAACCATACAAGATATGGTTGCACGCCATGGCCGCGTCGAGGTGGCATGGGGCGATATCCATCGGCTTTGCCGAGGGGATCGCACCTATCCGGTCGGCGGCTCGTCGCGACATACCGAAGCCATCCGGCCCGTTGGCGGTAAACTGGACGATGAAGGCCGCATCGTGGCCGATTCAGGCTCCGCATTTACTATGGTCGTAGCGCTGGGAGACAAAACGGAAGCGTGGAGTCTCGTACCGTACGGAAACAGCGAACGGTCCGATTCGCCGCATTTTGCCGACCAGATCCCCTTGTGGACCCAAGGCAGGCTCAAACGCACCAGGTTTACATCGGAAGAGGTGGCGGCGCACCGAGTGTCGAGAGAAAAACTGATGAGATCGTAATCCGAGACCGCAAAGACAAAAAGAAAGGGGCGCAATATGTTTATGAATCTGAATGCAGGGGCTATCGGGATACGGGCTACGTTGTCGGAAGCCCTTGAAATGGCGCAGGCGCACGGTTTCGGGGGTGTGGATTTCAGCATCGTCGAAGCGTTCAATATGGCCAAAACCGCCTCCCCGGACGATGTGAAAGACCTCTTAATCCGTACCGGATGCACATTTGGCGGTTGGGGCGTTCCGGTAAATTTTCGTGGCGACGAACAGAAATGGAAGGAAGAAATCGGTTGGCTGCGGCAGTATGCGGCGTTTGCACAAAAACTGGGCGCCGAGCGGGCGCTTACCGGCGTCATGCCGTTTTCCGACGATCTTCCCTGGGAAGAAAATTACGCCTTGCATGTAAAACGCATGAAACCTGCGGTGGAAATTCTTCAGGACCACGGATGCCGATTGGGCATCGAGTTTATCGGCCCGAAAACGTTGCGGACAGGGAAGAAATACGAGTTTATCTACAACATGGCCGACATGCTCGGTCTGTGCGCCGATCTTGGCCCCAACGCCGGGCTGTTGCTCGACCTGTGGCACTGGTACACTTCGCACAGCACCGAAGAACAGTTGCGCAGTCTGACCAATGGCCAAGTGGTTGCGGTTCATGTAAACGACGCGCCGGTCGGCATTCCGGTAGACGAGCAACTTGATCTCGTACGCTGTCTGCCGGGAGAAACCGGTGTACTCGACATCGACTGGTTTATCGGCGTTTTGGCAGGGATAGGCTACGACGGGCCGGTGACCCCCGAACCTTTTAGCAAGCGCGTCAATGCCATGGCGCCGCAGGATGCGTTGCGCGCTACGGCGGATTCGCTAAAAAAGTGGATGTAAAGGGGCTATCATGCACCGCATATCCCGGCAACATATCGTCTATTCCATCGACAAAGCGCATTCTCCGATATTGCGTATCGCATCGGGCGAGGAAGTGGAATTCGAAACCTACGACGCCCGCACGGGTACGATCCGAAAGGATACCGACCTGCTGGACCGTCCACATCCCAAAGGCATGAACCCTGCTACGGAGCCGGTTTTTGTAGAGGACGCCGTACCGGGCGACAGCCTTGCCGTGGAAATATGCGACATCCGGCTTGAAAACGAAGGGTTTCTGGCGGTCAAGAAAAACGTGGGACTGTTGGCTCACCGCGCGGACCGGTACGCTACAAAAATGATCCCGGTTATCAACGGGATTGCGCACTTTACAGACCGAGTAACCTTTTCGGTGCGTCCCATGATCGGCGTAGTCGGGACGGCCCCTGAAGGCGAGGGGGTCAGCACCGGCTACCCCGGCCCGCACGGCGGCAATATGGACAACAACGAAATCCGGGTAGGCGCGACGGTCCATCTGCCCGTCCGTGTCCCTGGGGCGCTGTTTTTTCTCGGAGATGTCCACGCCTCTATGGGCGACGGCGAAGTGTCCATGGTAGGTTTCGAAATCTGTGCGACGGTCCGCACCCGCTTCCATCTGCACAAAGGCGAAACCGCGGACCGCCCTTGGATCGAAACGACGGACGGTGGATGGGTAACGACGGGCGACGATCTCGACCCGGTGCGGGCTATGCAGATCGCCTGTGAGGAGATGGCAAACCGGGTGATGCGTGACCTGTCGCTTTCGTTTGAAGAAGCCTATATGCTGGTCACGGCGCGGGGTGATCTGGCGGTCTGTCAGGCATGTCAGCCGGTGTTTTTCCCGTGACAACCCGGATGTCGTTTGTCCCCGTTTCGTAGCGAGGTGGTATCATGGACCTGAGCCTTAAAATCATCCTCTTCTCGGCCATTCTCGTAGGAGACGTGGTCGCGGCGCATGTGCTGACCCGAAAACTCAACGCCCAAGGACAGGGGGAAAAAGCAAAAATCATCCTCCCTGTCATGCTGGGCGGTTTGATGATCATAGGCGTCGTTCTATTTGTCGTATTGTAGAGGCGGGTTACAACCTGTCCGTATTTCGAAAGGCAGCCTATGACTGTCCAAACTCCGGCGCGGGTGTCGGTACACGGCGCGCACAGCGGTCAGTTTTGCAGCCATGCGAAAGATTCGCTGGAGGATATCGTAAAAGGCTATGTGGCGGCAGGGTTTTCCTGGTTTGGTATTACCGA
>VGJU01000250.1 GCA_016867335.1 Candidatus Zixiibacteriota bacterium | reverse complement strand
GCCGCGCAAACATTTCTTTTACCGCCGGCGCGCCGTATCGGTGAACGTAGTCGCCGCACTCCACTCCGGCATAACCGACGGCGCGGCACTCTGCCGTAATGCCTTCCAGATCGTCTTGCGTACGCGAACCGTATATGATCGGTTGAATTCCTACCGATGGCTTTGCCATGTGACCTCCGATACAGCGCGTATCTTATGCCCGTCGGTAAGACGGCATGGAAGAAAGACCGCTGGCCTGCGGATGAAAAAGCCGTGTCAGATGGGCTTCGAGTACGCCGCGGTTGAGGTCCGGGCGGTCTACGCAAACGGTGACAAGTTCGTGATCGACGACGTCGCACAATTCCGCCAGCGCTTTCATGCGGTCCACCGAATTGATGAGCGCCTGTCGGATCGGAATACGTTCGGGAAAGATGTCGATCCCGTAATACCCGGTATACCCGTACATCTTCATCGCATAAAGACCGGCAAAGATCTGCTCAGGAGAAACCAACCCTACCTGCAAGTCCTGATCGTAATTGCCGAGCGGCTGGCTGTTCCAATGCGTATGCACCAGACGCCCTTGCTTGAGGATACGGCTGAGCGCATAGGGAAAATCCTCGAACCCCATGAGCACATGGCCCAGTTCGGGATTCAACCCCACAAGCGTATGCCCCTGATCGAGCAGTTTGCGGTTTTCCGCCGACCGGAGACGCGACTCTACGTCCTGTGCCATGATCAGCCCATCGGGCGAATTGCGATAGATGTTGTTTCCTCTGGGTTCGTACGGTTTGGGTTCGATGGCTACGCGAATACCGGGCACGGCGTCAATCGCTTCGGCCAACCCCTCCTCGAAGCGGTTCCACATGGCATAGAAATCCATCCCGAAATTGAGTTCGTACCCGTCGCCCCCCGGCCATACAACCATAAAGTCGGTGTTGAGCGCCCGGTTCATTTCCAGTGTCTTGATCACCCGGTCGATGGCTGCGCGCCGCGCCAAAGGAACCGGCGACGAAAGCGAGCCATATTCAAACTGTTCGTCCCAGAACAGATTGGGAATGACCGTAATCAGCCGGATACCCGTTTCTTTTTCCAGTTTCTGATACAAATGGACATTGTCTTCGTTGACCTCGTTGGGGTAGTGCGCCTCGATGCCGCACAACCCGTATTCGGCGAGTTCGCCCGCAATGCTCAGCCGGTCTTCGATGGACATGGGCTTTACATAGGCGGCGTGAAACCTGATCTGGCCGGGCGCGAAAAACCAGACCCCGGCCGATATCTTCAGGTTGAGCTTGAAAGATTTCAGGTGGGCGATCAGATCGTCCCCCGACCGTACCGTTTTCTGACCTCTGAGATCGACCAGCATGTTTTCCTCCCGGCGGATGAAAAGGCCCTACGCTACGCATGGATGTACTGGAAACGACTGTCCCGATAATAGACGTACGTCGAAAAACTGTCAATACCTTATACGTCCTATAAGACGCTTTGTGCGTCAAAAGACCGCTTGACCCTGTTCCCGGTGTTGGGTAATTTGCCTTGCAAGAAAGACGATATGGCCATACTGCGTTGCTCTGTCGTTTTGTCGCCCGTAACCTGTCGTGCAGGGGGGAGTCCGTGTTTCGTGCGTTTTTTTTGTCTGTCTGTCTCCTGTCGATGTCGGCGTGTGGCGTCTCGGTCCGTCCGGCTGCATCGCCGCCGGTCTCTTCCCCGGAATCTGTGCAGCCACCCTCTGAGCCGGCGGAATATGCGGTGATTCCGTTTGAAAACAAAACGGGAAACCCGGACCTCAACTGGCTGCGCACCGCGTTGAGCGCCACCCTGTCGTCGCGGCTCAAAGACCGTCGCGGCATGACGACGGTAGACGGTTCCTTTGTCGGTCAGGTGATGGGAGAACAGGGGGTCGCGCCGTCGCTTGTGCTGACGTCGGAACAGGCGATCGCGCTAAGCGGCTCTTTATATGCGGAATCACTGATTGCCGGGGCGTTCGAGGGTCGGGAAAGGGAACTGATCCTCACGGCTTCCGTGTTTTCGGGTGAGACGGGCACTTCGGTAAAATCGGTCACGGTTTCCGTACAGAACAACGACCGTTCGCGCGCCATCAACCAGTTGATCGACGAACTGACCGGGGTCACTCCTACACCGGAGCGCTCGGTTTTGCGGGACGCGACCGACGGCGGTCGTGCCCGCACGCGGACGATTCGTCCTCCCATAGAGACGGCGGTGGAAGGGTTCAAATCGCTTTCTTTCGATTCGGCGGAAGAGGTGGAACGCTCGATCAAGTCGTATCGGATGATTCTCGAAAACAACCCCGAATTTGCCGACGCGCATTTTGCCGTCGGGTACGGATACGACAAGCAAGGCGATACGGAAAAAGCCATCGCGGCGTACCGACAGGCCGTGACGCTCAACCCGCTCAACGTCGATTATCTCTATACGCTTGGCTATGCCTACGAACGGACCAAGGACTACCGCAAGGCCATCGAGTATTACAAGGCCGCGTTCGCCATTACGCCCAACGATGCCGAAATTGCCTTTGCGTTGGCCTTTGCGCATGAGAAAATCGGAGAGTACGCCGAAGCCATCACCGGGTATCGTCAGGCCATAGCGCTCAACCCGGTGGACTACGAAGCCCACGAGGGATTGGCGTCGGCCTTCGAAGCCGGAGGGCAGTTGAATCAAGCGCTGGAACAGTACCACAAGCTGATGGAACTGCGCCCCACAGATCCCGCCCCGACACGGACGTTTATCTCCGTCGCCGTAAGGATGCAACGATGGGATGACGCCGTGGCCGCGTGCCGGGCGCTTATCGAAAAAAATCCACGCGACGTGGAAACCCGTGAAGTGTTGGCGCAAGTGTACCGTTCGCAAGGCGACATCGGACAGGCTATTGCGGCGTACCAGGAGATAGTACGGGTCGATCCGGGCAACGCCTCCGCCCATATAAGTCTGGGCAATATATATGTGCGGCAGAAACAGTACGACCGGGCTGTGGCACAGTATCGCGCCGGTATACGGGCCGTTCCGTTGGCTTCACTACTCTACTATAACCTCGGCAATGTGCTGACGTCGTCAAAGGATTACCGGGGCGCGCTCGAAGCCTATGACGGTTATCTGAAAAACGACCCTGCAGGAGAATACGTACCAGGTGTCCGTAAAAAGATCGACGAACTTCGTCTCAAGGTCATGAAAGAACAGTAATCGACTATCGTCCCGAACCTGGTAGGTTGGCGGTTTCGGTTTGCAAAGAGGAGTCATTCGTGAGAATCGCCGTAACGGGGGGTGCAGGGTTTCTCGGCTCGCATCTGTGTGACCGTCTGCTGAAAGACGGTCATCAGGTGGTTGCCGTGGACAATTTTATTACGGGGCGTCCTTCCAATATCGCACATCTGGCGGGGCAAAACGACATTCAGTTTATCGAACACGACGTTTCGCGTTTTATCGACATCGAGGGCCATGTCGATTTTGTCATGCATCTTGCCAGTCCGGCCAGCCCGGTGGATTTCGAGCGGTATCCCATCCAGATTCTCAAGGTGGGCGCGCTTGGCACACACAACGCGCTTGGACTCGCCAAAGCCAAAGGCGCAGGCTTTTTTCTCGCCTCCACGTCCGAAGTGTACGGCGATCCGCTGGTAAACCCCCAGCCTGAGAGCTACTGGGGCAACGTCAACCCCGTCGGCATACGGGGTGTGTATGACGAAGCCAAGCGTTTTGCCGAAGCCATCACGATGGCCTATCACCGCTATCACGGTGTCGACACGCGCATCGTTCGGATATTCAACACATACGGTCCGAGAATGCGGGTAGACGACGGGCGCGTCATGCCGTCGTTTATCAGCCAGGCAATGAGAGGCGAACCTTTGACCGTATACGGGGAAGGCCAGCAGACCCGAAGTTTTTGCTACTACCAAGACCTGATCGAGGGATTTGTACGGCTGGTGCATTCCGGCGAGCATTTTCCCGTCAACATCGGAAACGGAAACGAAATCACCATACTCGAACTTGCTCAAACCATCATCCGGGTGATCGGAAGCTCGAGCCAAATTGTCTACAAACCCTTGCCACAGGACGATCCGAGGTTAAGACGCCCGGACGTCTCGCGCGCCGAACGCATACTCGGCTGGACCGCCACGGTGTCGCTCGAAGAAGGGGTGCGCAAGACCGTCGAATACTTCAAGACAAACGAGCGCATATAAAAACGGGTTCAAATTTTTTCCGAAGCATGGAAAAGAATACAACGACTTGCGTGTCCAATCAGTCAAATGCTGTGTCGTCCCGAAGAACGACGGATCTCTTCGAGCGGGCGTAGCGGGGCTCTTCAAATTGTACCCTTCAAACTTCACCCTTTATCAAAGGACGGAGGCATGACATCCGACGATGCGCGCGGCGGTCTGGAGGCCGCCCCAGACGATCCCGCCATCGAACAGATCCGTCTCGCCCGCGAACGGATCATGCAGGAAGTGCGAAAAATCATCGTCGGACAGGACGAAGTCATCGAGCAGGTGCTTATCGCTCTTTTTGTCGGTGGTCACTGTCTGATCACCGGGGTGCCGGGGCTTGCCAAAACACTGCTCATCCGGACGATAGCGGATATTCTCGATCTCGAATTCAAACGTATCCAGTTTACACCCGACCTTATGCCGGCGGACATCACGGGAACCGAAATACTCGAAGAGGATCGGTCTTCGGGACAGCGGGCGCTGGTGTTTATCAAAGGCCCGATCTTTGCGAACATCCTGTTGGCCGATGAGATCAACCGGACCCCGCCCAAGACACAGGCGGCGCTTTTGGAGGCCATGCAAGAACACCATGTCACCGCCGGGCGCACCACCTATCGGCTGGAAGAGCCATTTTTCGTGCTCGCCACCCAGAACCCCATAGAGCTCGAAGGAACCTATCCGCTCCCGGAAGCCCAACTCGACCGGTTTATGTTTAACGTCTATATCGACTATCTGAGCGAAAACGACGAGGTAGAGGTAGCTACCGCCACGACGTCCGCGCATATGGCTACCGTCTCCAAGATCATGGACGGAACTGAGGTGCTCCGATATCAACAGCTTGTCCGCCAAGTGCTCGTATCCGAGCAAGTCGCCCGCTATGCGGTTCGTCTGGCGGCGCTGAGTCGCCCTTCGACGCCCGGAGCGCCCGACTATGTAAAAAATTGGGTCACCTGGGGGGCGGGGTTGCGCGCCTCGCAGTATCTGATTCTGGGAGGCAAAGCCCGCGCGCTGTTGGACGGACGCTCACACGTCTCGTGCGCCGATATCCGGGCCATGGCCTTTCCTGTGATGCGGCATCGCATCCTCACCAATTTTTATGCCGACGCCGAAAAGATAAAATCGGACGATATCGTCAAACGTCTGCTCGACGCCGTACCGCAACCGGAATCCGGGATGTAATGGGTTTCCGATTCCGGGTATCAACCCCTTGACTTTTACCCTTTGAGCTTCCGTCAAACATGGCCGAGATTCCGCATTTTCTCGATCCCCGCAT
>VGJU01000249.1 GCA_016867335.1 Candidatus Zixiibacteriota bacterium | reverse complement strand
TGGTCTCATGTTTTTTTCGTTTATCCTGAGTGCCGTGCTGCTGGGGCCAAACATCCCAGAAATACTGCGCGGCATTGCCGTACCTGTCGTACCAACAGGGTCGGTCGCTTCCATCCTGAGCGTACTCGGCGGAATCGGAGGAAGTCTGACCATCCTGTGCTACGGATACTGGATTCGCGAGGTGGGACGCACGGACGTCTTGTGGCTGCGCGGCATCCGTATCGACCTCGCTTCGGCGTATCTACTGACGGGCTTGTTTG
Organism: Candidatus Zixiibacteriota bacterium; assembly: GCA_016867335.1. Taxonomy (GTDB): domain Bacteria; phylum JAAXHH01; class JAAXHH01; order JAAXHH01; family JAAXHH01; genus VGJU01. The sequence continues at coordinate 5,227 of VGJU01000249.1, read as the reverse complement.
GCGTGGCCGTCAACGTACTCGGCGCACAAATCAAACCGGAAGCGGCGGGGAGCCAAGCTATTCTCACCAGCATGGGCGACCAAATGGATGCGGCGCTGGGACCTGCGGGTCGGTATATGCTGTATATCGGTTTCTGGGGGGCCGTTGCCACATCGCTGCTCGGCGTCTGGCAGGGGATTCCGTATATGTTTGCCGATTTCGTATCGCTTGTGAAAAAAACAGAAGGGCCGGCGCGCGAAGCGATCGTCGCCCAGACCTCGCCCTATTACCGGGGATTTCTCCTGTTTCTCGCTTTTCCCACTATGTCGATGCTACTGCTCAAACAACCCGTGTCGGTGGTATTGGTCTACACGGTCATCGGCGCGCTTTTCATGCCGTTTCTGGCCGCCACCTTGCTCTACATGAACTCTAAACAGGCATGGATCGGATCGCTGAGAAACGGATGGGCCGCCAACACGGCCATTCTGTTGGCACTGGCGCTCTTCGCTTATCTAAGCGTGATCGAAGTGTGGGAGTTTTTAGCAAAAACCTTTGGCGGATGACACCGCCTGTGCAACATGGATTCCTCTTTGAATCCTGACCGCCGACATGCCCACCTTGCGGCCCAATCGGCCATCGATGCGAGCGAAAAAGACTTCGCATGCGGAGCCATCGACGAGGCTACCCGTTTGGATCGCGTGACGGACGCCCTGGCGTCGGCCTATCTGATCAAGGACGATCCCAGGTGGGGATCCGGGTTTGACGGAGACGCCGAACTGTGGCGTCAAGCACGGGAATTGGTCGTTGATGCGGTCGCCCGTGACGGAACCTTTCTGGATGTGGGATGCCCCAACGGGCATCTGATGGAATGCGTAGCCGTATGGGCGGCAGAGCGTGGGTATCGGCTTGTGGTCTACGGTCTCGAACACAGCACGGCCCTAGCGCGCACGGCAAGACGGCGGGTTCCGGCGTGGTCGGACCAAATTTTCGAGGGGGATGTTCGCTTCTTTCAGTCGCCACGCCGGTTCGACTATGTGCGGACAGGGCTGGAATACGTTCCGGCCGGCCAAAGAGCCTGGTTGATCGAGCGTCTGCTAAGGGATGTCGTATCCCCAGACGGTCGCCTGATCGTCGGACCGACATCTGGGGGAGACTTCGAAGAGGCGAAAGCGAAGTTTGAGACTGCCGGATGTCCGGACCCCGCGATAAGCTCGGTCACGGATCGTCTCGGCAAGACACACCATGTGTTGTGGGTGGAGCGGGCGTCTGTGGCCTGACCATGGAGGTCATCTTGTGTCACTCCCCACACACAAGGGCATCGCCTATACCACAAAGATCGCCGCATCGGGGCATCCGCTGGCGCGTTGCGGATTCGAGGTGGAGCAAGTGTATGCAAAAACCCTTATGGATCGAAGTATCCGGGGGAACGGATCTTTGTGGCGAAAAAGACGAAGAGGTGAGACGCAACGGCGCGATCATGGAGCTATGGCGATCGCTTGATCGTCCGTCCCGTATTTACCTTGCTTTACACACATAGTTGTGTAGATTTATGTGTAAAAGGAGGGACTATGGCCACCAATCTGTCTATCGATGAAGCCTTATTATCGGAAGCCCAGAAGACAGCCGGTCTAAAAACAAAAAAAGACACGGTCAACGAAGCGTTGCGTGAATTTATTCAACGAAGAAAGGAATTAGAGGCGTTGACGTTATTTGGTCAGATCGACTTTGATCCGGAGTATGATTATAAGAAAGAGCGAAATCGTACGTGAGGATACTGGTCGATACGCCCATCTGGTCTTTAGCCTTTCGGCGTGGCCAAAGACAAGCGGATGAAGAATCACTCGTAGACGAACTTAGGGAGTTGATTCATGAATCCCGTGCCGTTATGATCGGGCCGATTCGACAAGAAATCCTTTCCGGCATCCCCAACGCGTATCAATTTGAAAAGGTTCGAAAACATCTCAGGGCATTCGATGATCTTTTTATCCCGGCGGAATCGTACGAACGAGCCGCCGAGTTATTCAACCTGTGTCGGGCAAAGGGTGTCCAAGGTTCACAAATCGACTTTCTGATCTGCGCCGTAGCCCAACATCATGGCGTCTCTATTTTTACATCGGATGGCGATTTCAAAAACTACGTGAACCATATCCGAATTGTCTTGCACACAAACATCCGCGCCAAACAGGAGCGCCTATGATGTCTTCCATCGGTATCGGAGTGATCGGTATGGGATGGATGGGAACCGTCCACAGCCGGTCGTATCGACAGGTTCCCGTTCGTTTTCCAAAATGCGAGTTGGCGCCGCGTCTTGTGGTCTGTGCCGACGATGTGGAAGCACGGGCCGTCGAGGCACAGCGCATCCTCGGATTTGAAAGGTCTACGACACGATGGCGTGATGTGGTGGAAAACCCGGAAGTCGGCATCGTCAATATCACCGCGCCCAATAGCCAGCATCTTGAGATGGTCGAGGCCGCCGCGGCCGCAGGCAAACACATCTTCTGCGAAAAGCCGGTGGGAAGGTCGCCCGAAGAGACGCTTGCCATCGAGCAAGCGGCGCGCAAGGCAGGTGTGTTGAGTTGGGTGGGATTTAACTATCGGTGGGCGCCCCTTGTGCAGTATGCGCGTCAACTTATTCAGCAAGGGACGCTGGGACGACTTACCCACTATCGGGGACGTTTTTTTGCCGGATACGCCAGCCACCCGGAAGGCGTTCTTTCATGGCGCTTTCGGCGTGAGGAGGCCGGTCTCGGCGCACTGGGCGATCTCATGTCGCATGTTACGGACATGGCGCATCTGATCGCAGGGCCGATCCGACAGGTCGTCGGCAACCGGGCGACGTTTATCCCCGAACGCCCTACGCCCACAACGGGCGTGGGCACGCACTTCTCGGTCGGCGGCGGCCCAAAAGCGCCGGTTACCAACGAAGACTACGCGAGCGCGCTGGTTCGGTTCGAAAACGGCGCACAAGGCTCTTTCGAGGTGTGCCGCGTCATCCAAGGCGCCAAATGCCAGATGGCGTTCGAGGTTCACGGCACACAGGGTGCGATCCGCTGGGATTTCGAACGCATGAATGAAATGCAGATTTTTCTCGATACCGGTGACGAAACCCGCGACGGGTATACGACGATCTATTCCGGCCCGTCTCACCCCGGTCACGCGCATTTCAACCCCGGTCCGGCCATCGCGCTCGGATACGACGACCTCAAAGTCATCGAAGCGTATCATTTTCTTAGCTCCATCGCCGCCGGTCGGCAAGGTTCACCCGGGTTTTCCGACGTAGCCGCCGTCGCTCGCGTGCTTGCCGCCGTAGAGCGATCATGGCTTTCGGAACGGTGGGAGAAAGTAGCAGGTTGAAGTGCGAAGAAAGATAAATCCCTATGCTTCACCCTTCACCCTTCAAATTTCACATTTCCCGAGGTTTCTCATGCCCCTTTCCAAACAACAGATTCGTCTCACCGTGGCGCAGGCTGTAGTAAAGTATCTTTCGGTGCAGTATAGCGAGCGTGACGGGGTGGAACACCGTCTGATTCCGGCTATGTTCGGTATCTTTGGTCACGGCAACGTGGCCGGTTTGGGACAGGCGTTGTTCGAGTACGGCGTCGATTTGCCGTATTATCAGCCGTGTAACGAGCAGTCCATGGTGCACACGGCTTCCGGGTACGCCAAGGCTTGTCACCGCATGTCCACCATCGCCTGCACCTCGTCGATCGGGCCGGGCGCGACCAACATGGTGTCGGGCGCAGCCACGGCGACGATCAATCGCCTGCCGGTGCTGTTGCTCCCGTCGGACTACTATGTTACACGCTATCAGGGGCCGGTGCTCCAACAGTTGGAACACCCCATTTCCGCAGATGTGAGCGTCAACGATTGTTTCCGCCCGGTCAGCCGATTTTTCGACCGGATCAGCCGTCCGGAGCAACTGCTTACAGCGTTGCCGGAGGCCATGCGCGTGTTGACCGACCCTGCGGATACGGGAGCCGTAACGATCTCTCTGCCACAGGATTTACAAGCGCATGCTTACGACTATCCGACCAGCTTTTTCGAGAAGCGCGTCTGGCGGATCGAACGCCGTCCACCGACCCGACAGCGGATCGCCGAAGCCGTTGCCCTGCTGAAATCGGCGCGGCGCCCCGTGATCATCGCAGGCGGGGGGGTTCACTATTCGGAGGCATGGGCTGAATTGAAAGCCTTTTCGGAGCGTTTGGGTATCCCGGTGGCGGAGACGTTTGGCGGCAAGGGTGCTATTCGGAGCGCCTCGGAGTGGGCGCTGGGCGGATACGGCGTCACCGGCGCGCCCGTGAGTGTCAAGATCGTCGCCAACGCCGACCTTGTCATCGCCGTAGGTACGCGACTGACCGACTTTTCCACCGGTTCGCAATCGGCTTTTCAGCATCCGGATGTAAAATTTATCGGGATCAACGTGGCCGGTCACGATGCGTACAAGCAGGGCGCGTTGCCGATCACGGCGGATGCGCGCGAAGCCCTGTCGGCGTTGACCGAGGCCGTAATCGAAGCAGGTATACGTCCCGACACGAGCTATGCCGGCGAGGTGCGCGAGGCGAAAGCGTCGTGGGAAAAAACGCTCCGCGAGGAGATATACTGCGACCATCCGGGTGAGGCGATGAGCCAAGCCCAACTTCTTCGGACGCTCAACGAGGAAGCACGCGATGGTGACTGTGTCGTGGCGGCGGCGGGAAGCCCGCCGGGCGATCTGCTCAAACTGTGGGATGCCAGCCGGGGCGCGGCGTGTCATCTCGAATTCGGTTTTTCCTGCATGGGATGGGAAATCCCCGCCGGACTCGGCATGAGGATGTCGGACCGGCACAACGAGGTGTACGTCTATATCGGTGACGGAACCTATCTTATGAACCCGACGGAGCTTATGACCGCGGCCCAGGAGGGGCTGAAAATCACCGTCGTCGTCTCTGAAAATCATGGATATCAGTGTATCCGGGCGTTGCAGATGGCGCGTGCCGGACGTTCGTTTGGCAATGAGTTCCGGAGCCGTACGGCCGCCTCCAACCGACTTGAAGGCGACTATGTAAAACTCGATCTCGCGCAAAACGCCAAAAGCCTTGGCGCGCGCGCTTGGCAGGTAGCTACACCGGACGAACTGCGACAAGCGCTTCAAGAGGCACGCGAAGAGACGCGCCCCTGCGTGATCGTGTGCGAGACGGAAAAATACCGTCTGCTACCGCCCAACGGCATGTGGTGGGACATCGCCTCGGCGGAGGCCACCCACGATCCC
>VGJU01000248.1 GCA_016867335.1 Candidatus Zixiibacteriota bacterium | reverse complement strand
AGCGGCGGCAGCAGCGGCAACGGCGTCGGCGGCGTCTTCGGCGGCGGCGGCGGTGGCGGCGGTCTGGGTGCCGGTGGTGCAATATTTAACGATATAGATGCGACGCTTACGATGGACGGTTGTGTGCTGAATAAAAATACCGCATCCTGCGGCAGCGGCGGCGGCTTCGGCCCCACCGCCGGCAGCACCGTCGGCAGCGCATCCGGCGACAACGGCGACGTAGGCGACGGCGGCAACGGCTTCGGCGGCGCGATATTCAACCGGGCGGAAAACGGGGTAGGTGGCAAAATCACCCTCCGCGACGTTACCTTCTCCCCAAATAGCCCCACTGGCGGCTCAGGCGGCAGCGGCAACGCCGGCAGCGACGGCGTGGGCGAGGGCAGGGCGGTGTACAACATGACAGGCGGCAAGGTAGACACACTGCGGATCGTGGGAATCACACAGAACAGCAACCCGCCCGATCTCTTCGGAGCTTTCGGCATCGCGCAAGCGCCGTCCTACGAACCCGAAATCGATGTGACTCCGACCTTGGTCGAGTTTGGCGACACGGAGTTAGGCACGCGTTCCGATACGAGAACTCTGACCATTTCCAACACGGGTAACGCCACCCTGAGCGTAGAGGGCGAAGGTATTAGGGACACCGGCATCGATGTGGACGGCGCCGCAGAATACGACGTCCAAAACAACTTTGTAAAGAGCGTAGACGTAAAAAACAACGATGATCCGATCGGGATTCCACCGGGTCATAGAGTTGAGATCGATTTTTTCTTTCAACCCTTCAAAGCGGGCGCCATCAGAGACACGCTGATCCTGACCAGCAACGATACGGACGAAGATACGGTTCGGGTCGTCTTTACCGGCACGGGTTTCCGCACCCAAGTCCTACTGGGCACCTTCTTGGAAATCGCCGAAGTGTTTGTCCGTCCGGGCGATTCGCATCCCAAATTGGACATCCGGCTGATCAACACGGGTCAAAGCCATGTCGCCGGGCTTCAGTTTGATCTCGACTTGTCCAAGGTAGACCACTCGGAATTGGAAGACACGGCGGAACAGATTCTCTACGCCACGGGCAAACCGCAGGGGTTCGAGGTACAAGCCAATCTGGTCGCCGAGAGCACGCTTCGGGTGGTGGTCTTTACCACGGGTATTGCTACCCTCGCCCCCTCCACGAGCCCGGTGATCTTGGCGAGTCTAAACTATACGGCTGGTCAAGAGGTGGGTGTGGAAGACCCGATCGACTTTGTCCGAGGCTCCTTAAAGGTGAGCGATCCGGACGGCAATCTGCTTACGTCGTTTTCTTCTGAAAATGGGGCGATACAGATCGGGATTCCAGGTGACGTAAACCGCGATAAAGCTATCGACATCCGGGATGTGGTGGTGCTGGTGGCCGAAATCTTAGGACGTCAGGGCTTTTCTCTGCCCACCGATCCGCGCAGAGTGGGTTTCAAGATACGGAACGTGGCTATCGAGTCGGCAGGCTCCCCAAATCCTGAAGTGATCAACGTGACGGATGCGATTGCCATCGTCAACAAACTGCTGGGAATCGAAAACGGGCCGGTTGGCAAGTCTTTGGCCGGGACAGCCTCGCTGTCTCTTGCCGCTCCGGTGGTTTTGCCGGATGGCCGGACCGCTATCCCTGTGACGATCGAAGGCTCCGTTGTCCGTCTGCAGGCTGTCTTTAGCTTTGACCCGGCACTGTTGCGCGTAGAAAAACCGGTCAGCGCGGCAGGTCAGGATGTTTTGCTCGACAGTCACCTGCAAAACGGAACGCTCAACGTCGTGGCGCTTAGCCTTTCGGCGCAAGGGCTTCCGGGTTTGGGGGCACCGGTGATTTATATCCCGGTAACCCTGCTGACCGAACAAGACGCTGTGCTCACGTTGGGCGAGGCGGTGCTTTCCGACCGTTTGGCTTCTACGGTACGGATGATGCCGGGGGGGAACACAAGCCAGCCTGTGGGCAAGGGCGCGGCCGCTCCGAGGGCGTTTGCGCTCAAGGGCAACCAGCCTAACCCGTTCAACCCGGCAACCGAGATCCGCTACGAGGTTCCGCAACAGATGCATGTCAGCCTGATCGTGTACAACCTGTTGGGGCAGGAGGTGGTCCGGTTGGTGGACAAGGTCCAGCCTGCAGGGCGGTATTCGGTCACGTGGAATGCGCGTAACGGTGCGGGACAACCGGTGTCGTCGGGGGTATACATGTACCGGTTGATTTCCGGGACCGGGTACACCGAATCCAAACGCATGACGTTGCTCAAATAACGGTGATGGGGAGTAGGGGCGACACATCGCCCCTACTCCCCTATGCATCGCCCCTACGCTATCACTACCCCCTTCCCCGCGCGTTCCCACAGATCGGCAAAACGCGCCGATCCATCGTCATACCAGTAATCCTGATCGACCAGCCGTTCATAGCCATCGCCTACACCCGGTACATCGCGTTCCACCCACAGCGGATTGCGCGAGATAGGCGGACGGGCATACACCACAGGACCGTACTGACAGGTGATCCGGGCCAGCGCCTTGGGCAGTTGGATAGGTGTCTGCGCTTGGAGCCGAGCTATGGCGTCCCGATCCAGCGCAATGCCAAGCCCTGGTGTTTCCGGCACGCGGATATGCCCGCCCACCACATCAAACCGGGTTGAAACCACATCGTCTTCCCAAAGCCATGCGCCGGTCACATGGTGAAGCGTCGCCATCTCGAAAGCGGCGGCCATGTGCGCCACAAACGCCTGCGTGATGGTCCCCCCCACGTTTTGCGTCATAAAAGGTACATTGGCCCCCTCGAAAAGCCCGGCCGCCGCGACGGTCACTCCCACGTCGGCATGACCGAGCATGTAGGCGTCCGCCGCTTCGAGAAAAACTTCCCGCCCTCCGAGTGGCGCGTGGTGAAAAACGATAGGCAGGACACACTTTTGCCGTAAGAGACGATAGCCGGTCATGTCGTGTGTGCGTAGCGGATCTTCGATCAGCCCGGCTACCGGGTATTTCGAAAGCGCCCGGTCCAGCCCTACGATGGATTCCACCGTGTTGTCGAAATTTACGTCGTAATGAATCTTGAACCCTCTCGGCGCAACGGCCTGCATCGCCTCGGTTTGGTCGATGACGTTGTGCAGGTGACAGGTGTGGTATTTCATCCATGTATGCCCCATTTCCGCCGCCTGCCGCACTTCTTCGGCCATCCGGGCCGGCGTCTGAGAGACGGTCCAGTGCGATACCGGTATCCACGAACGCACTTTGGGTCCGAACAGGTGATACGCGGGAATGTCGTTGGCTTTGCCGACCAGATCGTAGATCGCGGGTGCAAGACCGATCACGATCTCTCGGCTGGCCAGCCATGTCGCCGGATGGGTTCCGATCAGGCGGTCCAGCGTGTTTTTGAGACTCTGGTCCGGCTCGCCCACCACCTCGGCCAACCCCTCCAACCCGGTATCGGTTTTTAGCACGATGACGGTGCGCGTCTCCCATATATTGTCGTGATAGAGCGCATGGGCTTCCCGGTTCCATGCCCGGATATGCGGGTGTACCGTAAGTAATTCTACCTCTACGATTTTCATGGTGTCTCTCCGTCGGTAAAAGGTTAGAGAATGGGAGATCACTTGGTTAAGATAAAAATTCCAGCATAAACACACGGGAAAGAAACCATCGGACAAAAAGGATGCCTAAGTTTTTTTCAATTACCCACCGGATTTTTCGCAGGTATTTGTCTGGTGTGTTGTCTAACCGATGTGAAGGAACCGATCCGGATATGGATTTTACCTTTCGAACATAGAAGCGGCTTTTGCCCTTCTTTACCCTTCGAACTTGACACTTCTAACTACTTTTCAAGGAGCGGAGCATGAGAAAGAAACGATGGATCATAGGCGCCGGTGTGGTCGTAGTGGCCGCAGGGGGGCTTTTTGCGGCGCTCTCCAGGGAGGAGGAAGTTGCGGCCTCTCAGTACCGAATGGCCAAGATAGATCGTGGCGACATCACCATGTCGGTGACGGCGACCGGAACGCTAAAGGCCGTCCAGACGGTGCAGGTGGGCAGCCAGATTTCGGGAACGGTCGCCCAGTTGTATGCCGATTTCAACTCGTTTGTTCAGGCGGGTCAGGTAGTTGCCCAGATCGACCCGACTTTTCTTCAGGCGCAGGTGACCGAAGCGGAGGCAAATCTGGAGCGGAGCCAAGCGACGGTCTCCGAAGCCAAGAGCAATTTGGACCGGGTCAATGCGCTGTTAGAACAAAAGTACGTCTCCGAGGCGGAACTGGATCAGCGTAAAGCTGCGTATCAGTCGGCACTGGCAGGTAGAAAACAGACGGAAGCCGCGCTTGAACGGGCAAGGGTCAATTTGAAATACGCGACGATCCGCACCCCGATCAGCGGGGTCGTGATCAGCCGCGATGTGGAAATCGGCCAGACCGTAGCCGCCAGTCTTCAGGCACCTACTCTGTTTAGCATTGCCAACGATCTGAGCAAAATGCAATTGGAAACCAATATCGACGAAGCCGATATCGGCAAAATCCAAGAAGGCCAGACCGTTACCTTTACGGTGGACGCCTACCCGGACAACCAGTTCGAAGGCCGGGTCGCGCAGATTCGTCTTGCGCCGGTTACGGTGCAGAACGTGGTCACCTATACCGTGATTCTGGATGTGCCAAATCCGGAACTCAAACTCCGGCCCGGTATGACGGCCAATGTATCGATTTTGATCGATCAGCGTTTTGGCGTGTTGCGTGTACCTTCGGTGGCGTTGCGTTTTCGCCCCAGTATGGGCGGCGGCATGATGGCGGCTCAGCAGAAACCCGCCGATACCAGTCTGTGGGGCCGGGTTAAGGGCTGGTTTTCCGGCGAAGCCAAACCGGACAGCGCCGCGAAGACAACGGTCGCTACCGCTACGCAACCCAGCGAGGGGAGCGCGGACAGCGTGATGAACAAAATCTCCGGCGTGGGTGCCTCAGGGGCGGAAGAAAACCGGATGGCAGCGGCTTCCGGTGCGGGCCGAGGGGGTATGCAAGGACAAGGCGGCCCCGGAGGTATGGGTGGCGGCATGATGGGTGGTGGAGGTATGCAAGGTATGCAGGGCCAAGGCAGACCCGGCAGCGGGACGATGGGCGAATCCGGTGGAGGCATGGGGGGCGGTATGATGGGTGGACCTCCCGGTATGCAGGATATGCAAGGGCAAGGCGGTCCCGGCGGTATGATGGGTGGACCTCCGGGTCCCGATTGGAACCCTTCCCCCGAAATGCTGGCCCGGATGCGCGAACGCATGGGCGCCGGTCCCGAAGTGCCCGACAGCGTGCTCATCGCCCAGATGCGTGAACGCATGGCGCAGCGCGGCATGGGTGGCGGACAAGGCGGCCCCGGTATGCAAGGACAAGGCGGCATGATGGGTGGCGGCCCCGGCATGGGCGGCGGGACGATGCCCCAAGGCCGACAGGACGCTATGATGCAGGGAGGGGGCCGGATGATGGCACAGGGTGGACAAGGTAGGGGCATGCAACAGGGTATGGGGGGCGGACGGGCAATGCAGG
>VGJU01000247.1 GCA_016867335.1 Candidatus Zixiibacteriota bacterium | reverse complement strand
GCGCGCCGATGGGGCGGACCAATCACAGCAAATCCAGCCAGATGGTCGTCATCGGAGCGCTGTTGCCTATAACCGAGAAAATTTTTTCGATATGTGACCGTCATCACAGTCGGGCTATTTCTTTTTAATATATTAAGGCTTGACAAGGCGAAAATGAGCATATAGATTATCTCATTAAAGCTTCATGTCTCGTTTTACGGCCCTGTCGGTATGAGATTTCACATCGTTTTTATACTAAAGTATCTGTGCCACGCCGTCAAGAAACGGTCGCCGGCAATTTTCAAGTTTCATCGCATTGAAAGGAGACGGGTATGGTTAGACTCGTTAATGGTTTATTTACCCTCGTCATGGGGCTTGCGCTATCCGGGCTTGTCGGAAAGCCGGCGCATGCCGCCTTGTACTGGATGGACGGCGAAAGCGCCGCCGCGCCCAAACCGGCTTCCGCCAGTTCCATCGCCTACCATTCAGGTTCGGAAGTGCTGTCTACGGCGGTGTTGAGGATGGAAGACGTCTTTACCGCCGTAGGTAGACCTTTTTCCATGCCCGTCCGCTTGGAACGCGGTGAAAACGTCCCATCCAATACCATGGTAAATGCAACGGGTGTACAGTTTGACCTCTATGTCTCACTGCACAGTTCGGGGCCACAGACCGGGATTGGGACTTTACCGGTGGTAGCAACGTTTGATGATATCGAAATAGACGCGGCCCTTGCAGATCATTTTACCTTGGATTACGAGGTAATGTCGGACTATTATATACCGGAACATCCGATCTACAACATCCGGGTACTCATTTATCCAAGGCTAGATGACCCCGATGACAATGACTCAGCAAGCGCGGTATTTCCGATCGATGAAGATGGCGTCGTGGTGGCACATATAAAGTTTTTGGGTGGTACCGGTTGGGGTGGTGTTGTAGGTACGCCTACGTTGGGAGGAGGAAATGTAACAGCCTCCGGGGTCATCATAACAGGAGAAGAAGAAGACGAAACATTGGGCACTGCATATATCAATGGACAAATCACCTTCGTTTTACCCGGCGATGTAAACATTAGCCCTTATCTGGGGGTCGGAGACGGCGTCCTCGATATCCGGGATGTCGTGCGGATGATTCGGTTTGTGCTGGGGAACCTCGAAGGCCAAGGAGCGGCCATTCTCGCTGCCGCAGATGTCAACAATGATGGCGAGATAAACGTCACAGACGTCGTGGGTATCGTGAACATCATTTTGGGCCGCGATATCTATTATGGCCCCAACCAAAAGGTTACAAGCAATCCGGTTACGGTAAATCTTGGGGCGATTACGGTTCGGGGTGACGGCCAAGCGGTGGTGCCTGTACTGCTCAACGGCGCAGACATGGTAGCCGGCGCGCATGCGACGTTTACCTTCGACCCCAAAGCCATGTCCGTCGGAACGCCTTTTGTAGAGGGCAACCCCGAACATCTGATCCTCGACAGCGAGGTCGTGGATGGCAAAATGCAGGTGATCGTCGTCAGCATGTCAAAGGATCAGGGAATCGGTACGGGCGTCACGCCTACCCTGCTGATCCCGGTCACCCTGCTCGGCGATAGCAATGCCATCATCCGTCTTACGGACCTCACGCTGTCGAACGAGTATTCTCGGGCTATGCCGATCAGTTTTGGTGCGACCGAGCAATCGTTTACCAAAGGCACCCGGTTGCCGACGCGCTTTGCCCTGAAAAACGGCTCTCCCAACCCGTTCAACCCGAGCACGGCGATCTCCTACGAAGTACCTCAACAGGCGCACATCACGCTGACGGTGTACAACCTGCTGGGTCAGGAAGTCATTCGGCTCGTCGATCAGGTACAGACACCCGGACGTTATCAGGTCACATGGAACGCCGTCAACGCCGCAGGGCGCTCGCTCTCCACCGGCGTGTATCTGTATCGTTTGACTTCCAGCACGGGATTTAGCGATACCAAGCGGATCACGTTGCTAAAGTAACGGCTGGAATGCGACCGTCACCTGAGAAACAGTAGCTAAAACGAAACGGCGGTAAAAGGGTAAGAACAACACCTCTTTTACCGCCGTTTTCTCTTCTATAGGAACATGGAACCCAACCTCTCCTCTCTTTCTCGCCGAATATCCGGACTGCTACCCGCAGGACTTGTTCTTTTCGGCCTGATGGCCTACTGGAACAGCTTTTCAGGCGCTATGGTCTTCGATGATCTCAAAATCATCGTCGAAGATTCCTCCGTGCGTCTGTTCGATCTATGGCCGATGCTGTTGCAGGCTCAACGTCCCCTGCTTCGGCTTACGCTTGCGTTAAACTACGCGTGGGGCGGTCTTGATGTATTCGGTTATCATCTGGTTAATGTCACGATTCATATCCTCGCCGGCTTGGCGCTGTTTGGCACTGTTCGTCTGACGCTGCGTTCAGCCCGGCTTGAAACATATTTCACGACCGGACAAGCGTCGGTGCTGGCGTTTGTCGTCGCGCTTTTCTGGCTGGTTCACCCCCTGCAAACCCAGAGCGTCACCTATATCGTACAACGCGGCGAGTCGATGATGGGGATGCTGTACCTCGTCTGTCTCTATTGCGTGATACGCTCTACTCGCTCCAAGCGTGCTTGGCTGTGGTTTGTCTGGGCGTTTCTTGCCTTTACGCTCGGCGCCGCGTCAAAGGAAATCATGGCTACGGCGCTTGTGGTCATCCCGTTGTATGACCGGATATTTTTGTCAAAGTCATGGAAAGAGATGATCCGCAAACGCGGAATCATGTATCTGGCGATCTATTTGCCCGGTATCGTATGGCTGTCCGTAAATGTACTGCCGGTATTGTTGAAACCCCTGTTCGCCGGTTCTGAGAGCAATCCAATCATCGCAAGCGCGGGCTTCGGGGTTCCCGGATTGTCACCCGCGCAATACGTCGTCAGTCAGCCCGGTGTCATCCTGCACTATTTAACCTTGGTGTTCTGGCCGCATCCGTTGTGTCTGGATTACGAATGGCGTGTCGCCGCAACCGCCATGCAGGTCATAGGCCCCGGACTTCTCATCGTCGGTCTGCTCGCCGCGTCCGCATGGGCGCTTGTCAAACACCCGCCCATAGGCTTTGCAGGCGTCGCTTTCTTTCTGATCCTCTCCCCTACATCGAGTTTTATCCCGCTTCACGATCTGGCGGTCGAACACCGTATGTATCTCCCCTTGGCGCCAATGCTTGCAGTGATCGTCATTGCGGGATGGTTTGCCTTGAAACGGCTTCCGCTCGATAGAAACATCTCCGTGGCTGTCCAGACAGGGCTTGTTGTCCTTGTCGCCGGAGCATGGACCGCGACAACCATCGCACGAAATACGGCGTATCATTCCCCTATAGCCCTGTGGGAAAGCGTGTTGGACATCTATCCTAACAACCATCGGGCACGTGTCAACTTGGGTAGTGCCTATATGGATACGGGGCAGACCAAACAGGCGCTGGACCACTATCGCCAAGCCATGGACCTCCGGTCGGACGATTCGAGAACGCTGTACAACCTCGGTTATGCGTTGCAGAATCTCAATCAGGACGAAGCCGCCGAGCAGACGTATCGCACCGCTTTGAAAGGGGTCACCTACAAGCAGTTGGCGGCGAAGATGTATAATCAGTTAGGTCTTATCGCCATGAAACGTGGAGATTTAAGACGCGCCCGTGCCGAATTTACCACCGCCTTGAAGGCAATGAGTACCTTTGCCATAGCACGGACCAATCTGGCAGGGGTTTTGTTACAGACCGACAAAGCCGATGAGGCGCATGATTATCTGGTCCAGGCGCTAAAGGATGAGCCGGACCTTGCGGTTGCCCACTATCAGTTGGGGGTGGTCATGGAAAGAAAAGGGGATCTGGCTTCCGCCATCGCGCACTATGCGGATGCGGTTACCCACGACGATCAGTATGTGGACGCCAAGCTTCGTCTTCGACATGCCCAAGCACTCGAAAAAAATACCGAAGGTCTCCAATTAGCCAAACAAAACCGGATGCAAGAAGCGATGGCTGCCTTCGAAGCGGCGATAGAGTATTATCCCGAGCTTTCCGATGCGTATAACAATCTGGGCAACGCGCTCATGGCGCAAGGACAACGCGAGAAAGCCATCGAGTTTTACCAACAATCGCTTCGACTTAACGAGGAACAGCCGGGACCTCTGGCCAATCTGGCATGGATTTATGCCACACAGCGTGTGCAGGGGGGGCCAGACCCTGATGAGGCGGTCAGGCTCGCGGAACAGGCTATCGGTTTTGCAAAACAGCCCGATCCCCACCTGTTGGATACCCGCGCCGCCGCCTATGCCGCGGCCGATCGTTTTGATGCGGCAATAGCCGATATGCAGGAAGCCATTCGGCTGGTCTCGGATCGAAACGACCGAACGCAATTTGAGGGCAGACTCTCTTTGTACCGCAATCGTCAACCTTATCGAGAGTAACGATACGATAGATGTTCAGATAATGTGTTTGGAATCTTATCACCAGAGCTTCCCTCCTCCCTGTCATTCCCGCGCAAGCGGGCATCCCAATTCTTTATCTGAATGTCTATAATCTCTTCCCGGCACTGCCCTTCCTGTCAAAGCGGCGACATATCCCATGCCCGGCGGCGCGCCCGGCTGACGAGATGGCTACATCCCGGCCTCTATCTTTATCGATGTCACCGTTGCAATCATCTATTCTGGGACCGCGCCGGTCCTGTGAACGATTTGCTGTTCGACAGAGCGACAACGGTCTCTTCCGCCACGCGCCGCCGTCCGCGCTCGCTTTTCTGCCCCTCCTGCGGAACTCTCAAGTCTATATTCGGACGGTGGTGGGACGACTTCTAAACTTCGTACCGAGGACACAACCGTCTGTATCGTTGTCGCCGATGCGATACGGTGTTCTCGCCTTCCCCCTGAGCCATGGGCACTTTGCTGCCTATCCTTCATGGTCGATCCACACAGCCATCCGCGGCGTTTCCGTCGTTCCTCCAAACAAACCGGTCACGATCACCCGGCTCCCGGAAGGAAGAGACACCGGCTCGGCAAACTCGTATCGCACCGGCCAACCCGGATCGTACTGCGCAACCCGCAACAGACCGATGGCTGACCCGTCCGGAAGCCGAAGAGCGATCTCGACCGAAACGCCTCCCCCCCCCATCCCGAATACGACGCTCCGCAACCGGGTGTCCCGCTCTATACGACGCTCCGCCAAAACCGTCCGTTCGCCCGTCTTTCCCTGTGCCCATAGCACCTTCGTCCGAATCGTTTGGGGGATACGGCTCCGGGAAAAATAAAGACCGGCGACACTCCGGTCCGTCCGTGTTGTACGCTCGTCGCGCCAGTTTTTTCGGTAATGCACACGCATCGCAAGATACCGTGCCGAAACGTCGTGTCCGGCTTCCGGGGTGGTAATCGACCGAGGCAGACCGGGAAGCCATACCCCCACGATCCGTTTTGCGTCTGTATCGGCCAGCGAGAGGGGCGTTTTCCGGGGCGGCGTATCGGTCAGATAGGCCACCGCATCATGGACGATACCGGGATATTGCGGGACAAGATCGAACGCCACGATGCGTCTTTTTTCGCCGGGATCGAGCGGAAAAACA
>VGJU01000246.1 GCA_016867335.1 Candidatus Zixiibacteriota bacterium | reverse complement strand
CTTCGATAAACGTCGTACCGTTTACGTGATCTGACGGAGAAACGATGCTTCCGCTCCGGTACACATTCTCGCCCATCACGTAGCCAAACACCGGATCCGGCGGCGTTTGGGGATCGAGCACACGGGTATATCCGATTTTCCAGCCCACACGCCGATCCGTACACTCGTCATCCCGCATGGTGAGCATCTGAATGTCATACGCTTCCTGCCGGGTCATGTCCGGAAACAGCATCGAAAGCGCGTGAGAAGTTTTCCGCTGCCGACGCGCGTCCAGCAAATGACGGGCAATCTCCGTTATCTCGGCATCCGCAGCAAGTTGTCCCGAAATGTCGTTTCCACCCGGTATATTTTCGGTCTGAAGCGTATCTCCCGCCATAAGCAGACCGGCGGCCATCAGGACACCGACACAGGTTGTCGTACATAACGCGATCAGGGTTGCGGTCATGCCATGCTCCTGTTCGATGTTGCGTGACGTGATCCGAAAGTCGGGGGCTATCTGCAACGCCTCCGTTTGGACGGTCCTCACCCCGCGCCGCGCCGCGCCATAATATCAAAGGTGAGTTTGAGTTCTTCTTTTACCTTTACCGCGCCGCCAAACACAGACACGGGTTTGATCCCGTAATCCCTTTGGTCGAGCGTAAACGTGCCTGCGGCGCGCAACACAATTCCGGTCACGGTCACGGTGGCTTCGATGACGGTAGGACGGCTTATGCCATGTAACGTGAGCATGCCCATAATAAAAACCGTCCGCTCCCCCGTCTTGCGTCCATCCGTCACCACAGTGATGCTCTGAAACCGAATTTCCGGAAATCGGACGGTTTCCAGCACCTCCTGATGCATCGTGGTTTCTATCTTTATTCGGTCGGCGTCGCTGATCTTGTCCATCGTTTTGAGCGAGGCCGTCTCGACTACCAACTCCATATCGGCAGGAACGAACTCGCCATCGGTGATGCGAACCCTCCCTTTGAACGTCTGCATGGCAATGGTGTGGTCATGACCGAAACGCCCAAACAGACCGCCACGATAGGCGTATACCGTCATTCGGCTTCCGGAGGAATCTATGGTGTAGACGGTTTCCGGTGCGGCCCACGCGGTCCCGGTCCGACACAAAAGACAAAACAGAAAACCGCAGACGACACACAGCCCTGTGTGCAGGAAGACAACCGGACGCCTCATACCTTTTTCCCCGGCATGAGGCTGTATTTGCCGGGGCCGGACAACAACAGCCCGATACAGACGACGAGAAATTCGAGCGCGTGCGAGGCACCGCTAAATCCGCCGCCCGGATCGTCCGCCGGCAGGGAAAGATGCCGGACCGCCGCGACGAACATGGTAAATCCGAGCAGACAGGTAGCGGGACGAAAGAAAAGACCGACGGCGATAAGCAGGGAGCAGACAAACTCGGAAAACCCGGCCATAAATCCCCACCATGCCGGGGCAAAGTCGATGCCAAACCGTTGCATGTTTCCGCCGATCTGCACCCACCGGTCGGGCGCGGATATTTTGCCCCACCCATGAAATAGCGCCATGCTCAACCCCATCCCTACCCGGACGATCAGCAGACCAAGATCGGGTTTGTTTGTATTCTGCGTCAAAAAAGTCAGGATTTTATGCATGGGATTCTCCTTATGAAGTGTGAAGTGAAGGTTTGAAATACCAACAACGGCAACTGTATTTTCACACTTTATACTTCATCCTTTACACTTCAGTTTAACCGCTCTGATTTTGTTGTTGAGATGATCGCCGACCAGCAGGAGGTCATCCCCGTAAAAACACAGGCTGTGGGGTTCGTTGAGCCGCATTTCGGTCGCTGCCCCCTCGTCTCCTGCGTCACCCGGAACGCCATTTCCGACCACGGTCTCCAGCGCGCCGTTTTCCGTGATGCGCCGCACACGGTTGTTTTTCGAATCGGAGAAATACACGCCTCCCGCGTGGTCCACCGCCACGCCCCACGGCGCGCAAATCCGCGCATCGGTCGCACGTGTCCCGTCGGGCGAAAAACCGGCGACGCCGCAACCCGCCACAGTCGTGATCGTGCCGGACTCGGCATCCACGCGGCGGATGACGTGATACACGGCGTCGGCAACATACAGATGTCCATGCCGATCAAAACAGAGCGCCACGGGGTTGCCGATTTTGGCCTTTGTCGCCGGTCCTCCGTCACCGGTAAGTCCCGACCGTCCGACACCCGCAACGGTTGTGATGATACCGGTTTGGGCGTTGATTTTGCGGATGCGGCCTACGGCATCGCCGACAAAGACGGATCCGTCGGGCGCGTGCGCTACGGAGGCTGGGTTGACAAGACACGCCTGTATCGCCGGACCGCCATCGCCTTTGTCCCACTGGAACGCCGCACCCGCGAGGTTACGGATGATACCGTCCCGGTCCACCCGGCGGACGTGGCCGTGACGATGATCCGCGATGACGACGCGGCCTTCGGCGTCCACGGATATGTCCTGCGGATTGCCGAGATGCGCTTCGATGGCAGGACCGTTGTCACCGCCATAGGCGCGCGCGCCGGTTCCGGCAACGGCGCGGATGACGCCTGTAGCCGGATCGATGGCCCGAACCCGCTGTGCCCATGCGTCCGTGATATAAATATGACCGTCCGGGCCTACCGACAGACCGCCGGGGCCGTTCAAAAATGCCCGGTCCGCCGTCTCTCCGTCGTGTACGCTTGTACCGCCCAACACGGTCGTGACAATACCGGTCGTCCCGTCATATCGCCGCAACCTGCCCGAACAGTCGCCCCAGAACACCGTCCCGTCCGGATCGGCGCAGATACCCGACTCGACCGAGTTGCACCGGGTGATCGAACCGTGTAATCCCTCTTCGCCAAACCCCGGCACGCCCGTACCCACCAATGTCCGGACGATGCCCGTACGGCGGTCCACCTTGCGGATACGAAAACCGTACTTTTCACCGACATACAGGTTGTCGTGCGCGTCTACACAGATCGCATCCGGCATAAGCACGCTGGCTTCGACCGCCGGACCGCCGTCACCGTTGGATGCGCGTTGACCCGTGCCCAATATGGTGGTGACGATCCCGGTTTTCATGTCGATTTTTCGGATACGGTCGTTCGAGTTGTCGCACACGTACAGAGCTCCGGCGGAGTCGAACGCCAAATGTTCCGGATGAAAAAACCCCGCGTCACGTGCCGGACCGCCATCGCCGTGATAGCCGCCCAACGCAAGCCCCGGTCCGGCAAAAGGACGGCTGTTGCCGTGTTCCGAGGGATAGTGACGGGCGATCTGTCCGAAAACGGTTTCGATGATGCCGGTGCGGGCATCGACCCGGCGTATGTTGTTCATCCACTCGCTCGCAAGAAAAAGATGACCGCCGGCATCTACGGCCACACCACAGGTGCAGTCGAGTTCGGCGTCGATGGCCGGACCGCCGTCACCGCCGCGTCCCAACGCGCCGCTGCCCGCCACGCGGGTTACCACGCCCGTTTTGCCGTCGATTCGGCGGATGGTGTAGTTACCGAGATCGGACAGATACAGATTGCCGTGCCGATCTTGCGTCAGATCGTGGGGCCAATAAAACCGAGCTTCGCTTGCCGGGCCGCCATCGCCTGAGTTACCGGGAATGCCATCTCCAGCAAAAGGATGCAGGATGCCGTCCCGGTCGATACGCCAGATACGATTCCACTGATAATCGACGACGATCAGATCTCCGCCGGGGTTTCGGGTTACGCCCATAGGCCAGCCGGCATCGGCTTCCTTGGCCGGAATTCCATGTCGCTGTCCCACGCCCGCCAGGGTGATCATGCGGCCCGCGGCAAGACCGCGAAAACGATCGATAAGGTTCATGCGATTCCTTCGAGTTCGGCGTCGCGGATCAAACGGTTGAGCGCCGCCACATCGTCCGTTTCGATGGCGTTTAGCGTGTGGAGCCGTTCGTCGAGCCGCGCGCCGAGCCGTTCGAAGACCGTGTACATCTGCCGGGTCGGTGCGGCGTCGGCACTGGCGATGTCTTCGATCAGCACCGCCAACTTGTCACGAATTTCGTGTGTTCGGCACAACCCCGGCTTGCCTTCGGTTTGGAGTAGCGTTTTTTCGAGTGCATCCAATTTTTCGGTCAACGTTTCTATAACCGCAAGCAACTCGTCTTTGCGAGGCGCGTCGCCCTGTTCGGCGATCCGCCGTTTCCATTCGCCCGTCTGCCGACGGATGCGCCGGAGCCGGTCGATGGCGGTGTTGGCCTCGGAAAGCCGGTCATGGACCCGTTGCCAGAGCGCAAACTGTGCGGCAAACTGTTCGGGTGTGGTAGAGATACGTGGGTCGGGGAGTATGTCCAATGGTTGGATGCAAACCGTTTCGCCGACAACCAGTTTTACCCGATACCGCCCCGGAACGGCGAGCATGCCGTTGGGATCGCCTTCTTCTTCGCCTTCGGGACGAACGGCGTTGGGATAGCGCATGTCCCAGACAAACCGGTTAAGCCCGTTTTTGACGGACAGATAACGGCTTTTTGAGGTCGCCGGCGTATCGGCGGGGCGAGGCGTAAACGTCTTGATCTCTCGGTCTTGGGCATCCAGCAGGGTCAGTGAAATATTTTCGGTCGTGTTAAGATGATAGTAGATCACCGCGCCGGACGGTGGGTTGGTTCCGGCGTCGAGCATACGCGAGACCCGCTCGCCGTGGGCGTTTATCTCGGAGAAATGCGCGGCCTGTCCGCCAAATGAAATCGAATACTGACGTCCGGGGGTGTGAAACCAGCTTTCGGTGGCGTTAATCCAGCGGCGATACGCCGGGTGTGGTGGAAACAGATGCGCGGGCGCGGCCAAAGCGGTCTCATCGAGCGAACGTAGCGGAGAAAGATCGTCAAGCGCCCAGAACGAACGACCGTGCGTGGCGACGATCAGGGCATTGTCGCGGATCATCATGTCGTAGATGGGCACGATCGGCAGGTTGCTTTCCATCCGTTGCCACGCGCCACCGTCGTCGGTCGAGAAATACAGTCCGGTTTCCGTGCCCACGTACAAAAGTCCCGCTCGTGCCGGATCTTCGCGGACGACACGGGTGATCTCGCTTTCGGGAAACGTCCCGCTCAACGTCCGCCACGTCTTTCCATAGTCTTGGGTGCTGTACAGATACGGGCGGTAGTCGTCCAATTTGTAGCGTGTTGCGGCTACATAGGCTTTTCCGGGGGTATGCGGCGAGAGGTCTATCTTGTGGATCAGCGACCATTCGGGCAAGCTGGGTGGGGTGATGGCGGTCCATGTCTTGCCGTGGTCGCGGGTGATATGGAGCAGACCGTCGTCGGTTCCAGCCCACAGTTCGCCGGGCGCGTGTGGGGATTCGGCGAGCGCGAAAACGGTGCAGTAGGTCTCGGCGCCGGTGGCGTCGCGGGTGATCGGACCGCCGGAGGGCCCAAGCCGGGAGATGTCGGCGCGGGTGAGGTCGGGGCTTACGGCTTCCCACGAGTCGCCTTCGTTGTCGGTACGGAAAATGACGTTACCGGCGGCGTACAGAACATTAGGGTCGTACCGGGACAGTAAAAGAGGGAAGGTCCAGGCAAAACGGTAGACATGGTCTTGGGCGCCTTGCCCTGATACGATT
>VGJU01000245.1 GCA_016867335.1 Candidatus Zixiibacteriota bacterium | reverse complement strand
TCAAGATAGAGGTATACGCCACCGGGGTGGTCAACGCCCGGTCGATGGCACTGGGCACGGACGGTACGCTGTTTGTCGGCACGCGCAGCGAGGGCGCGGTCTATGCCCTGCGTGATACGGATGGTGATCAGGACACCGACACGCTGTTTACGCTTGCCAAAGACCTGATTATGCCGAACGGCATAGCGTTTCGGGACGGCGCGCTGTACGTGGCCGAGGTAAACCGTGTGCGTCGCTATGACGACATCGAAACCCGGTTGGGCAATCCGCCCGAACCCGTGATCGTCAACGACACGTTTCCGTCGGAACGACATCATGGGTGGAAGTTTATCCGTTTCGGGCCGGACGGCAAACTGTATGTCCCCGTCGGTGCGCCGTGCAATGTATGCGAAGAGGACGACCCACGTTTTGCCAGCATCATGCGGATGAACGCCGACGGTTCGGGGTTGGAGATATTTGCTTCCGGCGTGAGAAATACCGTAGGGTTCGACTGGCATCCGGGAACCGGGGAACTCTGGTTTACCGACAACGTCAGAGATTTGATGGGTAACGATATTCCACCGGACGAACTCAACCACGCGCCGACCGCCGGACTGCATTTTGGTTTTCCATATCATCACGGCAAGACGATCGCCGACCCTGCGTTTGGCTCGCGCCGAGCACGCGAGACCACCGTGCCTCCTGCGCAGGAACTCGGTCCGCATGTCGCCGCCATTGGTATGAGGTTTTACACGGGAACCCAGTTTCCTCAACTCTACCGCAACCAGATATTTGTCGCCGAACACGGTTCATGGAACCGCGACAGCAAAATCGGATATCGCGTAACCCAGGTAAAGCTAAACGGCAACGAACCTGTCTCGTACGAGCCGTTTGCCGAAGGATGGCTTGAAGGCGAAGAAGCATGGGGCCGCCCTGTTGACGTGCTGGTCATGCCAGACGGTGCGCTGCTTGTTTCGGATGATCAAGCCGACATGATTTATCGCATCTCCTACGCACCCTGACGGCGCATTCGAGTTTCTCGTGCTCCCGCCCGTTCCCGTTCCCGCCCATTTTCGCATCATCGCGCATCGCGGCGCATCCGCCTATGCACCCGAAAACACGCGTCGCGCCTTTCAACTTGCGCTCGACATGGGCGCACAGGAAATCGAGACCGATACGCAGCTGACGACCGACAGACGTGTGGTGCTATGTCACGACACCACGCTGGAACGGTACGGATACGGTCCCGAAACGGTCGAGCAACTGACCGCCGAAGACCTGCTGGACCGCGATATGGGGCGCTGGTTTTCTCCGTTTCTGTATGCCGGAGAAAAAATGCTGGCGCTCGACCAGCTTTTCGAAACGTTCGGAAAACAGTTTACGTACCATCTGGAACTCAAAGGCACAGCCGCCGAACTTCCTGAAGTCGTATCCGAGACGGTTGAGCGATACGCGTTGCAAGACTGTTGTATCATCACGTCCTTTTCCTACGAAATGCTGCGCCGTATGAGAAGGACATCGCCGTCCGCCCGGCTGGGCTGGCTTATCCAGGAGATCGACGCGCATTCGCTCCAGAAGGCGTCGGCGCTCGACCTGTTTCAGCTTTGTCCCCGCGCCGATTCCGTAACACCGCTTGCCGTCCGTCGGGCGCACGACGTGGTCGCCGAAGTGCGTGTCTGGGGATTAACCGGTACGGAACGCGACATCCTCTCCACCATCCGAAAAGTGGCGCAGGCGGGATGCGATGGCGCTACCATCGACTGGCCGGACTGGATGACACATGTGTAGTGGGGGGTTTCAAACTCGCCCGTATACGTCTGTCTATGCCAACCGTTCGTGCTGAGCCGTCAGCCTGCCGAACGGTCCAAGCACCAACGACCGCCATTTCCAAACAAGTTTCTCGATGGTACAACCCAACCTGCCTGGGTGTAAAACGGCATGGTCTACGACGGAGCCTTGTCATGCACGGCCCATATCCTTACGTATATCTCGGCGGGCCGTCTACGGGAAAGACAGATGGGCTTCTCCGTGTTTGTCTTGATCTGACGCCCCGGCGTCCTCCGCTTTTTTTGACCTTCTACGAGATGCATGCCCAAAACGTTGCTCGCTATGCCCAACATGTGGCCGACAGACGGGATATACAAATCGTCACCATGCAGCGTTTTGTCTTTGACCTGCTTGGCGCGTTTTTCCGTGAGACCGGTCTTGCCAAAGACGCAAAACCGATCAGCGCACCAGCCCGGTCGTTGGTCGTGCGGGCGGCGTGGAAAACCGTTGCCGGGCCGTTGTGGGCGCGATACCACGATGCACCGGGCGCGGTCGAGGAAACCACACGCATTTTTGACTGGCTGTCCGCTCATCGGACCCGATTCGACTTGGATTCCGACGAACTCTCCGACGACGAACTGGCACGTATCTACGCCGCATACATAGATACGTGCCGTCGGGAAAAGCTGCTTACCTTTCAGGAAGCTGGGCTGCGCGTCCTTTCTCTGCTCGAAAATCCCGATGTGCTCAACCGTATCATGCTTCGATTTCCCGTAATCGTAGTGGACGATCTTCATTATGCACGTCCGGACCAGCTTGCCTTTGTAGAACGGCTCCACGCCGCAGGTGCGATTTTTGCCGTCTCCGCGTGGTGTCACGATCATCATGCCGACCCCGGTCTCCGGCGCGTATGGGAAACGCTCCAACGGCTCGACGGAACGGTTGCCCACCTGGACGGCCCGTCCTCTTTTGTAGAACCGGGGATTTACACGGGGATCCTTCGTGTGATGGATACGGACAGGCTGCCACAGGAGCATCGTCATGGTACGCATACGCTGTTGACGGCAGAGACGGTCGAAGCCGAAACCAGTGCAGTGGTTCGGTCTATCTCCACGCAACTCGGGTCCGATCCGTCGTTGCTTCCCGAAGATATCACCGTGATATGCACGGATGTGGGACATGTCGGTTTTTTGCAACGACGTCTTGAAAACGCCGGCATCCCGTTTGCCGCATCCGTCGCCGCGCGGCGCAACCCCTTTATCACCGCCGGGCTTCTGCTTGTCGCCTGGCATACACGCGGCAGACGGTTTGAAACGCTCGATCGGCTGATCCGGCTTCCGCTTGCCGGTCTGGACCCGCTTGATATTCGACGTCTCGAAAAAACGTCGAGAGAGATGGAAACGTCTCTGCTCGAACTGAGCGAGGCCGATTATCCCGAAACGCTCCGTTTTCCGGACGAAACCGCCGCCGTAATCCGCACACTCCGCGATTTGCTGACCCGCACGGAAGAAAAAAAGCTGTCGGCGCAATGGATCGAAACCTCTGTTGCCCGGTTGGCGCAGGTGGGGCGGATGTCCGCTGATCCTGATTTTTTAGAAACGCAGAAAACAATTTTTGAGGTATGGGTCGGTCATATCCAAGACATGGAGACGACCGGCGTGGCAGTTCGGCTTCCAGCGAATGAGACACTGGCGTTTGTCGAGCGGTTGTGCGATCTTGGCGAAACGGAAACTCCCTGTTCCGGGGTTCGTATCGTGGATGGAAATACCGTCGAAGGGGTGCTGACGCGAGTCTGTTACGTGACTGGTTTATCCGAAAATACGTCACCCCGCGTCGAGCGCCCTTTTCAGATCGTCGAAGAGTCTGCCCTGCCCGCGTTGTTTGCCGACGGACGCTCGGTGGCCTTACCTGCGTGCCGGGACCGACAAGCGTGGATCGAGCGCGAGATGCGCCGGCTGGTGACCTGGTTGAGTCGAGGAACCGAATGTCTGACGCTCTCCGTAAGCCGTCATAGTGCTGTGGGACAGCTACAGTTGCCGTCGCCGTTTTTCGAGCGGCTTTTGGGTGCTGACGGGGAAATCGACCGACATGGACGTCTACGGGTGGACCGCGAGATCTTGTGGCGGCTCGACCACGCTACAGACCCGGAAAACGGCAGTTCCGAACCATCCGCTCCCGATCCGCCCGTCACAGACACCGGGGAGCGGGTGGTCCACGCCGCCGTGTATTCGGCCTCGCAGGTACGGACTTACTTGCGTTGTCCGCTCCAGTTCTACTATGACCGCGTACTCCATGTGGACAGCGACGAGGCACCGGGACCGATGCGTCGCGGTTCGCTGTTTCATACGATACTCTGCGCCGGTCTTGGCAATGGCCAGACGACCGAGGTGGATCTTCGCGCTGTGCCGCGATTCTCTTGGCTCGACGACGGCGACTTGCTCGTCCGGCGCGTGCTGACGGCGCTGGAAGCCGCATGGGAAGGCGCTACCGTTGAACTGCCCGGCGGCGGAACCTTTGTAGCGGACGAACCCTGGGCCGGGTATTTCGGTCCCGCGCTCCAGCGAAAGGCGACCCGTCGATCGGTAGAGCGTGTGGCGCGTTTGTGGGCGGAATACGAGACTTTGATCCGCCCCGACCGCGCCCAGCGCCGCCCTATCCTGCTCGAAACGTCTTTCCGTTTTTATGTGGACGACTATAGGCTGACCGGACGTATCGACCGGATCGACGAGGTCTCGAACGACAAGGGTGTTTTTTACGACGTGATCGACTACAAAACCGGATCGGCAGGTGCGGACTCGGTTGCCGTACAGATCGGGAAATTTCTGCCGGAAAATCGGGAAACGCCCGTGTCGGACTATCAACTTCCGATTTACGCGATGGCGCTCAAAAGCGGTGTTTCCGACATAAACGCCTTTCCCCGGACGCTTACCTATATCAATTTGGATCGTCTCGGAAAAACAAACCGAGGAACGTTTACCGCCGAATCGGTCCGCTCGGTGACGTTGACAAAGCCGGGAGAGGTAGACTACAAAAAGGGAACGGTTCCGACAGCCGTGCTGGAGGGGCGCATACGTGAGGAATTGACAACCATATTGAGCACCCTGACCGTAAGTCCGTATCTGGCCACTCCAGGTTTTCACTGCCGATTTTGCGGTTTTCGCACCGCCTGTTCCCGTGGCATAAATGTCGATTTGTAAGCACCGTACAAGAAAATCTTTCATGCTTCGAGCCTCTTTATGATCGCTCCCAACCTTGCCCAGCAGCGTGCGATAGAAGCACCGTTCGATGCGCCGGTGCGGATCGTGGCCGGAGCCGGAACCGGCAAGACGGAAGTTGTATCGCGTCGGTACGTGGAGATGCTGTCCATCGGCGGGTTGCATCCCGACGAGATTTTGGTGCTGACTTTTAGCGAGCAGGCGGCCGCCGAGATGCGTGCCCGTATCTTTCGGGCGGTTTCCGACGCCGGTCTGCGCTACAACCGCATGGACCTTGCCGGCGCGCCGATCAGTACGTTTCATGCGTTTGGAAGTCGGCTGATGAGAGACCACAGTCTCCGCGCCGGGGTCGATCCTGGGCTTCCCTTTCTGACCGAAGCTGATACGGTCGAAATCATGAACGGGGCCATAAACGCTTTCCTCGACGGCGGCTACGAGGAGGTATACGATTTCGATCCACTGGACAAAGAGGTGTATACATGGGAGAGCGGCGGTCCTATGGCTGTGGCGATTGCGCTGGCGGCCCAGTTGCGTAATCAGGCGGCCGAAGAGGCGGATATCGCCGCCAGGAACTTGTACGGTTCGTCGGATCGCCGGGCCGTCCTGGAGCCTT
>VGJU01000244.1 GCA_016867335.1 Candidatus Zixiibacteriota bacterium | reverse complement strand
CGGTAATTACCGGGAACCGTTTATCACGGAGACCGAGTATTTCAACAACGTCGGAATCAACCTCAAACGCCAGTCGTACAGCTTTAGCTATGGCTACAACCACACCAACGACTTTATCCTGATGCGTCACGTTCTCAATGTGACCGGGAACGTCGATGTAAACAACGACGGCAACCGCGTAGAGCAGGGTGTCGTAGTCAAGAACTTTACAATGGTGTTCAACTACGACTTCGACATTCCGACGGGTCTCGATCCCAACTCGAACAACATCAACGAAAACGTCGGTGGTGATGACAAGGCGCCTACGGGTTTCTTTGTCGATATCATGCCGCGTGCGGTTCCCGAAGACCTGATCGCCTCCGGTCGTAGCAATAGGCCGCCGTACGGTCCTCGGGTATATCAGGGCATGGCGACGATGTTTGACGAGGACGATCCGGGTGGAGCCGGGGTGGACAATTATATCTGGTCGCTCATCCGTCAGAACTTCAACCCGCTCCACATGGGTGAAGGCTCCCTTCTGGTACTCGAAGGCAACGGAACCGGAGCACTGGGTGATCTGAACGCGGAAGCGGCACGGGACATCTACGGCGCACCGACCGTCGGTCTGTTCCAGACACACAGTTGGTGGGAATCCGACTGGCGCGGGGTGTACGACTGGTACTCGATGTCGATGTCGAAATACCTCAAGTCGTATCCGGGTGATGCGGCGATTTCGGGGCTTATCGCTCAGCCCCGTGATTATTCGCCGAATCCGGACACGTTTACGGCTGGCCAGCCGCTGAGTCAGACCACTGATGTAAGCACATGGACCCCTAAAGCCGAAATGGCTGAGCTCGGTCTTAAGTGGGGCGATCCGCGTAATCTGACGCAGGCGGGCAACCCGGCCGTGGCTTCGCTGGGTCTGGTCAAAGGTCAGTATGACAACCTGACGTTGTTCGATCTGGACGGCAAGATGAAAGACGTCGTTCCCGATCCATACAAGGGTGGAGATCGTAAGGAGATCACCTCCACGACGGGTTGCGATCGCAACATGATCGGTTGGGGGCCGTTTACCAAATCGCCGGGTGAGGACCTCACGGTATGGCAGGTGGATTTGGTGGGTGCGGGTCAGGACGGGATGTACGACGTGTTTCTGCGGGCGCTGGACGTGTGGATGCAGCGCAAGTACAACCCGGCAAACGACACGTACTATTGGGATGGCTCGAACGATCGTATCATTCCGCGGTATAACCCGGACGGAACGGTGATTAAGGCCGGGGGCGTAGTGCAGACGGAGACGATCAACCTCGGTCGGGCCGCAAACAGCGGGGCGCTTTTCCATCCGCCTCCCGCGCCGACCCTGTCGGTTATAGAAACCAACAGCGGTACGCTCGTATTGGCGTGGCTCAAGAACGCCGAAACCGCGGTCGATCCGGGAACCAATGCAGTCGATTTCAGCAAGTACCGTGTGTATCGTGCTTCCGGTTTTATCGATCAGTTCCCCGGTGTTACCGTAGCCCATCCGATCGGATATAACAGTACGATCATCCCGCCGAACATGGGCACCACGGCTACGCCGGTAACCGACGTTACGGATCCGCTATCGGCTTCGGTCAAGACCACGCACCCGTACGCTCGCTTTATTCAGGAAGGGTTGGTAATCGGGGCGGATTATAACATTGGCCGGGTGTTTGATTTTGTAACCGGTGATGTCAATAAGTTTGCGGCGCCGGGGTTTGCCGGTCCGTATGTTCAGATGGCCGAGTTTGCTCCTGGTTCTAACCCGGCGAATACGTTTTCGCCTCCGGCCAAAGTAAAGGTGCCTAACCCGATCGAAGATGTGGCGGCTCGTCCGCCCGGCTTTTGGGGGGACACCATCGAAACGACGCCGAACGCGAAACAGATCGTCGATGCCAATGCCACCAACAAGGCCACGGTTGCTTGGTCGATCACGTTCCCGACCAGCCAGTATGGATCGAAATACGGAACGGGCTACGAGGCCATTCGTAGCCTTGAAGGCATCACAGTCGATCCTCGGTTTGCCGGAAAAGAAGGGTATCTGTTTGAAGATCGCGCGGTGCTGATCGGGTTCAACTACTGGTATTATGTAGCATCGGTAGACAATGAAACCGCTACGCAGCTCGACTTCGACAGTGTGCTTCAGAATCGCACCGGTTCGGCCCGGACCCAAAAGGCCCGCAATATCGTTGGTCTGGAAAGTTTCTACACCATGAACGCCAACGGAACCGACGGTCAGTGGCATGGTACGTTCCCGTTCCGTGGTCGTACAGCAGGGCCGCAGGTTCCAGGGCAGGCAGTGGTTCCCGTTGGTACACCCTACAAGCTGATTCCAGTTCCTGTCGTCTCGCTCAGTACTCTTTTTGCTACGCCCGGTGACACGGTACGTATGCCGGTAACGCTCAGCAACAGGGGCAACCTTGATATAGGAGGGCTGCAGGTTGATGTTGGCAATGGAAACCCTGACGACGCGCACTTCGTCGGGTTCGAGGACTCTACCACGGCGGCAGGATTTACCGGACTGGGGTCGCTAACCGAGGGACATATCCGGTTGGTCTTTTACAGCACTTCTGGAGCTAGTCTATCCGATTCCCTTTACACGCTGGGTGTTTTGAAGTTTGCCATACCCCCCACCGCCCTGGTTGAAGCCATACCGCTCTACTTCACAGGCCTTGAAGTCGGCGACTCAACGGGGGCCATAATAAACGCCAGAAGTGTGAACGGGACCATTCAGATTGGTCTGCGAGATGATCTGAACTTTGATGGCAGGGTTTCCATACTGGATGTCATCAAAGAGGTTCGCATCATCATCGGCAGGGATCCAACGCCGGTCGCGGACACGCTTGATTTTAAGATTGCTGACATGAACCGGGATGGGGAAATTAACGTCACGGACGTTGTAGAGCAGGTCAAGGTCATCCTCGGTATTGCGACCAAGCCTACGTTGGCGGCGGCACCCTCAAACGCCGTGGTCAGCCTTGCGTCGGTAGAGGCGGGTTCGGACGGACGGTCTTTCGTACCGATCACTGTGGATACCCGGGCAGCTGTTATGGGACTGCAGATGACGTTTACGTTTGACCCGGCGAAGGTAACGATCGGTACGCCCGAATTGGCTGCGACTCGTTCCGGACTGGCTATCGACAGCCACCTCACAGCGGGCCAACTAAGAATTGTAGTCTATGGGACAACGCGTTCTGCGAGTGTTACCGGTGGCACACAGACCATCTTGCGGATACCGGTGATCCCGAGGGCGGACGCCCGTGGTGACGGCTTCCTGACGCTCACTGGCGCTGTTCTTGCCGACGCTTCGGCGCAGGGTATTGCAGTCGTTTACGGACAAACTTCTGTGAATGTCACTAAATGGTTGACCGCTCCGAATGCCTATGTGCTCAAGGACGCTCAACCAAATCCCTTCAACCCGTCAACGACCCTGGCGTATGAGGTACCGAAACAAGCTCACATCACGCTCGTTGTCTACAACTTGCTGGGCCAGGAAGTGGTGCGTCTTGTGGATGAAACCAAAGCGGCCGGTCGGTATACGGTGGCATGGAACGGCTGTAATGCAACGGGGCTGGCGGTTGCAACCGGTATTTACGTTTACCGAATGAGTACCTCCGACGGCTACGTAGAGACGAAACGAATGGCATTACTCAAGTGATCTGCGTTTGTCTCCAAGCATGAATACTCTCTCGGTTGACGGCGGCGTCTGTTTCGGCCGTCAACCGAGAGAGGCACAGCAGGGTTGTTCCACGTCTGGCAGTGATCGCTCATCGTTCAACCTTCAGAAGTGTATGATGTATTCTTGTCGCTTGGTGATCATCAGTTGTATCGTCCTGCTGGGACTGTGTGCGAGTACTGGTGTAGGGTGGGCGCAAACGCTCACCCGTGTGGCGGAGACATTCGTCCCGTATGGCGTGGCGGTGGCGAACAATGGGGATGTCTTCATCACGGAAAATGGGGCTGGCCGCGTGGTGAAGCTGGGGGCCGGGACCGGGCAGCCCGTGGAGGTCGCAACGGGACTGAGCGTCCCGTATGGCGTGGCGGTGGGGAGTACCGGGGATGTGTATATCCATTTGAAAGCCAGGACGCGTATGGCGACCTGATGGGTTTTGCCGCGATCCTTCTGCGATCCTTCGTCACACGCTACGGGGAAGGGAGCCTCTATGCCGTTCAACATTAAAAAACGGGGAAAACTTACCTACTACTATCACGGCGATGCGCCTGTGTTGTCGGCACTGGTCACCGAAGAACAGACGGACGGCGATCTGAAGATATATTTTGCCGGGCTGACCGGCGGGTATTCGGCGCAAGGTATTCTGGGACACCAGGAACTCGTGGTCATGGACCCGGACCGTGAGATCGAACTTGTATTTCGCTGTTGGGAAAAATGGCTTCAGGAGGCGGGTATCTGTTTATCGCTCCGGCAGATCGACTTTATCGAGGTCCACGCCTTTGGTTGTCAACCTAAAACCCCGAATCCGCTGGTCGATCCGGCAGGATACGCCGCCGAACAAGAGCGGCTGCGAAAGGCGTATGCGCGGGCGTACAGCGCCTTTTTCAGAGACCATCTTCCCGACAACGGCGTCCCCTGCCGGTTTACGGTGCATCTGGTGGATGTGCCGGACAAAGCCGCGTCGTACGAATTTTATTCCACCGGACTGTATCAGCAGGCCTTGCAAAACAGTTAAGATCAAACGACTTTTGTCAGATTCCCTGTGCGCAGGGCGCTCCGGATGGCTTTGAGCAACGCGCGGCTCCACCCCGTCTCGTCAGGGCCGGTACGCACTTCCCGGCCCGCAAATACATCCGCGATCAACACCGCCCTGCCACTTCCGTCGTCGTCCGTTGCAAGTCGCACACCCGACACCCCGTGTATCCGAGGCGCGTTTTCGTACCCCGAATCGCTCAGCGCCCCACCCGTTCCGAGCAGATACGTCTCTCCACGTCCACCCGACAACAAGGGCACCGTCACAAGATGCGCATGGGCTTTGTTGCGCATCCGCAGCGTCAGGCTGATCTGTAGCGCGCTGCCTATCCGCCGGGCGGCGACATAGCCCGACGCCACCGCGCTCCCCAGCGCATCGACGGCACACTGCCACATCCGGCACTGCGTCCACCAGTGCGCCAGAAGTCCACTGCCTCCCGCCGACAAACACCGGTAGTACACGGGTTGGCCAAAGTCGGGGTGTCGGGCTTCACGCGCCATGCGCGCATGCGGAGCCATATACGCGGGCCAGAAGGGCAACACAAGGTTTCCCTGACCGGATGTTTTTTGCCCGGTCAGGTTCTCCCATGCGGCAAGAGAGCAAGGGACCGGTCCTGCCGACACAACCTGCGTACCCGTTTCCAACGCCATGCGCACGTCCGCATATAGACCCGAATACGGAGACAAAAAAACGACGGTCGATACAGGATGCGCCGATAACGCCTGTTTGAGATCGGGGAACACCGGGGCGACCCGACAGGTAAGTTTCTGGGAGGAGATATTGACGATGCCGACGGGCGGCGAGGTTTCCGCTATGGCGGTCACGTCTCGAAAAGTCTCCGCATCCACCACCAGACAGGGCCGGCTCATGGTA
>VGJU01000243.1 GCA_016867335.1 Candidatus Zixiibacteriota bacterium | reverse complement strand
GGGCGCGCCGATGATGGAGCGGCAGGAGCATCTCGAAAAATCCTTGCGAAAATCCACCGATATTTCGTCACGACGCGAAAAAGTCGCTGCCGAAGCCGAGCGCGAGTCCGTCAAGATCAAACAGGCGGAGTACATGGAAAACCGGATCGGAGAGGAGTTTGACGGTGTGATTTCGGGTGTGGTGGCGACGGGGGCTTTTGTGGAACTGGCCGACACGCTTATCGAGGGGATGATTCCCGTTTCGGCGATGCGCGACGACTATTACGTGTTCGATCCGGAACGCCGTCAGCTTGTGGGTCGCAAGACGCGAAAGACCGTGACGTTGGGGGCGCGGGTGCGGGTGCGGGTTACGCGCGCGGATCGTCGGCTCCGGCATATCGACTTCGAGTTGGTCGAGGCGGATTTTCGCGTACAGGAGAAAACCGGGGGGCGTTTCTCCGGTAAGACGACTATCACCGGACGTGCCGGGAGCGGTGGGCGAAGGGTTGGAAGTGGAGCCCCGTCGGTGGGTCGTGAAGGCAAAAAACGGTCAGGTGGATTTTTTCCGGGAGGCGCGGGACGGGGTTCGGCGTCGGGAAAACCGTCCCGCAGACGACGCTGATGCGCGTATTTCGCGCCGATCTTTTTTCTTGACACCAAAGGGTATCCCGCGTATCTTTTCCCGTCAAATTGGGGCAGTAGCTCAGTTGGGAGAGCGCATGAATGGCATTCATGAGGTCAGCGGTTCGATCCCGCTCTGCTCCACTTTTTACAAACCGATACCTGCCTTGGGGCAGGTATTTTTGCATACCCTCGCCCCCTGCTCCGTCAGGCTCGTCCGGCAGAGAAAAAACGTTTCCTGTGTTGTCCGGACTTCCGTTTTGTA
Source organism: Candidatus Zixiibacteriota bacterium (assembly GCA_016867335.1). Taxonomy (GTDB): domain Bacteria; phylum JAAXHH01; class JAAXHH01; order JAAXHH01; family JAAXHH01; genus VGJU01. The sequence continues at coordinate 4,742 of VGJU01000243.1, read as the reverse complement.
GACTTCTCATGCGGAACCTGCGTCCCTCTTGCCCTTTTTTCTCCCGTCTGTCGGTCGTATCGATCGCCGTGGCGCTCGTTTTTTGTCTTCTGCCGTCCCGTCTCGCTTTGGCTCAGACCGTCTCGAACGTTTTTCGTACGGATGTCGGCACGGGTGGCGATGTATCCGGTCGCACGGCGATAGATTCCCTGTACGCCGAAGAAGCGGGTGAGATTTCCGGTTTTCCGTATCTGCTGCAGGGCTGGCCGCGTGAAAATTTTTTGCCGGACGACCCGCTTCCCGAAATCGACATGGCACGATTCGATCTTCCTCTCATGCTCGATGCGCCTACCCGGAAAGCGCTTTGGGTGTTTCGGGTAATGGACGCGGATACGTTTTCGGAGTGGTTGAAACGTTTTACTCGATACAGACCTATGGTGTTGTCGATTTTGACGAGGGAAGGGCTTCCTAAAGACCTGATCGGCGTGGCGTTGGCGGCCAGCGGATTCGATCCCCGCGCGCATAGCGGATTGGGAACCGCCGGGCTCTGGCAGGTTGCGGGGGCGGTAGCAGACGAGTACGGACTGGATCGCACGGCTTATATCGACGAACGATACGATCCCGAAAAGTCTACGCGTGCCATGGCGCAACGATTTCGCGCACTGTTTCGGCGGTTTGGCAACTGGGAACTGGCCATAGCTGCGTGTTACGCCGGTCATGAACAGGTGGAGGCGGCCATGCGGACCAAAGGAACCCCGGCTATTCTGCTTTCCGATCTTCCACAGGATACACAGCGATTTGTTTATTTTTCGTTTGCGGCGGCGGTGGTACTAAAGGATCCCGCCGTTTTGGGGTTTGAAACAACGGCCCTACCCCCGCTTACTTTTGAAACGGTTCCGGTGGTCGAAGACCGTTCGCTACAGGAAATAGCGAACGGAGCCAGGATTTCGGTGGAGCATCTCAAAAAGCTGAACCCGGAACTTCGGGCATGGACCGCGCCGTCCGGTTACACGCTAAAGATACCCGTAGGTATGCAACCACAGTACAGGGCATGGGCGGGGTTGGCGCCTCTTGCGCCACCGCCTGCGAATCTTATGGCTTACAAGGTACGCCGGGGTGATACGATAACCTCTATCGCCCGACGATTTGGTCTTGACCCTGAAGAGGTGGCGCTCGAAAACAATCTGTTGGTCAAATCGAAGCTCAAAAAAGGCCGCGTATTGTTTGTTCCGATCTATGAAAAACCCGCTCCGCTCCGTACGAGTGTTTTGCCGGAAAATCCGCCCGATCCGGTTGCCGTTGCAGTGCCGGCCGTTTCGGCAGATACGGAAGAGCCGGAGGCTTATAACCGGGAAAAGCTGACCTACAAAGTCAAAAGAGGCGATACACTGGCCTCCATCGGGCGACGTTACAGGGTGTCGGTCGCGGAGTTGCAGGAGTGGAACGGTCTGAGAAATCCCGGTTCCATTCTGGTCGGACAGAGACTTACTGTTTTTAAACCGGCCGCCTCTGTGGCGACGGAAGTCCGGAAGCAGAAATCCACCAACCCCCCGCTTAGCAGCGGTTCCGAGACGATAGTCTATACGGTCAAGCGGGGTGATACGCTATGGGACATCGCCCGGCGGTTCAACGTGACCTTAAGCGCCATTCGAGCCACCAACAACCTCACACGACGTTCCGCGATCCACCCCGGCGACCGGCTGAAAATCATCCAAGATAACGTTCGATAACCCTCTGTTTTTTTACCTCGATTTCTGTCGCTTTCCCAAGAGGTTTCCTCATAAAAAAGTCATTGACATGCTTGCAGTCACATGATATACTGTGCTGGTATTTTTGACCGGTTCCGGAGCCTGCACAGCAGAGAAATTCTCGCCGGATTAGACCCTAATCCCCACAGGGAGCATGACCGTGGCCCGAAGATCGGACTGGATTATCGGCGGGGTGCTGGTTGCGAGCGGCACTGTTCTTTTTCTTATGCTGGTGCTGGTTTTCTCGGTGTTGTTTTTGGGCGAAGAAAGCGATCTGTTCGGCGCCGGGCGTCGTATTGCGCTGGTGGAAGTACACGGACCAATCGACGATTCCAGAGAGGTGGTCGAACAGATCGCCCGCTATCGGGAGGATGGTTCCGTACCGGCCATCGTGTTGCGGGTGGACAGTCCCGGCGGTGTGGTAGCGCCTACACAGGAGATATTTGACGAGCTGCGCAAGACACGCGAGGCCGGGAAGGTAATCGTGGCTTCCATGGGTAGCGTCGCCGCCTCCGGAGGCTATTACATTTCCTGTGTGGCGGACTCTATCGTCGCCAACCCGGGTACACTGACCGGCAGCATAGGGGTTATTTTCGAACTGCCCAATGCCGAAGAGTTGTTGCGCAAGATCGGCGTGGACTGGGAAGTGGTCAAAAGCGGACCTCATAAGGATATAGGTTCGTTGACGCGCCGCATGACCTACGAAGAACGCCGTCTGATGCAGTCGGTCGTGGATGATGTATACAATCAGTTTGTGGATGTGGTTTCCCGATACCGTCCCCTCTCGCGTGACGAGGTGATCGAACTGGCTGACGGGCGGGTCTTTACCGGAAATCAAGCCCATTCGTTGCGGCTCGTAGATCGGATCGGAACCTACGAAGACGCTATTCAAGTCGCGGCTCGTATGGTTGGCATCACCGGCAGACCACGCATACTCAGGGAAAGACAGAAAACGTTTCTCGAACGTCTGGTAGAGGGTATGGACACCTCGGCACGAGCACGGTCGTGGGGGTTTCTGGAGTACAGGCTTCGGTAAAAGAAGTGTTCGGGCTTTTCAGGTCTCCGGAGCCGATGATATGCCGGAAGATGGTTTCGAGTCTGCCCGGCAAGTTGCAAAACCGTTACTTACCAAGGAGTAGGACATGACGAAAGCGGATATCGTGGCGCGTATCGCCCAGACTACCGGGATGACGAAAGCGGATACGGCAGACGTGCTGGATTCCCTGCTGGAAGCCATTTCGGCGGCACTGGGACGCGGCGAGAAAATCGAGATGCGCGGTTTTGGAATTTTCAAGGTGGAACGACGCAAATCTCGCGTAGCACGCAACCCGAAAACAGGTCAGGAAATTCGGATTCCTCCGCGCGCCGTTCCAGTTTTCAAACCTTCCGATCATCTCAAAGACCGCGTTCAGAAATAACGCCGGACGGTACAACCGGATATTGCACGATCGACAATCGGGTCGCAGGATTTTCCATGCCTCTCTCCCGGCGCGTACATCTTTACAAACAAGGGGGTGTTTGCCTTGCCAAGCGGGAAAAAAAGAAAACGGCATAAAATCGCCACGCACAAACGCAAAAAACGTCTGCGCGCCAACCGTCACAAAAAGACGCTGCGCTGATGGTCCTGCCTACACAAACGCGCCGCCGGGAAACAACCGGCGGCGCGTTTGTGTAGGTGCCAAACCGATCCCACCATCCCTCTCCAATTTGTCCCACCCCCGGCGTTTGTCGAGGTCCAGGTACAGCTCTTCCACAGCCTTCCGGATATCCCGTTGCGCCTTTTTGACATCGCCCAAAGCCTTACGCCGAAGACGGTCGGCCGTGTCCATCATCCGGTTTAGATGCTTTGCTGTTACAGAATCGGGTCTTTTTTTCACCAAACTCCAGTCATCTTCTTCTTCCTGATCGTCGTCTTCGTTGTCCCAATCCCAATCCCAATCCCAATCCTCCTCATCGTCGTCGCTGTTTGCTTTTTCCTCTCGGAGCAGATTTTCCACCGGACTCTAGGGGTTGCCATCCGATGCCCGGCGGATGGTAATCGTACCGTTTACGTTGCTCAGGTCGATACGCCCCTCGCCCTCCCCCAGACGCGCCGCGAATTTGCGACCCGCAAACGAGCCTTTCTGTACGGCCACCCCGAAATCGGTTCTGATCTGGCCGTGTACGCTACTGGCGTTGATACGCACATTAGCGTCCGAAGGGAGCGTGAGACGGATGCGTCCGTTGACCGAGGTCATTTCGATGGGCGTCGAATGGTCTGCCTGAAAACAGACGAGGTCCATGTCGCCATTGACGGTCGTAAGGTTGCCCTCACCCCGCAGACCATCCGCCCGGATATCTCCGTTGACCGAAGACGCACGGATTTCCCCTTCGAGTTTGGTAATGTCGATAGCGCCGTTTACCACCGTGACTTCGTCCAACAGAGCGGTTCTGGGGATGCTCAGCGTATAGTCCACCGATGCCAGACTCTCTCCCTTTGGCCAGTTGTCCCTATCCCATTTGGGATAACGCGTTTCTATGTACAGCCGATTGCCATAGGAGTCGACGTCGATTTCGATTTCGTTGATCCGCTCTTCGGAGCGACCGGAAATGACCGCGTCAAGTTTGACTTCGGCTTTTTCCCACCCGGTGATCCGCACATCGCCGTTTACATTTTCCAGTCGTATCCGCCAGTTTTTTTCAAGCGGATAGGTCTTATGAAATTCTTTGATTACATAACCTCGTTTTTGCGCAAGAGAGGGTTCGGGGAACAGAAAGATGTTGGCCAAAAGGCCGACGACCACGGTCATGAGGCGTATGTCGATGTGCATGGCGATCTCCACAGAAAAAGGAAAGGTCAACGTTTTCGAAGTCTATAATACCCTTTTTGAGTGCGTAGGCTCAGCAACGGGCCACCCCCGTTTGTTTCCCCCTTTAAACGATAATCGTGTAAACGGTATCCGCCGGACGGGGGCATGGTGATACTGAAATCCGAACGGAAGTCGCCTTTGCCCCCTACATCGGCGTCCAGTTCAA
>VGJU01000242.1 GCA_016867335.1 Candidatus Zixiibacteriota bacterium | reverse complement strand
CGCATTGTCGTCGAAACGAATATACGAACCATCGCGCCGTCTCATTTCCTTACGGACACGTACGACGACGGCCTGTACTACATCGCCCTTTTTGACCGCCCCACCCGGCGAGGCATCTTTGACCGTCGCGACGATTTTGTCGCCTAAATAGGCGTACCGCCGTCCCGTTCCTCCCAGCACTTTGACACAGCGTACCTGCCGGGCACCGGTATTGTCGGCGACATTTAGCCACGTGTATTCCTGAATCATTTCCCGATCCTCTTCGGTTGCTCGCTTACACCTGTTCTGCGCGACGAATCACTTCCACAAACCGCCATCGTTTCCGGCTGCTCAGGGGTCTTGTTTCCGTAACACGTACAATGTCGCCGATCTGACATACTTCCTCTTCGTCGTGCGCCATCAATCGGGTCGTTCGGCGGATATAGCGACCATACAGAGCGTGTTTGACCAAACGCTCGACGGCTATCACGATAGACTTGTTCATTTTATTGCTTACAACACGCCCCACCCGAACCTTACGATGCCCACGTTCGTTCATACGCTTTCTCCCGCGGCCTCGTTTTTGCCGCCGACTTCCGCCGCGCCAAGCGGCCTTATACCCAGAGCATGTTCACGCAACACCGTGTAAATCCGAGCGATCTCTCGCCGAAGACCGATTGCCTGTTTAGGGTTGGCTGACTGACGAGTCGCCTTCTGAAAACGCAGGTTGTATATCTCTTCCCGAAGCGTACCGATGCGAATTTGCAGTTCACCTTCCGAAAGCTGGCGAAGATCCGAAATATTCATAGCTGTCTCTCTATACCCCTGCGTGCATTTCTTCACGCGTGATAAAGCGCGTTTTGATGGGCAATTTCTGTTGCGCCAAACGCATCGCTTCGCGCGCTACCTCTTCCGGAACCCCTTGTAACTCGAAAAGAATACGACCGGGTTTGATCACCGCCACCCAATGCTCCGGATTTCCCTTCCCCTTGCCCATGCGGGTTTCGGCTGGCTTCACCGTCAACACTTTATCCGGAAAAATACGAATCCAGATTTTTCCGCCACGACGGATTTCATGAACCATGGCAACACGGGCCGCCTCGATCTGGCGATTTGTAATCCATCCCGGATCAAGCGCCTGGATAGCAAAGTCTCCAAATTGCAGACTGGCTCCCCGATACGCCTGTCCCGTCAGCCGACCTCGCTGCTGTTTACGAAATTTCATGCGCTTGGGCATTAACATCGCATCGCTCTCCTGCTTGTATTACCGCACATTCTCTGTGATAAACCTCATCAGCCGACCGATTACGAGCGACTCGTTTCGCGTGGCGCTCCAGCGGCCTCTGTCTGATCACCCGGCAACACTTCGCCCTTGCATACCCACACCTTGACGCCGACACAGCCATACGTAGTGTGTGCGGTAGCTCTGGCAAAATCTATATCCGCCCGAAGGGTATGCAGGGGAACACGTCCGTCGTTAAACGCCTCGATTCGAGCCATTTCCGCCCCACCCAAACGCCCGGCGCATTTGATCTTCACACCTTCGGCACCCATGCGCATCGCAGAAGTAATCGCCTTTTTCATGGCTCGCCGAAAACTAACCCGTTGCTCGATCTGACGGGCAATGCTGTCGGCAATAAGATAGGCGTCCAATTCAGGACGCCGAATTTCCTGAATGTTTATATAAACATCTTTTTGCGTAAGATGCTGAAGCTCATCACGGAGTTTGTCCACCTCAGCACCTTTACGACCAATGACGATACCCGGACGAGCCGTGTGAATGGCGATCGTCACTTTTTTGGGCGCACGCTCTATTTCCACCTTAGCGATACCCGCACGCGACAATCGGCTTTTTACATAACGGCGAATCATCAAGTCCTCTTGCAAAAGACCCGCCATGTTCTTTTCCGAATACCACTTCGATTGCCAGGTCTTGATGATGCCAAGCCGCAAGCCGATCGGATGCGTTTTCTGTCCCACGCTCTATCTCCTGTCTTTGCCTCTTGCCGTCCGCTCTATGCTTCGGTAACGACGACCGTGATGTGACTGGTTCGTTTTTTCATGCGTCCGGCCATACCGCGAGGTCCGTAATAGATACGTTTCATCATCGGCCCCCCGTCTATATATACGGTTTTGATACGCAAATCTTCGACGTCCACGTGAGCCGCTTCATCCTTATTGATAGCGTTAGCCGCGGCAGACCGTACGGTTTTTTCCAGCGGACGCGCCGTTGCCTTAGGAAGAAACTGCAAAATGTTCAGGGCATCCTGTACCGACTTGCCCCGGATAAGCGCACTTACCTGACGAAATTTCTGCGCCGAACCCCTTACACCCCGCGCCGTTGCACGCGCTTCCATCGCATTACTCCCTTGTATTGCCGCGTTCTCCGATCCGTCTTTCCATCCGACAAGACAGGTCGCTCCGAACGACTATTTGAGCGCGCTAGAGCGTTCGGTAACCCGACCGCTATGTCCGCGATAGGTTCGAGTGGGAGAAAATTCTCCCAGTTTGTGACCGACCATATTCTCCGAGATATACACCGGGATAAACTTATTGCCGTTGTGAATCGCCAGTGTATGTCCGACAAAATCCGGTGTAACGGTGCAGGCACGCGCCCAAGTGCGAATAACCCGCTTTTCTCCGGTACGGTTCAGATGGTCGATCTTCTTCTGTACGCTGGGAACGACATACGGTCCTTTTTTAATCGACCGCCCCATACACGCCTCCCGTTTACTTTCGCCGCTTTACAACCATGGCGTTGGATTTTTTGTTTTTCTTCCGTGTTCTAAGCCCCTTGGCAAGCTGCCCCCAAGGACTACAAGGATGTCGCCCTCCCGAACTCTTGCCCTCACCACCGCCCATGGGATGGTCGTGGGGGTTTTTGGCCACCCCGCGTGACGCGCCTCGAATGCCAAGCCAACGCGCCCGACCGGCCTTGCCAAGCGATATATTTTCATGATCCGGATTGCTCACCTGACCAATTGTTGCCGAACAAGTCAACGGAACCCTACGAATTTCTCCGGAGGGCAGCCGAAGCTGGGCAAACTGGCCTTCCTTGGCCATCAACTGAGCGGAAGCACCCGCGGACCGCACGATCTGGCCTCCCCGACCGGGCCGCAACTCTATATTATGCACCAACGTACCAAGCGGCATTCTTTCCAGTGGAAGATGGTTGCCCATCCTGATTTCGGCCCCGTTTCCCGCAACAACCGTCGATCCTACCGTAAGCCCCAAAGGGGCGAGAATATAACGTTTCTCTCCGTCGGCGTATATCAGAAGCGCAATACGTGCCGAACGGTTCGGATCGTATTCGATGGTCGCTACCCGTGCCGAAATCTCTTGCTTGTCCCGCTTGAAGTCGATCAGACGGTAAAGCCGTTTGTGACCTGCACCGCGATGACGTGCCGTCATACGACCGGTGTTGTTTCGTCCTCCACTGGAGGACAGCGAACGCAAAAGCGACGGTTCCGGCTCATCGCGGGTGATGTCCTCGAAAGTATCGACCGTTTTGAACCGCTGACCCGGCGTGATGGGGCGAAATGTACGAACTGGCATACGACTGTTTCCTATCCTCGAAACCGGCGCTATGCGCCTGCGTAAAGATCTATGGAATCTCCGGCGGCAAGAGTCACAATCGCTTTTTTCCAACTTGCGCGATATCCCTCGAACCGGCCCATCCGTTTCTTCTTGCCCTTCATACGAATCGTACGTACACCGGTAACGCGGACATCGAAGATTTCCTGAACCGCTTGGAGAATCTCCATCTTGTTGGCGTCACGCGCCACCTCGAAGACATACTTGTTTTGTTCTTCCCGCAGTTCGTGGTTTTTTTCCGTGATCAACGGGTCGCCCAGAATCGTTCTCGGATCCTTTTTCATGCTTTCAGCGCCTCTTCGATCTGTTTCAGCCCTTCACGGGTAAAGATGAGATAGTCGTTGTGCAACAGTTCGTGAATATGCGCATTGCGAGCCAAATCCACGCTGATTCCCGGAATGTTACGGCAAGACAACAACACCTTCTCGTCGAGTCGGTCCATCAACACCAGACACTTTTGTTCCTGAACCTTCATATTGTCGAGCACCGCAGCCATTTGCCGGGTTTTAGGCAAATCGAACCTCAAATCCTCGATAACCAACACGGCATCGTTCTGTGCCTGTTTAGTAAGTACGGAGCGAATTGCCAAACGACGGACTTTTTTCGGAATTTCATACCGATAGGACCGAGGTTTCGGGCCGTGAGCACGTCCACCCCCTACTCGGCTGGGCGAACGCACCGAACCCATGCGCGCACGGCCCAACCCCTTTTGGCGAAACATCTTTTTGCTGGTGTATTCGACTTCGCTCCGCGTCTTTGTCCGCACCGTACCCTGACGCTGGTTGGCCAGGTAATTCTTCTCCGCCTCGTATATGGCGTGATCGTTCGGAGCAATACCAAAAACAGACGCCTCAAGATCAATGCGCCCCTGCTCTACTCCGTCTGTCTGAAACAGTCTTGCTGTCGGCATGATATCCCTCGTCCGTATCGGGCGCACAGCCCGATCATGCGCGTTTGATCACTACAAATGCGTTTTCGTGTCCCGGTACGGCACCTTCCAAGAGCAAAAGATTCCGCTCTTCATCAACGCGAACAACCCGCAGATTTTTAACCGTCACCCGTTCGTTTCCCATGTGGCCAGCCATGCGGGTCCCTTTGTAAACCCGTGACGGCGAAGAACTGGCTCCGATGGAACCCGGTGCGCGCATCCGATCGCTTTGTCCGCGTGTCTTTTCTCCACCCCGGAAATGATGCCGTCGAACCACTCCCTGAAATCCAAGCCCTTTCGAAATGCCCGTCACACTCACTCGTTGCCCCGCACTAAACACCCCCGCCCCCACGGTCTGGCCTGGAGTGTAGGCGGCCGTATCCTCTACACGAAACTCTCTGAGAATCCGCTGAGGCGTGATACCGGCCTTTTCGAAGTGCCCCTGAATCGGACGGGTAGTACCCTTTTTTTTCCGCTCCGAAAATCCCAACTGAACCGCCCTGTAGCCGTCGCGTTCCTGCGTCTTGACCTGAGTGACGAAGCAAGGGCCGGCTTCTATGACCGTGACCGGTACAACCTGGCCGTCTTCAGCCATTATCTGGGTCATACCGAGTTTTTTACCTATCAACCCATTCATGAGAGAGGCTCCTACACCCGAATCTCGACGTCGACGCCGGCAGGCAGATCGAGCTTCATAAGCGCATCCACCGTTACCGGGGACGAATCGTAAATATCGATCAGCCGTTTGTGGACGCGGGTCTCGAACTGTTCGCGCGATTTCTTGTCAACAAAAGGAGAGCGTAATACCGTATAAACCGTACGTTTGGTCGGAAGTGGAATCGGACCAAGCACCTGAGCACCCGCCCGTTGCACGGCTTCCGTGATTTCTTTTGCAGACTTGTCCAGCATGGCATGATCGCATGCTTTCAACCGAATTCTAATCTTCTGACCGGGCACGTCCGCCCTCCTTCGTCCTCGACATCCCGCCGAGATATTATTTGATGATTTCGGTAACGACGCCAGCGCCTACGGTGCGACCGCCCTCGCGGATCGCAAAGCGAAGCTCCCGATCCATCGCGATAGGCTGCATCAACTCCACCTCCACC
>VGJU01000241.1 GCA_016867335.1 Candidatus Zixiibacteriota bacterium | reverse complement strand
GTCTCGCGCCATGCAGCGATGCCTGTTTTTTCTTCGAGCGGGTCCGCCGCCGGTGTCATGACCGTTTCCGGAGCGGTCTCGCCGGCAAAAAGCGTCTGTAGAAACGGAAGCGCCACCCAGACCGTCGCGCCGGTGGACAGCGAGAATACAACCATACAGAGCATCGCGGCGCACAGATGACGCCCATAGGGTTTTGCATAGGCGAGCACACGCAGATATGGATTCATGCCCGCTCCACAGCCGCATCCGTTCGGGCGTGGATAACATTTTCGTAGACTTGTTCGATACGGTCGGTCATCCGGTCGATGTCAAAATGTTCACGGACGTGTCGATACCCGGCTTCCGCCAGACGCGCCCGCAAGGTATCGTTTTGGATCAGGGTAAAGACGGCGTCTGCCAGTTTGTCTACGTCTCCGGGTGTATAGGTCAACGCCGTACGGTCGTGCGCCACGATGTCGAGCGTGCCGTCGGAAAAGGTGGATACACAGGCGATGCGCATGGCCATGGCTTCGATCAGGGTAGCGCCCAGCCCTTCGGCGCGGGATGGAAAGACAAAGATATCCATGGCGGAAAGCACGGCGGGCACGTCGCTTCTAAAACCCGTAAACACAACGCGTTTGTCCAGCCCGAGAGAGCCGGACAGGGCCACCATGTCGCTATAATACCGCTCTTCGCCAAAACTGGCAGCTCCGATGATCAAAAAAAGGAGCGGATGGTCGCCGGTTTGGTTTGCGACCCGTGCCGCCGCTTGCAGAAAATCTTCGACCCCCTTGCCCGGCGAAATGCGCCCCACCACACCAACGACGATCGCTTGGGGAGGAATGCCGAGCTCTCCACGGACCGCTTGGGTATCATAGCGGTTCGGGTCGTAGCGCGTCATGTCGAGGGCATGATGGATGGTGACGACCCGGTCGGGCGGCACGGGACACGTATCCCGCACATTTCGGTTGAGTACGTCGGATACGGTCACGATACGGGCTACGCGGCTATACAGATAGCGATGGAGGGGGTCGAATTTGCGTATGTATGACCCGATGTGTTTGGTAAGAACGAGGGCCGGACAACCCGAAAGCCGAGCGGCGGGAACCGTCTGCCAGAGGTCGCGCGAGAGGTGCAGATGAACGATGTCGGGTTTTTGGGTTTGCAACAGCCGGGCCAGCCGGGCCGTCGTAAGCGGCGACACGTATCGGCCCATCGGCAAGGGATACGTAGTCAAATCGGCGGCACGGGCTTCTGCAAGAATGCGTCCTGACGGGTGCGCCACGATCCCGACCCGATGACCGCGTGCGTGCAACCTGCGGGTCAGAATGGGTACGTGCATTTCGGTTCCGCCCCACGCCAGCGAAGAGCATACCTGGAGAATATGCATGGCCATTCGCCCGACTACCGAGTCGGACCCGCCGAGACGTCCGGCCCCGACCAGAGGTAGTGCCATGTGCATGCCGTCTGAAAGATATGGTTATTGCACTGGCTACACAACTCCAGTTCATGATACCGGTTGTCGATCATCCGCCGACGTACCTCTTCGAGCGGCGCGCCGTTCCAGATTTCCCGTATGGATTGGGTATTGACGTCGCCCACCACGATCTTGAAATCGAAATCGAGACAGCAAAGACTTACCTTTCCGTCGTGGGCAATGACAAACTCCTCCCATGGGTGTTTGCAGGGAAAGGTAAACCCACCGGCTGCGGAAGCCTCGGCGATTTCTCCGGTATTGCGGTCTTCGACACTGCCGGTCCATGTCGTATAACGCTGAACAACCACATGATCGGCGGCGGGTTTCCAGAGTTCCACAAACGCTTCGATTTCCCCTTCCGTCGGTTCCATCTGGATGATCGTGACGGTAATTTCGGGTTTGCGTAGACCAAGCCGCTTCTTGAGCCCCATGAGATGGCGGGCGTTTTCCACGACCTCTTCATAGTCCAACCCGATCCGCACCGCTTCGAAGGTCTCTTTGGTAGCACCGTCGATGTCGATGTTGATCTTGTCGAGACCGACGTCTATAAGTTCCTGCGCTTTGGCCGGATAAAGCAGCGAGCCGTTGGTGCTGACGTTGATCGGGGTGCGCGGCAATTTCTCTTTGGCATACCGGATCATTTCAACCAACCGTTTGTTGATAAACGGTTCGCCAAACATAAACGGCTGGATCAGCCGCACGTATCTTTTGTGCCGGGCGCATTCGTCGATGACTTTTCGATACAAATCCATCGACATATTGCCTTTGGTTCGGGTGAGTTGTTCTCTGGGGCACATGATACAGTCGGCGTTGCAATGGCTGGAGGATTCGATGCTGACGACCTGTGGAAAGACCAGTTTGCGCTGGACAAAGGCGTCTCGGAGCCATCGCCGGGTCGGTGTATAGCGCGATACGGTGCGGATGAGCGAGCTTTTGAGTCCCATAAATGCGTCCTATTGGTCTTTCCAAGCAAATTCGTCGTCACCCCCGACAATAAGACGGTTGTGTCCGGGTTGACGTGTAACGACCTCTTCGGTGCGGATAGGGGGAAACAGCCCGGTGCCGGATCGGCGACGCATCTGATATTCCCACAGTTTAGCGTAGCCGGTCAACACCGAAACAGACGACAGCAGACACAAAAGCAGACCGGGAATGCCGTCGCGTATGCCGCCTTTTACGATATACGTTTTCCAGAATGCGCCAAGCGGCGCGAGGGTAAAGTGGGCAACCCCGATCCGTCGGTCGGGATGGGCGCGCAGACGGTTGCGCACCTCGATAGACGTATACTCGTTGAGTTTTTCGAGATACTGAAAAAGCGTTCTGTAGGCGTCGTGGATCAAGGGAGCTTGAAGCGGTTTTACGGTTCCTTCCACGACAAAACCTTCGTGTACCTGTGTATCGGTGACCCGGACGCGATTCCGGCGAAACAACCGTACCGGGCGGTCATCCCCCCATCCCGAATGACGGATGGGGTGTCCGAGAAACCGGTTCTGCCGGGGGATGGAAAAGCCGTCCGCCGGATCAACGCTGTGTATGGCCGATAGGATTTCGTTTTTGAGTTCGGGCGAAACTTGTTCGTCCGCGTCTATGTTGAGTACCCACGGGCAAACGGCTTTGTCGAGCGCTTCCTGTTTTTGGCGTCCGCTTCCATGACGCGCCACGCAATGTACGTTCGGAGTAAACGACAGACACAGTGCTACGGTTCTGTCCGTGCTTCCGCAATCTACGACGACGATTTCATCGGCCCATGCGACGCTTTGCAGACATGCTGCGATCCCGGGTTCTTCGTTGTAGGTAATGACGATTACGGAAAGGGAGGTCATAGCCGGAAATGCAGGATAGGAGCCTGCCAATACGGACGGTCAGAGTTGTTGACGCTTAGCGATCCCGGTCCACTGCGTAGTCTACCATGGCCAGCAGGGACTGTTTGACCGGTGTGTCCGTCAGATCGGCAAGATGAGATTTGGCACGCTCCGCGATGGCATGGGCTTTGTTCCGGGCATAGGCGATACCGCCGTAGGTGTGCGAAAACGAGCTTATTTCCTCCCATGCCGCAGGGTTCCACTCCCCATCCATCAGTTGTCGGATGTGCGCCGCTTTGCCGTCGGGTGCATTTTGCAAGGAATGGATCAACGGCAAGGTGACGGTTCCGCCGCGGATATCGTGACCGGTCGGTTTTCCTGTTTTGGTCGCGTCGCCCACATAATCGAGTAAATCGTCCGTAATCTGAAACGCCTGTCCCAGCAGTTCGCCATAGCACTGAAACCGATCGGCTATCTCGGTGGAGCCGCTTGTAAAAAAAGCGCCTACTTCGCAACCGGAGGCTACCAGCGAGGCCGTTTTGTCGCCGATAATCTCAAAATACTCTTCCTCCGTGATGTCGATGTCAAAACCTTTGGTAGCCTGAAGCAGTTCACCTTTGCTCAACCGCTCGGTACACAGCGCTACCTTTTGCATCATGGTTTCATTTTCGAGCAATACGATGAGGGTAAGGGCTTTTGCCAGCAAAAAGTCGCCCATGAGTACGGCGATATGATTGTCCCACAAAGAATTGAGTGAGGGAGCGCCGCGTCGGAGCGGAGCCTCGTCTACCACATCGTCATGTACCAGCGTTGCCGTATGGATCAGTTCGACGATGGCGGCGGTGCGGATGACATTGATGTTGGGAGGGCCGAACGCCGAAGCGGATAGAAGCACCAGTACGGGACGAAGCTGTTTTCCTTTGGTGCGGATCATGTGATCCGCGATCCTGTCTATGACTTCGACATTGGACCGAAACATCGCCCGAAAATCGTCTTCAAACTGATCCATGTACCCTTGGATCGGGGCGATGATGTGCCTCAACTCCATGTAGGCTCCTTAAGTTGTGTTTCGATAGGCATACCCAGATGATCCAACATACTTGCGACCGACAAGGCTGTCAAAGAATAAATGTCCGATTCAGGAAGGCAGGCAAGGGTGTAGAAAAAGCCGGAATGGGGGGAATCACTCCAGAATCAGCACGGCTTGCTGTGCCATGGCAAGAAGGCTCGAAGGGGAAAGACCGATGACAAGCAAAGCAAGTGCGGAAACGCACAGGGCTACAACACCTCCGGGTGAGAGACGACCTTCTGAGACCGAAACGGTCTCTCCCTGTTCTCGCACGTACATCCAGACAACGACCCGGAGATAGTAGTACAGCGATACGCCGCTCAACAACACACCGACGATGGCAAGAAGAAACATATCGGCTTTGATGACGGCGCTAAAGACATAGAATTTTGCGACAAACCCTGCCGTGGGCGGGATGCCGGCCAGTGAAAACATGGCTACGGCCATGACGGCGGCCAGCGGAGGGTAGCGTTTGCCGAGCGCCGCGATATCTTCAAAGGTGTAACAGGGTTCGCCGCGTGCGGCAAGCACAGCCAGCACACCAAATGCCGCAAGGTTCATCAGGGTATAGACCAACAAATAAAACATGATGCTGGCGCTGCCGTCGGGACCACCGGCGACAAGGGCAAGCAACATGTACCCGGCATGTGCGATGCTCGAATAGGCCAGCAGGCGTTTGAGATCGGTCTGCACCAGCGCGACAAGGTTTCCTACCGCCATCGTCAGAATCGCCAGCGCCGCCACAAGCGGCGCCCAATCGGCACGCGCGCTGTCGAATACATAACCGAACACGCGCAGAAGTACGGCAAATCCCGCGGCTTTGGATCCGGTAGACATAAACGCAGCGACAGGGGTAGGCGCACCCTGATAAACATCCGGTGTCCAAGCATGAAACGGCGCCATCGAAATTTTGAACCCGATCCCGATCAGCAACATCCCGATTCCGCCCAGCAACAACGGATTCGGATTGGTAACCGTCTTCTGCAACACGACAGTATAGGCGGTTCCGCCGGAAGCGCCGTACAACAACGCAATCCCGTAGAGGATAAAACCGGAGGCAAAGGCGCCCAGCAGAAAATACTTGAGCGCGCCTTCGTTGGATCGCAACTCGCCCAACTCGAAGCCTATAAGCACGTACAACGATACCGACAGCACTTCGAGTCCCAGAAAAAACGTAATCAAATCGACACTGGCCGCCATCATACTCATGCCGGAAACGGCAAAGAGAATAAGCGCGTAGTATTCGCCCCGATCTATATCTTTGGTTCGCGCGTACTCAAGCGATATGAGGACCGTCAGTAGGGC
>VGJU01000240.1 GCA_016867335.1 Candidatus Zixiibacteriota bacterium | reverse complement strand
AGCGATTTCATTATTGACGGAGGCTTCATGAATATCCGCATCGGAAGCGCGCCCGACTCATGGGGCGTATGGTTTCCCGACGATCCCCGGCAGACGCCGTGGCATCGCTTTATGGACGAAATCTCCGAAGCAGGCTATGGATGGACCGAACTGGGGCCTTATGGCTACCTGCCTACGGACGTCCCCACGCTCAAAGCCGAACTGTCGCTGAGAAACCTCAACGTCAGCGGCACGTTCGCCATGGGGGCGCTCGAAGACCCATCCGCATGGAAGTCCATAGAAAGCCAAGTGATGGGTGCCGGCGAAGTGTTAGCCAGCCTGGACGCAAAATACCTGGTGCTGATCGACGGCATCTATTCGGACATTTTTACCGGCGCACTCGTCGAACCCAAAAGACTCGACCGTGACGCATGGAAACGGCTTGTCGACACGACACACCGCGTTGCCGACATCGCCGTGGAACTGTACGACCTGCGCGTGGTTTTCCACCCTCACGCTGAAACACACGTCGAATACGAAGATCAAATCGAGCAACTGCTCGAAGATACCGACCCCGAAAAAGTGTCGCTGTGTTTCGACATCGGTCATCATGCCTATCGCGGTGGCGACCCGATCGCTTTTATGCGCAAACACCATGCGCGTATCCCGTATCTGCATCTCAAAAGCGTGGATCGCGCCGTCCAGCAAAAGGTAGAAGCCGAAGGCATCCCTTTTGGCAAAGCCGTAGCCATCGATATGTTCTGCGAGCCATCGCGGGGCGCGGTCGATTTCCCCGCTTTCCGCGACCTGCTCCGTGAGATCGACTATAGCGGTTTTGCCATCGTCGAACAGGATATGTATCCCGCGCCGTTTGACAAACCTCTGCCCATCGCCAAAAGAACCCGTGCCTATCTGAAGGAAATCGGATTGGGGTAAAAGGTAGGGGCGAGGCATGTTTTATGCTTCGCCCCTTACGACCGGACCACGTATCGGCAACGCCCATCCCCGGCGATCTTGTGTTCGATCCGGCGGACATCCGTTTCGAGGGTGTGTGCAAACAGGGCCTGCTCATACTGACAGGCCTGGGGAAAGCGCTTGGCAATTTCGTAGATAGGACAGTGGTGTTCCACCAAGGTATACGCGCCCTCTTCGTCCGTCCCGGCCTCCGCCATATACCCTTCGTCCTCGCGGATGCGAGCCAACCGGTCGACCCGCTCATCCAACGGCAACCCGCCCATGACAGCCCGGTACTGGCGCTCAAGCCCTGTCATCCGGCGCTCAAAAAGCCGGTCGATCTGTTCGGCGCCGTTCATTTCGACGATCTGTTCCAGAAGTTCCACGGCAATCTGTCCGTAACGCGCAGGGAACAGCGCTTCGGCCTGTTCCGTCAACACAAATTTACAGGTGGGCCGCCCCCGCTTCTGGCGGATAATGACCGTAGCCACTAAACCATCCCGTTCCAGACGGCTGAGATGCTGGCGCACCCCCATCGAGGTAATCCCGATGGTCTCTCCCATCTGTGCGGCGGTCATCTCTCCCCGACGCTTCAGCAACTCCAGTATCTGACGGCGTGTAGACGTTTCCTCATTCGACATGCCATGCTCCCGATGATGAGTCGTTAGACGTTGAAAGTCTGGTAAACCGGTCTATTTTACTTTACACCGGGACCACGCCCTTTTAAAGAATTATTATATAAAAACAAATTTATATATTTTATAAATCAAAAACTTTACAAAATTAATCCTGACTGTATCTTAGCAGGTGACTGGATGGATCGCAGAATCGTATATTCCTATTTACATACGGCTCGCAGTTCCTCTCTAATCGGCGCGCCATGCGCCCCGTCTCCTCTGCCGTTTTCCTATACAGGAGGTGCACCGATGTCCAACGCCACCTTATCCACTCTGCGCGACCCGGTCCGGGTGGGCAGTCTATCCGAATTACAGCAGGAAGGGACTATCGTCGTGGGTGGCAAGGACGGCCCCATCGTGGTTTTTTATCACGACGACGGGCAGTTGCACGCCGTGGACAACCGATGTCCTCACATGGGATTCCCCCTGCACCGGGGGACGGTCAAGGACGGGGTTCTCACCTGTCACTGGCACAACGCCAATTTTGATCTGAAAAGCGGCTGTACCTTTGATCTGTTTGCCGACGACATCCCTACCTATGCCGTGGAAGTACGCGACGGTGCCGTATGGGTTTCCGGAAGCCGTGGCCGGTCGGGGGAGACGGCCTATTGGAAAAAACGTCTTCAAGAGGGACTGGAACAGTCCATATCGCTCGTTATCGCTAAAGCGGTCATCGCGTTGCTCAAAACGGGTGTTCCGTATCGAGAAATCGTGGAGATCGGAACGCAACACGGGGTCCGGTATCGAGGAAACGGATGGGGATCCGGGTTGACCATACTCACGGCCATGACCAATTTGCTAAACCGGCTTCCGGAGGACGAACGTCTATTGCCCCTGTATCAAGGGCTTGGCCGTGTGGCGCAAGACACGAGCGGTCAGTCGCCTCGGTTTGACCTTCAGCCACTACATCCGGGCGATCATTCCGCAGATACGCTAAAACGGTGGTTTCGGCGTTTTGTCGAGGTTCGCGATCAGGAAGGGGCGACACGCTGTCTATTGACCGCCGTCGAACAGCAGCGTACGCCCGCCGTACTCGTGGATATGATGATGACCGCCGCCACCGATCATGTGTATCTTGACGGTGGGCATGTCGTGGATTTTATCAACAAAGCCTCGGAGATGCTCGACCATATCGGTTGGGACCATGCTTCCGTCGTTCTGCCCAGTCTGATCCGCCAACTGTGTAACGCCCGACGTAGCGAAGAACAAAACGCTTGGCGTCATCCGGTGGACCTCAAAGCCATACTCGAATCGGCGCTTGCCGAACTTCCGGCGCTTTTGGCGACACCATCCGACGGTCATGTCTGGCACGGCCCAGCGGAACTATCGGCGGCTCTATCGAGCGATGATCCACAGGCCATCATAAACGCCATGAAGGACCATCTGCGACGCGGTCTGGGGCTGGTGACGCTCAGCCAAACCGTCACGTATACCGCCGCACTACGCATTGCCCGGTTTCACACCCAGAACGAGTTTGGCGACTGGATCGCCGTGCTCCACACCTTTACCTACTGTAACGCGCTTCATCAAGCTATCAAACGCACCGGCTCGCCCGATTTGGCGCGTGGCGTGTTTCACGGGGCGATGGCCGTGTACCTCGACCGGTTTCTCAACATACCCCCCGCCCGTCTGCCCGGTGAACGTGGCCCGGTGGACGGTCCGGAAGACGCCCAAACGCTTTTGGACACCTATCTGGAAACGCTCAACACCCAACAGCAGGTCGAACCGGCTGCGCGGCTCGTTTACCGCTATTTGGCGCTCGGCCATCCCGTGAATGGTCTGTACCGGACATTGACACAGTCGCTCTTGCGCGAAGACGCCGAGTTTCATAGCTTTCAGATGCTGGAAGCCGGCATCCGCCAGTATGAAGAGCTGGGCGATACCGAAGAAGGCCGCCGAGTCCTCGTAGCCGTAGCGCGGTATCTGGCCGCGCATGCCCCTACACAACGGTCGCAAAACCAGACAGCACAAATCGCATTGCGACTGAGCCGGGGTGAGGCGCTGTATGAGGAAGGATAAATCATCGAGGTGAAGTATGAAGGATGAAAGGGAAAGATGACAGACACATACAGAGGTGTGGTGCGCCGTGCCGTGCTGTCTGCGGCATACATCGCCGTTTTTATCGCAGGTTTGGCACAGGCACAGCCGGGTGGATTTGTCCCTCCTGAAACCATCGCGCAGGCAACGACGGTTCCGCTCGAAAAAATACCGACGGACTATCCGTGGGCACTGCCGCCGGAGACAGCACAGACGCCCCCTGAATCCCTGGAAGCCCTCATCGCCGACGCGCTTGTCCGTTTCGGAGACTATCTGGGTCTCGAAGACCTCCCTAAAATACATCTGGTCGATACGTCTGAATGGGCCGCGTATGTCAATTTTCGGCATTTTGTTTCGCTTACCGCCGAAGGCGCGCCGGACGGTCACGGTTATAATTTCAACTATTACGCGGACAAAACCCCCAAGAGCCTGCCGGTTGGCGAAATTACGGAAACCGGGGTGTTTGTGATGTGGAAACAGGTGCTGGCGTATTATGATATCCCGCGTCCCTTTTATGCTTCTTATCTCTCCGACATCGTCAGTCACGAACTGCGGCATTATCGCCAGTGGCAGACCCTGGCGACCGAAGCGATGCGGATGGTGGGACAGGATATCGCGCAAACACCCCGCACCCGGAGCGACCTGTCGGACGAGGCGTTTGTAACATTTATGGAGAAATGGGGAGACATCGCGCACTATCAGGGTCGTGAATTGGACGTCTACACGGCGCAAGTGCGCGAAGGGGAGTTGCCGCCAGCCCTGTTGGCGGCCCCGCATGTACGCCATTATTACGAGAGGGCCAAGGGGTCTCGGTGGCGCGAGGAATTTAAAGCATCGATTGTGTATATCGAGAGAAACGTGGTTCCGGAAACCGTCCCTGCGCCGTAGGGGCGACGCATGCCTACGGCGTCACAAACCGCAACGCATTTTCCCCCAGCATTTTCTCCGCCTCTCCGTCTTGCAAAAACGACGCTTCCCGGATCGCCCGAATCAGTTCGGGGTACGGTTGGACACCCAAATACGGCCAGTCGGTCCCCCAGTGTACCCGCTCCGCGCCCACCCCCGGCACCATGACCTCGACGATCTTGAGCGCGCGCCAGTAAGGGTACGGCTCATCGGGTCGGATCAGATGCTGATACGCGGCCAGATCGCAACACACGCCCGGATGCCGTCTCATAAAGGCGACGACCTCATCGAGTCGTTCGTACCGTATGGTTCCGGACACATCGTTGGGGTCGGTCAGTCTCGGCGCGCCGTAATGCGCCAACTGGACGCGCACATCCGGAAAATCGTCCAATAGACGTCCAAGACCTTGCACATAGGCGGTAAAAGAGTCGAATTTTCGGTACACGCTTGGCGCAAACCACGGCCAATCGGCATACCACCAAGACAGGTCGATGATACAAGGGCGTTTTTGTGCGCGGAGCAATTCGAAAATCGGACGCCAGCGCGGGTCTCCCATCTCGGTATCGACAAACAACGGGAGCAATTTGAGACCCGAAGCGCCCCGGTCCAAATCTTGTGCCGCGCGTTCTACATAGCCCGGCACGCGCGGGTCTATCGAGTCGGCAAACCAGTAAAACCGGTCCGGATGGCGATCTCGGACCGCCATGAAATGCGCCTTGGTCAGGTAGTGCTGAAACACTGCCACCATGTGCTCGCGCCGATCGGGCGGATAGTGGGCCATCACATCCACCGGGGTATAGCTGATCAAAAACGCCCGGTCGATACCCGCCTCGTCCATCTGTCTCAAAAGATCGTCCTCGCCCGCACCCCAACGAGTTCCGGGCCACAACGGGAAGTTGTCCTGCGCCCCGCCGGCGTTCCGGTCGAATACGTGCAAATGACTGTCGATGATCATGGCCGGTCTCCTTAGAACATGAACTATTCCCCAAAAAGTGTCCAATGAGGGGACAAGTGACAGCATTTTTAGGTCACCACGTTACAGCACTCCGAGGTTATTCGTTTTCCCCGCGCTTAAGCGGCAATACGTAGGGTACTTGGTTGAGCAACGGTTGATGTGCCGGATCG
Organism: Candidatus Zixiibacteriota bacterium; assembly: GCA_016867335.1. Lineage (GTDB taxonomy): Bacteria > JAAXHH01 > JAAXHH01 > JAAXHH01 > JAAXHH01 > VGJU01. The sequence goes on along the minus strand of VGJU01000240.1, from coordinate 1 downwards.
C
>VGJU01000239.1 GCA_016867335.1 Candidatus Zixiibacteriota bacterium | reverse complement strand
ACGAGTTGACCAGCCGTCCATCCATGATAACATTGCACGCACCGCAGTTACCGTTGTTGCACCCTTCCTTGGCACCGGTAAGACCGATGACGTCCCGTAGGACTTCGAGCAGGCTCTGCTGGGGTTCGCACAAAAAAGCGGTTTCTTCGCCGTTGATGGTAGCGTTGATCTGAACTTTCTTCGCCATGGATTACGACTCCTTCGCACGTTGAATCGCCCCGTTGAGGGCACGTCGGGTCAACACTCCGGTCAGATGTTTCCGGTATTCTGCGGTTCCACGCATATCGGTGATCGGACGCGCCGCCGCCTCTGCGATCTCGGCCGCCTTTTGGATAGTCGCATCGGAGAGGGGTTGCCCGGAAAGCGCGTCCCCGGCTACACGGACAAAAAGCGGGGTCGGTGCTACGGCTCCCACAGCGATGCGGGCCGAGACGATAGCGGATTTATCGGGGGTGAGCACCACACTGGCCCCGGCCCCCACCACGGCGATATCCATTTCGTTACGCGGGATAAAACGCAGATAGAACGCACCGGAATTCGGAGACGGAGACGGAAATCGAAGCGATACGACCAGTTCGCCGCGTTGCAGGGCCGTTTTTCCGGGTCCGGTGCAAAAGTCTTCCACCGGAAGTTCGCGTACACCACTGGGACCGGCGATACGTACGACGCCACAAAGTGCGATCATCGCAGGAATCGTGTCCGCCGCCGGTGAGGCGTTGCACAGGTTGCCGCCCAGTGTGGCGCGACCCTGTACGGCGGTTCCGCCGACAAGCGCCACGGCGTCGATAAGCCCCGGATAGGTTTTGGCGACAGCGGCGTTACCGTACAAACGATAGCAGGGCACGCCCGCGCCGATCGTAAGTCCTGAAGCGTCACAAGTCAATTCGTTCAACTCAGGAATGTTTTTGATGTCCACGACAAGACCGGCTTGCCGTCGGGTTTCTCGAAGCTGGACGATGAGGTCGGTTCCACCGGCCAGCACACGGGCGTCGTCTCCTCGCTCATTCAGCACGACGACCGCATCGGCCACCGTTTGTGGGCGGGCATAGTCAAACGCTCCCAAGGGTCGCTCCTTTAAAGGGTGAAAACAAAATGTGAAAGGGTGAAAACGCGGATATCGAGCGTTCCACTACGTTAGATTCGGCCTTTCGGCAAGTCAAGAAAGAATCGTGCGAAAGACTCGAATTTGAAAGACGAAAATCGAAAACCATGTGATGGTGATCACAGGCGGCGTATACCGCGCCCCATATCTTGATCTATAGTATCGGAAGTCGCCTGCATGGTGACCGGAAAACGTTTTTCGTGCCGTCGTCGTCTCACGGCCCTGCCCAGAAAGCGGTTGACAGAACGAGTCATCCGACCCAAAATGCAGGTAACTACTTACGTTTGGCGACCTCGAATCTGTATTTCCTCTCATATAGTAATGCGCGATGTGTTAAGATGCACAGCAAGATGCACAGGAGGAAGATATGAAGCTCAAAAATTTTTGGTGTTAACTGGATGGATCGCGGCAGCACTAACGACGGTCGTTCAGACGGCTTCGGCGCAGGCCCAGGCCGATTCGATCAAGGTCAAACTGACGCTCAGCGGCACAATCAAAATATCGATCCTTAAATTATCCGTCACGCTTCCGATCGACAGCGGGTTTGTAGATATCGGCAAGCCTTCGTCGCTCGGTGAGATAGACCTCGACGATGCCGTGATCGACAGCATCGCCATATCGGGCGCGGCGGCCGTCATCCAACCGCTGGTCAACGGTCTTAAGGACTTCACGATACACTTTCCCAAAGAAGCCTTTGCCGACCGGAATCTGAAACTCAACATCGACTTTCGCAATTTCGTGGTCGATGCGCTCGATCCTGAGAACGCCAAAATAGCCCCTGTAATTGTCGAAGGGGATACCATCCCGATCTTTTTCTTTCTCCGGATGAACATGGAAAAGGATGGGCGCGTATTCGACCGATTCGACTTCAAACCGGGGTTTCCGATGACGGTTTCCATACCGTTGTCGGGACTTGCCGATCTGCTCTCGCGCTCCCGTTTTTCCGAGATCGATCCGTCTGATCTGTTGTTGGCTTTTCTAACGCCGCACGGACTGGACCGCGAAGGCATCTTTACCTTTGTCGATACGGAGAACAATGCGTTGGTGGTCCGTGCTTCGCATCTTTCGGACATCATCGGTCTCCGGAAAAGCGATGTGCCGGTTCCCCCGCCGCGCGCCATTGTCAAGGGGCCGGCCGTGTTTGCGGACACCACCTTTGCGAAGGTAGCGTGGGAAACCAATCGCGCTTCGACCAGTCAGGTGCGCTATGGCGCGTCAAAAACGGCGCTCAACGATTCCACCGCGACCGCCGCCGACTCCTCCGGCGTGTTACTGCATCAGGTGACCATCGGCAGCCTGACCAAAACGACCAAGTATTTCTATCAGGTGTGGTCGTCGGACGCGTTGGGGCGCCGTGTGGCCAGCGCGATAGACTCGTTCCGGACACGCGGTGTCGCCGATGTGGCTCCGCCGATATTCTCGCTTCGCCCCGTGGTGCGTGAAGTATCGCCCGATCAGGCGCTTATCGTCTGGCTCACGGACCGACGTTCGACCAGTTCGGTAAAATTCGACACCACCAAAACACTGGTCAAAGAAGTGTCGGATGCGACCGAAGTTACCGATCATCAAACCATGCTGACCGGGCTTACTTCGGGCATAAAATATTTCTTTCTGGTAACTTCCACCATTGGTAGCCAATCGGTTACAAGCGACACCTTGGCGTTATTTACACCCGCCAAAGTGGATACCAGCAACCTCGTCATTACCCGGCCCTCCTCGGTCGATGGTTTTGCCGTGACCGACACTACCGCCTTGGTACGGTGGGTGACCAACCTACCGGGTAACAGCGAAGTGCTGTACTGGCGAAAAGGCAATACGGATACCACTGTAGTGAGCGATGCTCAACAGGTACGGGAACACGCCGTGGTGTTGAGCGGACTCAAGGCGACTACCGAATATTTGTATTTCGTTCGTTCGACGCGGTCTTCGTCCGGAAAGATTGCCACAGGAAAGGCAGGCGGATTCAGGACCAAGGCGGCCAATCAAATCACCCCGCTGCGGTTTGTCCAGAAACCGAGTGTGGGGTACCGTACCAACGGTTTTGTCATCGTAACGTAGAAAACCAATCTGCCATCGGACGGGTTTGTGTACTATCAGCAGGTCGGCACGGGCAACGATAAGGATCAGTCCAAGGTTGTCATGGGTTTGCGACAATATGGATTCGATACGTTTAATGCGGATTTGGCACAGGTACGCGGTGACATCGAACTCACCCAGAACCACCGGGTAGTCATCGGCGGTCTGGTCGCCGGAAGCCGTTATCTGTTTGTCATCACATCGAAATCGGGCGATGGGCAATTGCTGATCCATCCGCCGGGGTCGCAGGTCAACACCAAGCCGGTCGCCGGAAGCCCCACGGATGCCGTAGTCATCACGGGCATCGTTCAGGTTCCGGGCGGCGAGGGCAGCTTTACCACCACATCCGGCCCCGATACGCAAGCACCGGTCATCTTGAACGGCCCCACGATCGTATCGCAGACCGCCACCTCGCTGGTCATTCAATGGCAAACGGACGAACTGAGCACCAGCATAGTCAACTTCGGAACCGATGGCAGTCTGGATCAGACGTTTACCGACGAACAGCAAGTGACGACGCATCAGGTGACGCTGTCAAACCTTACGCCAAACACATCGTACTCGTATCAGGTAGCCTCAGCCGATCCCAGCAACAACGGGCCGACGCAGAGCAGCACGGCGGTTTCGTACACCATCGAGAACGCGGACACGACCCCGCCTACGGTGACGGATGCCTCCATCGCCGCGTATCCGTCTAATGTACAGTCCGTCATCCAATGGAATACGGACGAAGGTTCCAACTCCGAGGTTCAATTCGGAACCCATCAGGACAGTCTGACGACTACACTGGTAGACACCGATCTTGCGCTCAAACATAACGTAACGCTGACCGGGCTGGTCGCCAGCAAGAAGTATTTCTATCGCGTATTTTCGACCATTGCCAGCGGGAACAAGTCGATTCAGGGCAGCACCAAGAACTTTACAACGTCGGCCGTCGCCGATACGGCGCATCCTGTCGTTTCCAACGTCACCGCATCAGCGGTCGCACAAAGCAACTCGACAGTCACGCTTACCTTTACATGGACAACCGACCGTTTGGCGACCAGTTTTGTAGATTATGACACGCTCAATACACTGGCAACCAAAGAGGCCGCAGGTGCCCAGACCGGCTCCACCGCGCACACTGTAACCGTAGCGGGTCTCAAGTTGGGAACTACTTATCACTATCTGGTAGGGTCTTCTAACGTCAACGACAGCCGTGTACCCGCGCCCAATGTAACCAGCAGTATCTTGAGCATTGCCACGCCTTCGAGCGTAGATGCTACCGGCCCGTCCACCCCGGCAATCACGGCCATCCCCGGCGACGGCGCTGTGTTTCTGCGATGGACACGCAGTACGGACGCCTCCGGCATCAAGGCCTACAACATAAAACGCCGCGGGACGGACCTCGTGTCCAATGTGGCGGATACGTCGTTTCTCGATCAGACCGTGGCCAACAGAACCGGATACACCTATACCGTCGTCGCCATCGACAACGCCAACAATACGGGAACCGCTTCTACCGCCAGCGGTTCGGTAACCCCCGCGACCACTCAGGTGGCCACGGCACCGTCTACGGGAACCGCGCCGGACACGGTGTCGGTCAAACCCACGCTGGTCGTGGGCAACGCAACCCCGGTATCTGGCGATCCGACCCGCGCGACGCTGACCTATGGCTTTCAGGTGGCCACGGACAACACTTTTTCCAACATCGTCATTTCGATAAAGGGTATCGGGCAGGGAACCGTAACCAACCCGACCCACTGGCAGGTGCTGGATCTCGGTCGTCCGGACAGCACCGCGCTGGTAGCCGGAACCCGGTATTACTGGCGCTCGCGTGCCCACGACGGTGTATTTAACGGTCAGTGGTCTTCGACAAAAACCTTTGTCGCCAGCAGTGCCAAACCGACGGCGGTCGCCCTATCGAGCATGAGCGCTGGTTCGGAACACGGCATCGTTACGCTGGAATGGACGGGATCGCGTACCGACGCCCTTCATGCCGGATTCCGCGTATATCGCAGTCCACAGCATAGCGGCCCCTTCGAACTGCTTACAAACCGTCTGCTTACAGGTGAAGATAACGAATACCGATACATAGACGGCGCGGTTCGGGTAGGACAGGAGTATTTCTATCTGGTTGAAGTGGTAGACGTGCTGGGGAATACGGAACGTTTTGGTCCCGTGTCGCTTAGGGTGGATGCCCCGAAAACGTTCTCGCTTGCGCAGAATGCGCCGAACCCGTTCAACCCGGAAACTGCGATCCGGTTCGAGTTACCCATTCCGCAACGGGTTACGCTGGTGGTGTACAACCTGTTAGGCCAGGAAGTGGTGAGATTGCTGGACAATACGCCATTCGAGGCGGGGTATCACCGGGTGGTGTGGAACGGGCGCAACAGCACGGGGCAGGCGACATCGAGCGGGTTGTATTTGTACCGTATCACTGCGGGCGAATTTGTCACCGCCCGTAAGATGGTGCTGTTGAAGTAAGGATGAAGCACGACATGTGTTTCACCCTGTGACGGCCTGCGGGTTATACTGAGCACGGTCACTATGGGGATGCGTTGACG
>VGJU01000238.1 GCA_016867335.1 Candidatus Zixiibacteriota bacterium | reverse complement strand
CGCCCCTGCGCTCGGTTCGCTGCCTGTGCGACCAAACGCTGAAAGCCGTCCGGATAGGCCACGATAAAAAGCCCTCCGACGGTAAGCACGACAAATACCAGCGCGGCGGCGACAAAAGGTCCTGAAACGCCGGTATCGGGCAGACGCCCTGTGGCCGCCAGCGTCAGCACGACGAGACTGACCAGCGTATAAAACACGAGTGTGGACAGAAAGGTTATAAACAGAATATTCAGCGCCTGTCCACCGTTGGCGCCTTCTTTGGACAGCACGTAAACCTGAGCCACCCCGCCGCCGGTCTGCGAAGGCGTGGCCGCGCTCATAAACGCGCCTACGGCACAATTTTTTACACAGGCTCGATACGATACCGAGGGGCAGGCTTTGCTGGTAAACAGCCACATGCGAAAACCGGATATGATCCAGTCCGCTACCGGCGCGCCGAGGATGCACAACAGAAGATAAAATACCTCGATCCGTCCGGTCAGTTCATGCACCGGTGCGGTATCGGTAAAAAGGAAAAACACCCCGATCATCCCGAAAACACTCAGGATGGCAAAAAGGCTCAATCCACGTCTGCTGACCAAAGTTGGGTTCCTTGTATAGACAAGCCTGCTGAAAAATCGGACACAGAGACCGTGAAGAAAACACGGAAGGCAAAAAGAATCCCCAGGGTGCTTTTTTGCGTCCGGTCCGGCGAGTGTTCGCGCAACCTACACACCCTTCGTCATTCTGTCAACGACCATCCTTGTACTCTTGACATCGTTTTTCTTACAGACGATACTTAACGTCTATCCAAACCCCTGTTCTGCAGGACCACTCGTCTTATCCCGTATCTTGGCACTCATGACCGAATCCTCGTTTATCGCCCCACAGTATGGGGGTCGGTGTTTTGCCGATCTTCCGCAGACGATCGTGTCATGGCTTACCGGCGCGACCGCCCCCGCACTTGCAAGCGACATCGTGGGCACCGTTCCCGACCGTTTCGACGTCGTCGTTTTTTTGTATTTGGATGCCTTTGGATGGCGTTTTGTGGAAAAACATCTAAACCGGTCCCCGCTTCTTCAGCGTATCCGTTCCGAGGGTCTCATCACGCCGATCACCGCGCAGTTTCCGTCCACCACGGCAGCACACGTCACCGCCATCCATACGGGGCTGTCGGTGGCGCAGAGCGGCGTCTACGAGTGGCAGTACTACGAACCACAGTTGGACGCGATGATTGCTTCGCTGTTGTTTTCCTATGCCGGTGACAAACAACGCGACACGCTCAAAAAAACCGATATCGACCCCACAAAACTGTATCCCTCGTGCACGATCTACCGGGAACTTGCCAAACATGGCGTTCGCGCCACGGTTCTTCAGCACCGCGAATACACACCCTCCACCTATTCGAGTGTCGTCTTCAAAGGCGCTCGCTATATCCCGTACGCAACACTCTCCGAGGCGCTGGTCTCGCTTAGGGGGTTGATCGAAAACCGGCCCGCCCCGGCGTGTTATTTTGCGTATTTTGACCGACTGGACCATATCTGCCATACACACGGTCCGGATTCGCGGTATGTGGAGGCCGAAGCGGACATTTTGTTTATGACGCTCGACCATGTGCTGTTTCAGGGGTTGGAAAAACGGTCACGCCGCACCCTGTTTGTACTCACCTCGGATCACGGTCATACGACGGTGCATCCCAAAACCACGATCTATATCAACCGCGATCCGCGTTTTGCCGGGTACGAACGCTTTCTCAGAAAAAACCGGGAGGGTAAATTTCTGGCCCCGGCCGGTTCGCCACGCGACTTTTTTTTGTATGTGCCCGAAGCACTGCTCGACGAAGCCTGCGACTTTTTTGCAAACCGGTTGGATGGAAAAGCCCATGTGTGCCGTGTATCGGCAATGATCGATCAGGGGTATTTCGGCCCGTCGTCGATGTCGGACACCTTTCTGTCGCGGGTGGGCAACCTTGTCATACTGCCCTTTGCCGGAGAAAGCGTCTGGTGGTACGAAAAGGACCGTTTCGAGCAGAAATACCGGGGGCATCACGGGGGGCTTACCCGTGACGAGATGGAAATTCCGTTGATGCTGTACCCCAGGTAAGGATGAGGGTAAACACCGCAACACTGCCAGCCGATGCATGGGGGCCAAATAGCCTCTTTTGATTTGCAGCGGGGCATCTTCGAGGGGTTAAAACCATGCAAGGAAGCATAGAAGCCATATTTATCGCGGTGGCAGGTAGCGTACCCATGATTCCGGTTGAGGAAGTCCACGCCATTGAAAGCGCGGGTCTGGAAGGCGATCGGTATATGCGTCGCAACGGCTACTGGAGCGGGGTAGACGAATGCGAGGTTACTTTTATAGAAGCGGAAGGACTTGACGAGATCGTCGCAGAAACCGGACTTTTGGTCCGTTGTGGTGAACACCGCCGGAACGTCGTCACGCGTGGTATCCGGCTGATGGACCTGAGAGGCAGACGTTTTACAGTCGGAGAGGCGGTTTTTGAGTACGACCGTCCGCGGCCGCCCTGCCGATATATCGAGGGTTTGACACAGCCGGGCATGACACGGGCGCTGACACGCGGACGCGGCGGTATCTGTGTCCGTGTCGTCAAAACGGGACGGATTCGGGTGGGAGATGCCATTTCTATCGAGAAAGGGGAGACCGATGAGCGTGTATGACCTCGACCTGAAAATCGCCGAGTTGAAAATCAACGGGTATACCGTATTCGAAGACCTTATCCCGACGGATATCGTGGATCGGATACGTGCCGCCTTTGTTCCGATGCTGGAGCATCTGCGGGAAAGAGAAAAGGAGATCGCCCCAGCGGAGCGTGGGGATATTTACAAAGGCATGGGACGGCAACAGAACCCGAACCGATATACCATGCACGTGCCGTGGATTCCGCCGTTTGCTGATCCGGTGGTGTACGAGCATCCTGTCCTGCTTGCTTTTCTGGCGAAATACTGGGGGGTGGAGGACTTTCACATCACCTGTTATCATTCCAACAACCCGTATCCGGGTAGCGAATACCAGAGGTGGCATCGTGATATCGCGCTTTTGACACCTTATGCGGGCATGTCTATCTGTCCGCATTTTGGGATCAAACTGCCCTTGACGGACACCACGGAGGAGAACGGGAGCATCGAGGTGTTGCCGGGTACGCAGTATTTGTCCGATCCGGTACTCGAATCGCAGTACGACGATATCCTGCAACGAGGATCTTTTCCGTCGGTGCATCGGCTAAATCTCCGAAAAGGTTCGGTATGGGTTCAGGATCCCCGCATGATCCACCGGGGAACCCCCAACTGCTCTGAACAGCCGCGCCCGGAGGTGGTGATCTGTTTTTCCCGGTCTTGGTTTGCGGTCCGTCATCCGCTTGTCGTGAGGCCGGACGAGGCGGCCAAACTGTCGGAACGCGGCAGAAAACTGCTGGAAAGAAGTCTAAGGTAAAGGAGATCTCATGGCTTGGATAAAAACCGTTTCGGAACAGGACGCCGAGGGCAAACTCCGAGAATATTACGAGGCGGAAAAAACACCTTCCGGCGCTGTAGACAACATCCTCAAAATCCACAGCCTCGATCCGGATTCGCTGTCGTGGCATGTTGCCATGTACCGACAGTTGATGTACGGACGGGGTTCACGTCTTTCGCGGACACAGCGTGAGATGATCGCGGTGGTTGTTTCGTCCCTCAACCATTGCCGCTACTGAATGACGCATCATGGGGAGGGACTCCTCAGGCTCACCAAAAACAGCAGGCTGGTAGACACGCTCAAGATGGATTTTCGGCAGGCGGAACTCGACGCACCGGACCTCGCGATGCTCGAATACGCCGACCGGCTTACCCGTCAGCCGTGGACGGTTACGGAAGACGACGTGATCGCGCTTCGGGAAACGGGGTTTGACGACCGGGACATTTTGCACATCAACATGATCGCAGGTTACTATGCCTTTGTAAACCGGTTGGCGGACGGACTGGGTGTGGAACTGGAAGCCTTCTGGCGGGGCGATCAGGGGCGACAGGGATAGCTGTCGTCCCATGGAAAGGAGTTGCTCCATGTCTTTTATCACTCTGTCCGGCCATTTCGACGCACAACAGATCCAACTCGATGATCCTTACCCGCTTGCACCGGATACACGCGTTTTGATCACCGTATTGACGCCTGTCTCACACGATCAGGAGTCGGCGTAGTGGGCAATCTTATCTCTTGAAGGACTGGCAACCGCCTACGGTCCCGACGAACCTGATTATACGTTAGCGATGTTACAGCAACGGAATCCCGACCATGCGTGAAGCAGATAATCTTCTGACTCCCTTCCCCAGGCCGATGGACAGGTCAAGCCCCGCCCCGTGCTGTTGCTTCGCGTGTTACCGCGCTACGGGGATTATCTGGTGTGCGGGATCAGCACACAACTTCATCAGTATGTCGAGGGATTTGACGAGCACTTGCGGGCGGGCGAGTGGTTGCCGGATAACCCGCCAATGTAGCGGACCGTCACGGCGGGAAGGGGCGCGGTAGCATCGAACAGACGGAGGCGACGTGTCCGCGCCCGGCCAGGTCGGTCAGGAAGGATTCGATCTTCGGCTCGGCGGGAAAGAGGGGTGTCCGGGCGCGCATGCCGTGGAAACGGAGGAAACGCACGATCCATTGCATGTAGGCTCGCTCGGTGTGAATGGAGTACGGGTGGAGCCCCTTGCGCACTTGATCGAGGCGTTTGGGTGGTTGACTTCCGGTTACGTCCGTCCTATCTTTTTTTCATGGTGGGGTTGTGAGATCGCTGATAACAGGTATCGGTCAAAACTGCCTGAAAACCCGATCAATATTATTATCAAGGCAAAAACCCAAGTTAATCAATGGTTCGCACCGCTACGCGGCGCTTACGCTCGAGCGGAACAGGTCGTCCGAGAGGTATGGGGATGATTTCAGGAGTCAATCACCTTACATGGAACGTGACCGATATTGAAGAACCTTCCGGTTTTACGTGGACATACTCGGATTCACACCTATCATGAAATGCGACTGGAGCGCCTACTTTCTTGCAGGGAACCTCTGGATTGCCGTGGTCAGGGGAGAACGCCGTGACGATAGCCGCTATGATCACATCGCTTTTAACATTGACAGCGCGAACTATTCAAGGCTGGTTTCCAGACTCATGCGTCTTGGCGTCAAGCAATGGAAGGAGAACGAGACAGAGGGCGAGTCGTTCTATTTTCTGGACCCATCGGGCAACAAGTTTGAACTTCACTATTCCGATCTGGAAGCCAGAATCCGCGACGGCAAAGCAAACTGGGGAAGCGGCGTGACCTGGTTCAAGTGAAGTGGTACACGCTGCGAGCGTCCCGCGATTAGTTAAAAGATGGAGCCTATGGCATGAATCTGCCAGGAGATGACCTGTGAAACACTTGACGCGTATTACCCTTGATCCGGCGGTCATGGGCGGCAAAGCCTGCATTCGGGGTCTCAGGGTGACGGTTGGAACCATTGTGGGGCTACTGGCTTCTGGTCGTTCACGTGAGGAGATTCTCAAGGCGTATCCTTATCTGGAACCGGAAGATATTGATCAGGCGCTTTCCTATGCCGCCTGGCGAGTTGAGGAGCGGGAGGTAGCACTGGTCGTCGAATGAGCCTCAAGATTCTAATTGACATGAATATGTCCCCGGACTGGGTGCCGGTGTTTGAGCACCACGGATGGACGGCGGTTCACTGGTCTACAGTAGGTGATCCGGGGGCCACGGATCGTACGATTATCGATTGGGCGGTGTCACAT
>VGJU01000237.1 GCA_016867335.1 Candidatus Zixiibacteriota bacterium | reverse complement strand
TCCATGATCATCAACGGATTTTGCAAGGATGTATTCAAAGAACTACCGATGGAGTTTGCCGTAGAGGCACGCAAACTGCTGGGGGTCAGTCTGGAAGGAAGCGTAGGATAACACCGTGGCGGATGTGGTAAGGGGAAACCCCTTGCCGGGCCGCTATGCTTGTAATGTCGTACGGAATGGAAAGACGACAATCTACACAGGAGACGCATCACACATGGCATTGCTGGAAATACGGAATCTGCGCGGGGGCATCAAGGATCAGGAGATCCTGAAAGGGATCGACCTTGTCGTAGATGCGGGAGAGGTACACGCCATTATGGGACCAAACGGGTCGGGCAAAAGCACGCTCGGAAAACTGCTCGCCGGTCACGAAGCCTATCAACCTACGGGTGGGGAAGTAACTTTTCAGGGTAAAGACCTGTTTGATCTTACCCCGGAGGAACGCGCCAACGAAGGACTGTTTCTCGCTTTTCAGTACCCGGTGGAAATACCGGGGGTCAGCAATGCATATTTTCTTCGCGCCGCGGTCAACGAACGCCGAAAATACCGAGGCGAGCCGGAGATGAGCGCAGGCGAGTTCCGACGGATGATGGACGATAAAATAAAACTTGTGGACATGGACCCTGAACTGGCCAAACGTCCGGTCAACGAGGACTTCTCCGGCGGCGAGAAAAAACGCAATGAAATCTTTCACATGGCTGTGCTTGAGCCGACCCTGTCGATTCTCGATGAAACCGATTCCGGGCTGGATATCGACGCGCTTCGCATCGTGTCGCACGGCATCAACCAGCAGAGAAGCGCATCCAAGGCCATCGTCATGATCACGCATTACCAGCGTCTGCTCAGCTATGTCGTACCCGATTTCGTGCATGTCCTGTACAACGGGCGTATCGTCAAATCGGGCGGGAAAGAACTGGCGCTCGAACTGGAAGACCGGGGATACGATTGGATCAAGGAAGAGGTAGCGGCGGCAGGGTAGGGACGGATTTCAAACCCGTCCTCACCGCCCACGCAGGAGCACGGACCCACATCGATCGGCGATCCGGCAACAGAGGAGTCCATGAACCAGAACACACAGCGTATTGCACAGGAAGATCGGTTTGCGGGATACCGGGAAGATTTCGAACGGCTTAGGATGCAAAATGCGTCTCTGCCTGTTCATCAGATCAGAATCCGCGCGTTTAATCAATTTGTCGAGTTGGGTTTTCCCGTTACCCGCGAGATCGATTTTCCGGAACGCGAGGATTGGTTCTTTACAAACGTAGCGCCCATCGCCCGGACGTCTTTCCGTCTGGCCGATTCCGCAGCGCACATCGGCGCAGACGTCGTAACGCCGTATACATTCGGGGCGGACTGGCCCCTGCTCGTGTTTTTCAACGGGGCGTTTCAACCGGCGTTGTCTCATCTAAACGGTCTGACATCGGGGGTAAGGGTACTACGTCTTTCGGAGGCGCTGGCGCAAGATCCGGGGCGGATACTGCCTTTTGTGGGGCGACAAGCCGACATCAGCAAAAGCGGATTTACCGCGTTCAACACCTCGTTTCTGAACGACGGCGCGGTTGTCGAGGTTCCGGCGGGCAAAATTTCGGAGACACCGATCCACGTCCTGTATCTCTCCGATGGGGACGAGACGCCAGTCGTCTCGCATCCGCGCACGCTGATCGTGCTGGGCGACGGAGCGTCCGCTTCCGTGATCGAGTCGTATGCGGGTGGACCGCCCGGCAACTGTTTTACCAACGCGGTGACGGAGATTTTCGTGGGCAAAGACACCTCGCTCGACCATTACCGTATCAACCGAGAAAACCGTCAGGCGTTTCACGTATCTACCACCGAAATTTATCAGGAGCAGGACAGTCACGTATCCACGTTTAGCATGTGCATGGGCGGGGCGCTGACTCGCAACGACACCAACGTTCGGCTGGACGGCGCGCGTGCGACGATCCGCATGAACGGGTTGTATCTGGTCACCGGACGTCAGCATGTGGACAATCACACATGGATCGAACACCGGAAACCGGATTGCGACAGCTACGAGGTCTACAAGGGCATACTCGAAGGCGGAGCGCGGTCGGTGTTTAACGGCAAGGTGTACGTCCACCGCGAAGCGCAAAACACCGATGCCAAACAACTCAACAAAAACCTGCTCCTGTCACCCGACGCAAGCGCCAACACCAAGCCGCAACTGGAAATCCACGCGGATCAGGTAAAATGCACACATGGTGCAACCGTCGGACAACTCGACGAAGAACAGATTTTCTATCTGCGCACGCGTGGTCTTTCGCGTGACGCGGCCTGTCATCTGCTTACCTACGGATTTGCGGGCGACTTGATTCGCAGAATTCGGCTGGAAACGCTGAGAACTCAGTTGGACGGTCTTTTCGAAACGACCATCCGGCAATTGGCTATGGCGCAGAGCACGGTGTAGACAAAGAGGAGATCGGATGGACACGGAAAGGGTCGGCGAGCAGGCAGCGGGAACAGAAACGGAAGCGCTGCGGGAACAGGTTGTAGAAGCGATCAAAACCTGTTACGATCCGGAGATTCCGGTAAACATCTACGAGTTGGGGTTGGTGTACGGCGTGGAAGTCGAGGCGTCCGGATTTGCGAATGTAAAAATGACGCTTACCTCCCCGAACTGCCCGGCGGCGCAGTCTCTTCCCGGAGAAGTGGAGACCAAGATAAAGACGGTTCCCGGCGTTTCGGACGCCATGATCGAGATCGTATGGGAACCCCCTTGGAATATCGACATGATGAGCGCAGATGCCAAACTCGAACTGGGTATAGACTACTGACCACCTGAAAATTGCCTGGCTCCCGAAGTTCCCGCATCACGGGCGCGCAGGGTATAAAAACTTGTACTACCGATACATGAGGAACCCATGTCCGAAACCATGACCGCGCCCGTTCCAGGCTTGCGGGCCGACTTGAAGCTATATGACGACGAGGCACTGCGTCTGCGTGCCGACTTCCCGATCCTGTCCCGCACGGTACACGGCAAACCGCTGGTATATTTCGACAATGCGGCTACCTCGCAAAAGCCTACCGCCGTGCTCGACGCGCTCAACGACTATTATACCCGGTACAACGCCAATGTCCACCGGGGGATTCATACCTTGAGCGAAGAGGCTACGAGTGCGTATGAACACGCCCGCGAAAAGGTGGCGCAATTTATCCATGCCCCCACGCCGACGGGTCTGATCTTTGTCCGCAACACGACCGAGGCGGTCAATCTCGTGGCACAGGCATGGGCACGCAAAAATCTGCGTCCCGGCGACGGAATACTCGTCAGCGTCATGGAACACCACAGTAATCTGATTCCTTGGCAGATCGTCGCACAGCAGACAGGCGCGCGGCTTCGGTTTCTCGATATCCGTGACGACGGATCGCTCGAGTTGGACGATCTGGACCGACTGCTCGGAGAGCGTACTCGTCTGGTGGCGCTCGCACACATGTCGAACGTATTGGGGACGGTCAACCCGATCGCGGAAATTGCCGCGCGGGCGCACGCCGTCGGCGCGCTCCTTTTTGTAGATGCGGCTCAGAGCGTTCCCCACATGCCGGTGGACGTACAAACCCTCGACTGCGACTTTTTGGCGTTTTCGGGTCACAAGATGTGCGGACCGACCGGTATCGGCGGGTTGTACGGACGCCCCGCACTCCTGGAGGCGATGGACCCTTTTATGGGCGGCGGCTCGATGATCGGTGAGGTGCATCAAGAGTATTTTACCTGCGCCGCCCTTCCGGAGAAATTCGAAGCCGGCACGCCCAATATCGCCCACGCCATTGCGCTGGGGGTTACGGTGGACTATCTGTCGTCCGTGGGCATGGACCGCATTCGCGCCCATGAACTGGCGCTAACGCGATACATGATCGCCAGATTGTCAGAGATCGAAGGACTGACGGTCTACGGACATGCCCCCGGCCGGGGCGGCGCGGTCGCGTTTATCCTCGACAACGTGCATCCCGGTGACCTTTCCACAGTACTCGACCGCGAAGGCATCGCCATCCGAGCCGGACATCACTGCGCCCAGCCGCTTATGCGAAGACTCGGAACCCCATATATGGCCACCGCCCGCGCCAGCGTCTATCTGTACAATACCAGCGATGAGGTAGACATCTTTATCGACGCCGTGCGCAAAGCACGCCGGTTTTTTGCCTGAAAACAGGATTTCGCGTGTCGCCTATCGTCTGTGTAGAAATCGGTCGTTTCGACTACCCGGTCGCGGGTCAGTTCAAATTTCTAAAACCGGGGCCGGACGGGAAGGTGTACCGTCCTACGGTGCTCTTGCGGTTGACCGATGCCGACGGCCATGCGGGATGGGGACAGGCCGTACCCGTGCCTACGTGGACGTACGAAACCGTCGAAACCGTCGAAACTACGCTGGAACGCTACCTCGCCCCCGTGCTTATCGGCACGGACCCATCCGATATAGACGCCGTCCATACCCGAATAAACGAAGCCGTCAAACCCGCGTTTTCCACAGGACAGCCGCTGTGCAAAGCGGCTGTGGATTTGGCGTGTTATGATCTGACCGGACGCAGAGAAAACCGCAGTGTGGCCGAACGGCTTGGTGGTGCGGCGCGGGATACGCTCACGCTGAGTTGGACCGTCGCCTCGTCCGAAATGGACGTGGTGGAGGAACAGCTTGCGGAAGGTAGAAACAGAGGATACCGGAACTACAACATCAAGGTGGGCCCGCCCCAGACCCCCGAATACGACCTTGAACTGACCCGCCGTGTACGCGCTTTTGCGCCGGACGGATTTCTGTGGGCCGATGCCAATACGGGATACGACGTGGATACGGCCCTGCGGATGGCGTCCCGTCTCCGCGACGCGGGTGCCGATGTGCTCGAATCTCCGATCCCACCCAACCGGCTGAGCGGATACCGGGCGTTAAAACGTCAAGGCGCGTTGCCGATTCTGATGGACGAAGGGATCGTCTCGCATGTCGAAACCAAAGAGTTTATCCGTCTCGGCATGATCGACGGCATAGCGATGAAACCGGCGCGATGCGGGGGTATTAGAGAGTCGGAAAAAATCGTTCGTCTGTTGCGGCAAGAGGGGTTGATGGTGCTCGGTTCCGGTCTGACCGATCCGGATATGGCCTTGAGCGCCGCCCTGCATGTCTATACTTGGGCAGGCATTACCCACCCCTGCGCGCTAAACGGCCCGCAGTTTCTCGCAGACCGATTGGCGGGCGATCTGCTGGTCCCGGAGGCGGACCGGATATCCCTTCCTTCCGGACCGGGGCTGGGGGTTGCCCTCGACAGCCGCGCGGAACGGACCCTGCGTGTCGTCGCCCAAGCGTAAAACGATCCCGGATTGGAAACATCCCCACGGCAAGTCTTTGGCATAGCGCAGACCGGTATCGCAAGGGTTGCACCCACCGCAGAATTCAGCCTGCGGGTTTGTAATATCCCAACGACGTGGGCTTGGGGTCGAGCGCATCGCACGGTGTTCCAAACCGAGGCAACGCAAACGGCAGATGCGAATTCCCCCGCGCCAGTATGTGCTCCTGATTGGCTGTCGACCCCTCGAACGGCATCCCGTGATTCCACGGAACCCATGAACGGGCATTGCAGTAGTGGCTTACAAATGCCCGCCGCAGACGGCTCTTGCTTTGGTTGGCATGTGACCGGTGGAGCAGGTGGCCGTGAAAAAACACCACATCCCCCGGAGCGGCCTCTACCGGAACCTCACCTCCGTATTTCACCGCTACGGGCATGAGTCCGTTTACCGCCTCATCGGTGGCGCTCGC
>VGJU01000236.1 GCA_016867335.1 Candidatus Zixiibacteriota bacterium | reverse complement strand
TTCGCTCTGCTCCTGTCTGCCACGTTGATCGACTTCGAACACAAGATCATTCCCAACAAAATCACGTATCCCGGGACGGTGCTGGGGGTTGGATTGAGTCTTTTCCGTAGCGATTTCATCTGGCTCGACAGCCTGACGGGAATCCCCGTCGGAGCCGGTCTGTTGCTGGTCGTCCGGTTTTTAGGATCGCTTTTGTTTCGCAAGGAAGCGATGGGGCTGGGGGATGTAAAACTCATGGCGGTGATCGGCGCTTTTGCCGGGTGGCAGGCGGCGATCCTGTCGATATTTCTCGGCTCTATCGTGGGCACGCTGTATAGCATTCCCTTGCTCATCAAGGAGGCACGGACGGGGAGACGAACGACGCATGTCATCTCATTCGGACCGTTTTTAGCGATAGGCGGACTTATCGCGGCGCTTGCGCAGGACCGCATTTGGACGTTTTTATGGCCGGTTTAAATCGATTTTAGATTGTGGATTTGGGTGGGAGCGAAAAACTGCGCATTTCAGGCGATCAGGCGGCATTTTGTGAGATGGGCTATCCACTGAATTTTTCGGAGAGAAGGGCGTGGCAAAGAAAAAAATTCGTGTGGCGTTGATCGGGTGTGGGGGCAACATGCGGGGTGCGCATATTCCGCCGATCAAGGAAGACGGAAGCGTCGAGCTTTCGGCGGTGACCGATACAACCGAAGAACAGGCAAAACTGCTGATGGACAAATGGGGCGGACCGGTTCCATTTTATTCGGATTATCGGAAGATGATCCGTGAACACGAACTCGATGCGATCCTGATCAGTTCGCCGCATGCGCTTCATTACGAACAGGCCAAATATGCGCTGGATCACGATCTGCATGTGCTGGTCGAGAAACCGCTTACCGTTTCTTCGAACCATACGCGGAGGCTTATCCGGCTGGCCGAAACGAAAAACAGGGTGCTGTTGGTCAGTTATCAGCGGAATTTTTATGCCCCGCACACCTTTGTACGCGAACTGATCCAAAACGGAGAGATCGGCGATATCCGGGGCGTAGTAGCCTATGTGACCCAGAATTGGACCGGCGTAGGCGGATGGCGGCTTGTCCCGGAGCTTTCCGGGGGCGGGATGTTTTTCGATACGGGGAGCCATTTGGTCGCCTCCACGCTATGGATGACGGGGTTGGAGTCGCTTGAGGTATCCGCCTTTTTAGACAAGACCGGGAAACCGGTAGACATCAACATGGTGGTCAACGTGCGGTTCAAGGGCGGCGCGCTTGGCACACTCAACACCTTTGGCAATGCAAGCCGTCACGACGAACGCATCGCCATCCACGGTAGCAAAGGGGGTATCGTATTTCATCTGCACCAGTGGGAGATCAAATCGGTGTTGCTCAACGACGTGCCCACCAAGCTACCGGCGCGGATCAAGGAAGAGCGTCCGGATACCGCCTTTTTCCGGATGATACGCCATGGCGGCAAGGGCTACGAGTTGCCGTATTTTGCGCTGGCCGTCGCTCAAGTTTCCGAGGCGGCGTACGCTTCGGTCGAGTCGGGCGCCCCGGTAAAGGTAAAATCGTAACGGCAGGAGACGGAAACGATGATCATCTCACCACGTTTAACTGGAAAAGCGGCGGTCGTAACCGGGGCCGGACGCGGTATCGGGCGCGCCATTGCGGTCCGACTGGGTCAGGAGGGTGCGGACGTGGCGGTTGTGGATATCCATGCGCAAAGCGCGGAGGAAACCGCGTCCGCGATTCGGGCATTGGGCCGCAGGTCCGTCGTGCTGACGGTGGACCTGAGCCGGGTGGAGCAGATACGCGTCATGATCGACCAGGTTGTAGAAGCGTTTGGACGGGTAGATATTCTGGTCAACAACGCGGGGCGGGTGGAAATCAAACCGTTTTTGGATGTGACCGAGGCGGAGTGGGATCAGACGCTCGATTTGAATCTGAAAGGCACCTACTTCTGTCTTCAGGCTGCGGCGCGGCAGATGGTCAAACAGGGCGGTGGGGGGCGCATCGTCAACATGTCGTCAGTGTCCGGCCGCGGCGGACGGGCCGATTCCAGCGCGTATGCCGCCAGCAAGATGGGTATTATCAGCGTTACACGGTCGGCGGCGCTGGCGCTGGCGCAACACGGTATCCGCGTCAACGCCGTGTGCCCCGGCATCGTGCCAACGCCTATGTGGGACAAGATCGACGAGGACCGCGCGCGGCTTTTTGGCTATCAGGCGGGTACGGCGCGCGCGCAGTTGGTGGAAAAAGTGCCGCTCAAACGGGTTGCCGAGGCGGAAGAAATCGCCGCGGCCGTCGCCTTTCTCGCTTCGGACGACAGCTCTTTTGTCACTGGTCAGGCGCTCAACGTGGATGGCGGCTTGGAGATGGACTGACGCGTGGGGAGCCTGTCTACTCCTCCAGCACGCTCCGCACCTTTTGCTTTTGCTGACCGGTAAGCGCGATGGTTGCCGCCGCCGCGTTCGACACCACCTGCTCGACGCTCGACGCCGAAGCGATGGTCGGTCCCATGCCGGGTAGTGAAAGCATGTAGGCCAGCGCAAGCTGGTTGAGTTTCCAGCCCCATTCGTGCGCCAGTGCGGCCAACTGGCGAATTTTGATCATCGTCTTTTCATTTGACGAGAGCGAAGCCCATTCGCCTTCGTCGTGTAGCCGGTCACCCTCGCCTACGCGGGCCGCGTCCAAATAACGGTCCGTCAGCAGACCCCGCGCCAGCGGACTCCATGCTACAAACGAAACGCCTGTCTGCGCGCAGAAATCGAGCACGCCCGCATTTCGCTGAGACTCCCCGTTAAGGATGTCAAACTGATTCTGCACCGCTGTCATCCGACAGCGACAGGAAAGCTGGCGTTCCATGGCCTGATAGAGCTTGAGTTGGTCCACCGTAAAATTCGACACCGCAAAATACCGCACCAGATCTTCGCGCACCAGGTCTTCGACGGCGGTCAGACTTTCTTCGACCGGAGTAAACGAGTCGAAAGCGTGAAAATACAGCAGGTCGATATGTTCGATCTGCATCCGTTCCAGCGAGGCATAGACCGACTCCAGGATATTGGTTCGTGACAGTCGGCAATGGTTGGGTGTCGTACCGTCCATCATGCCGGCCATTTTGGTGGCGACAAGCACGTTGCGACACTGGTCCGGGTTTTGGGACATCCACACGCCGATCACCCGCTCCGAATTGCCTGACGACGAATTGTACCGGTTGGCGGTATCCCAGAACGTTACCCCCACCTCTACGGCCCGGTCGAAGATTTTGAGCGCATCCGCCTCTCCGATACGCGCGCCGTCGTCGGTTTCCGGATGCCCCATTTTCCATGTGCCAAGCCCGATGGCGGGGACACGCAACCCCGATTTTCCCAAAAGACGATAAGGCATGCCGTGAAACGATTCGGTGGTAAAAGGCAAACCATAAAACTCCGGATGCGGGGGGCGGTGATCCATGATGTCCTCCAAGATGACGTGATGGGCCGTAGGAACTTGGCACGGTGTGTGGCTAAGGTACGACGGCGACACGCAGAAAATCGGTAAATCCTGGACCGGCGGAGGGGGAACCACCGGTAATTACGATGCGCCCACCCGGCAAAACACCTGCGTCTCGGGCCGCGCCAAGCGCATTTTTGATCATGCCGTCGAGCGTATGAAATTCATTGGCCAGCACGGGTTTTACACCCCAGACCAGCGTCATGCGGCGAACGGTTTCGAGCTTTGGGCTGATGGCAATAACCGGCGTACGGGGGCGGTGACGGGCGACCAACCGGGCTGTGTATCCGGTGCGGGTACAGCAAACGATCGCCGCAGCGTCGGCATCCTGTGCCAGTACACAGGCGGCGTGTCCTATCGCCGTAGACAGATCGGACGGATTTCCCGACGGCATATCCATAAAAGTACGGTTTTCGAAGAGCCTCTTTTCGGCGTTTTCGGCAATGGCGGCGAGCGCCCGTACCGCTTCGACCGGATAGGCGCCTATTGCGCTTTCTTCCGACAACATGACGGCGTCCGAGCCGTCAAGTACCGCGTTGGCAACGTCGGTCGCTTCGGCGCGGGTCGGTCTCGGGCTTTCCACCATCGAGCGGAGCATCTGTGTGGCGGTAACCACGGGTTTGGCCCATGTAACGGCCTTGCGGATGATGTCCTTCTGAATCAAGGGAACTTCGGAGAAAGGAATTTCCACCCCTAGGTCGCCCCGCGCCACCATGAGCGAATCGACGTGTTTGAGAATGTCGTCGAGTTCGGTGATGGCTTCGGGTTTCTCTATTTTTGCCATGAGCGGCATGGAGGCAGCCTGTTCGGCCAGAAAGGCCCGCGCCGCCATCACGTCTCGGCTTGACCGGACAAAGGAAAGCGCCGCCATGCTTACACCCATGTCCAGACCGTGTCGAAAAAGTACACGGTCCTGTTCGGTAAACGCGGAAAGACTCAGCCCGCCGCGAGGGACCGACAGCCCTTTTTGATTGGATAGGGTCCCACCGAGTACTACGGTGCAGTGGATATCGGGTGGTGCAACGGCGTCGATACGCAGTTCCACGATGCCGTCGGCAAGGAGGAGGTGCTGGCCGGGGCGGACTTCGTGTGCCAGCAAAGGATAATTGACCGATACGCGCCGACGGTCGCCTTTGACCGGGACGGTAGTAAGCGTAAACGGATCACCGACGTTCAAAGAGACCGATCCGTCTCCAAAATTGCTGATACGGATTTTGGGACCGGGCAAGTCAGCCAAGATACCAAGGGGTTTGCCGGTGGCTTTTTCCACAAGCCGAATGCGTTCGGCGCGGGCGCTGTGCTCCTCTGGAGAGCCGTGCGAAAAATTAAGCCGAAACACGTCGGCCCCCGCCTCGACCATGAGGCGGAGTTTTTTCGGATCGTCGATGGCAGGGCCGACCGTGCAGACGATTTTGGTTCGGCGCATGAAGATTCCTATGCGGAGCGCAACACACCGATACGTGCCTGCTGACCCCCGATGCCAACTTCGGCGATCACGGCGTCGGCGGGGATATTTCCTTGGGTAAGCCGCAGAGACAGCGTTTCGGTTTTGATATAGTCGGCGTGGGTCCGGATCGCCTCGGCCAGGTCTCCATCCGCTTCATAATACAGCCCGATCCGGTCGATAACCTGAAAGTCGGCCTCTTTGCGCAGACTCTGCACCTGTCGCACAAAATCGCGCATCAGCCCTTCCAGCAGAAGTTCGCGGGTAATCGTCGTGTCTATCGCCACGGTGCAACCAAAATCCGAGACGACCGACAGCCCTTCGGCGGCGATCCGCTCGACCGCGATATCTTCGGGTGTGAGTACGACCTCCTCGCCTTCGACGTTCAGCACGACGGGCTGGCCCGCAAGCGACATGGCCCCCGCCTGCTGCGCGTCCGTCGCTTGCAACGCGGTGCGGACGGCGTTCATACGTTTTCCGAAACGCGGGCCCCACCGGGCAAAGACCGGTTTTACCACATACCGTTGAAACGCCGCCTCATCGGTCACGACGGACAGTTCCCGGACGTTGAGTTCGTCGAGAATCTGCTCGCGCAACCGTTCTACGGTATCTTTCTGACGGGGGTCCGCCGCTTTTACCAGCAGACGCAGTGCAGGCTGACGCACCTTCATTTTGGCCTCGTTGCGCACGGCACGGCCTAATTCGACCACTTGCATAAGCGCCGTCATATCTTCGATCAGTCGTTCGTCGATCAGCGCCGCATCCGCATTGGGGTAAGCGCACAGATGTACGCTTTCGGGAGCGGACGGATCCACGGGTGGCACGAGACTCCCGTACAGTTCTTCCGACGAAA
>VGJU01000235.1 GCA_016867335.1 Candidatus Zixiibacteriota bacterium | reverse complement strand
GCAGAACGGATGTCCCCGGTGGGGCCTTTATGCCCGCCGTATCTCCGGATGCAAAAACCATCGCCTACGCCGGATATCGCGCCGCCAATTACTCGATTTATCTCGTGGACCGCGCCACCGCGCCGCGTGAATGGGTCGAATCACCGTCGCAGTCACGTGACTACTTCTCGCTTCTCAAATCCCCCAAGGCATCTGACGCATACGAAATCGGCGGCGTCGGACGACGCTGGTCCATTTCGAGTGTCGTTCCCATCATCGGTTTTTCCCAAACCTTTATCGGCGACGAGTTCGGACTAAACGCGCTCGACATCGGTGCGCAGATGACGCTGCACGATGTGTTGGACCGCGATCAGTTGTTTCTCCGGGCCTCGGCGGGGATCAACTTTCGGCACAAAATAGACCCCAACCTGGACGGAACCGTTTTCTACGAACGCCAGCTTCCACAGCTTCTCTCGAAAAACCGATCGCTCGCACCCAGCGTGTACGGCGTATACGACCGGTCGATCATCAACAACCTGCGCGATAGAATCTCCACCCTACGCGACACCTCTGCCGTCGATCTGATCGTCGAGTTGGTAAGTGGCGGCATAGACACGGTATCCGGGGTACGCCTGCGAGACGAGGTGTTTAGCGCGCGTGACCGGTTCAAATTTGATTTCAGTACGTATGCGGTGGGACTCAGGATACCGCTTTCCGGACGGCAGTCGTTTTTGATCGAACATGCCCGACGCACCTATCGGGAGTCGTTCGAAAGCCGTGGCCCCGATCGATTGAAACTCAAGTTTTTTGTCGGTGCGCAGGAAGTGTTGTCGGTGGATACCACGATCGTGATATCGGGCCGCTCACTGGACGACGCCAAATTTTTTGCCAGCAACAGCACACTCGTATACTGGAATTATCAGACATTGCGTCCGGCGGTCGATTCCGCCATCAATCCCGCTGGAGGGCGCGACATTACGCTGTGGTATCGCCGTATCGCCGGCTCGGTCACCGATTCGTTGCTTTTGCCCACAGAGCGGGTAATAGACGGTCAAACGGTTCCCATTGAGACCGACCCCAATCAGATTCCACAGTTTATTCCGGTACGGAACCGGCTGACCGTCAACGAACTGGGGTTTGGATGGTCCGAGTATGTCCGGCTTCCTTTCCGACGCCATACACTGAGTCTGTTTGCCTTGGTCCGGTATCAGGACAAGCGCTTTCGGGAGGCCGACGAGGGAGGGGGGTTCTACTGGCCGTTGCGTATCTATCTCGGTGGGCTTGGGAGTCTGTGCGGTTATCCGTATTTTACACTCTCCGGCAGCAAGGCGGCACTCTGGCGGACCGCCTATACCTTTCCCGTGTTTCCCCATATCCATAGACGGCTTATGGGGCTTTATTTAGACCGTCTGTACATGACCGGGTTCTGGGAAGCGGGAACCACGTGGAATTTTGACAAACTCACCGTAGACGGTCTCAAATCGAGTCGGGTGCTCCACAACGCGGGCGTTCAACTTCGGATGCAGGTGTTTACCTTCTACCGCATCCCTATGATGGCTTTTGCGCAGGTGTCGTTTCCATTGACAAAGATTACCGACAGAAGCCGTGACAACCTCGGGCTACCGTCGGGCCGAGATGTAGACGATGCCCGGTTTTACTTCGGGCTGGGATTTTGAGTGCGCCATCGGCGGTGGGGTGTATTTTACACCACGTATAATAAAATCTATGACATCGATTCAGGAGGAAGATATGTCCGCACGTTTTGTACGGGGTTTCCGGTTTGTGGCCGTGTTGGGCGTCGTGGTTGTTTTTTCTGCCTGTAAAGGCTCTACCGGCCCGCCAGGGTTGGTCAACAAAGGCCGGGTCTCCGGCAAGGTGACGGTCTGGGAAGATGCTGTTTTTAACTCGTCCAATTCGCCTACATCCATTCCGGCAGGCGGGTTTACCGTAACAACCATAGGTGATTCGACTCGGTCGACTACGACCGGACCGGACGGATCGTATGTTATCGAGGACGTTCCGGGGGGAACCTATGTGCTGGAGTTCTCCAAAAACGCGGATTCGCCGAGTGGGTATGGGACGATGAAACGCTACAATCTGTTTGCAGGCGGGGGTGACTCTTTTCACTCGGGTTCGATAGGTCGTAAAGGCCCCAAACCCAACGCCGTCTCCGCCGCGCTCGACTCGGTGTCGACGCTCAGCGGTGCGAAATTGCCCGGTATCCGGGTGGCATGGACCATCACACCGGCCGTGTTGCAGTTTAGCACATTTTTCTATGTGATGACCTTCCAATCCCCCACGGTGGGCGCAACAACTACCGTGATAGGAACCGGCGCGCTTGCCGACACCTCTATCGTGGTGGGGCTTCCCCCTGGCTCGTACTCGGTATCGGTGCAGAGCGACGTCGGTTTCGGGTATGTGGACGAGAGCGACGGCGACACGATCTTCCCGTCTCGAAGCGCCGCCACCATCGCCCCGAGCAACGTCGTGCTCACCCGCCCCACCATAGTCGATCTGAGCACTAAAAAACTCGAAAAGGAATTTCCGGGCCGCCGCGTCGTTGTCGCCAAAATCCTCGAATAATCGTATCACCCGTTCCGGAGGACAGACGCAGAAACGAGCGTCTCTTCGATAGCGGCACGCGGCGCTTGAGGCCGAGATCGACAAGCGCGTGGAAGCGGTGTAGGGAATTACGCAGGGAGAATGTTACGGTTTATATTCGGGGTTGAGCAGGTTGACGATCTGCGTCGCCTGAAACAGTGTGGCCGGTTCGAGCTGAGGACGGAGTGTCCGCCGTTTGGGAAACAGCGTCGTTTCGCCCGCCATCGGCGGAGCGACGGCCACTTCCACGATCCCCGGATTGATGCGGATATTGCGGCGCGGGCACTTGGGCCAGATCGAGTGGATACCACGAAACGCCATCGGGATCAGGATCACGTCGGAAGGAATTTTGCTAAACAGGCCGTGCTGTAGCGGAATCGACTGTATGTCGAAGGCGGCGGTAGTTCCCGCCGGATAGATAATACCCGGACGCTGTTCCAGCAGACCGGCAAACCGCTGTGTGGCGTTGTTGGTATCGCCCGTGCGGGGTAGTACCACGTAACCGTCCACTTCCTCAAGCAATCGGTCGAACTCGGTTTCGTTGACGCCAAACAGCGTAGTGCGCCACGCACCAAGACGGATCGTAACGTATTCGGTCAGTCCGGAACGGGACAAGATGGTGCACGGTCTTGAATCCGTCCATCCGATGGCGTCGAGCAGTTCCGGGGACTCCAACACCCGGTACATCACGGGATGGTCGAAGACGCTCTGATGCGTCGGGAAAAACAGGATTTTGTACTTCCCCGAAGCAAGGTCCAGATCACGGGCGATGGTTTTGAAAAGCGGGTCGATTTTTACCCGAACGTCGATCCCAAAAATGCGCAGAGTCTGATCCGCCCAATGCAGGCTGTTGCGCCATGCCGCCTCCAACCGTTCGTTTTCCGGAAGCCCCTGCTCCTCGATGGCGGTCTTGTGCCGCATCCAGTTCCACGACGCAAAAATCCATCGCCCCAGCCGTACCGCGCGTTGGAGACCGGTATAACGGCCGTTCCGGCCTACATGCGGGTATTCGAGAAACCGGCCCGACGCCGAGCGGAGCAAAAGCGCCGGCGGGGTCATCGGTTTGGTTTCGTTTAGCATAGCCAGCACCTGTGGGTTAGCGCTCGCCCCTGTCTGTTGTTTTAACTCCTGGATCAGTCGGTTGCCGGAGGTCATGATCCGGTTCGAAAGATCGATCATGTCGCGTGTCAACCCGGTATAATGATGGCCGTACCAGTAGCCTGTCGGTTTGAGGTTGGCGGGATTTTCCTGATGCGCCTGGAAAAATTCGACCATCATGCTCTGCCCCAACAAAATATCGTCCTTGAGACCGTCGAGTTGGTGATGGATCACGCCGGCGGGCAATGTACGGCGACAGACTTCGAGCAGAAACTCGGCTTCGTTGAGTATTTTCCAGATG
Organism: Candidatus Zixiibacteriota bacterium; assembly: GCA_016867335.1. Lineage (GTDB taxonomy): Bacteria > JAAXHH01 > JAAXHH01 > JAAXHH01 > JAAXHH01 > VGJU01. The sequence continues at coordinate 1,820 of VGJU01000235.1, read as the reverse complement.
GCGCTTCCAAACCATGCAAAATTTGTATAGGTGTTGTACCGGACCGCTAACAATTCGCCTGCGGCCATGCAGTCGAGCGTCCGTCGAGCAATGTCGTGACAGATGTCACGCAAGGTTGCTTCGACCGTCCTCTCCTCCGTGACAAAGACGTACTGCGCATCCCAGCGCGGGTCATCATCCGCAATCGTCGTCTTGAGCTTTACCGCTACCGGACGGGCAAAGGCAAGCGGCACGCGGGACAAACGCGCTCCGGCCAGTGCCGCCTCTCCTCCGTCGGGGGTAAATAGATTTTTCGCCCTGAGCGCTTCGATATAGATGGTCTGATACAGTTCGAGAAAATCCTGCTCCGTGCCCGCACCGGTCGATAGAAACTGGTGACGGGTTTGGGCGTACATGCGGGTGCTTTCGTGATAGGCTGTCGTTACCGCCGCCAGTTGCCGTCCGGCTTCTTCGAGACGCTGGTCGCGCAGTTTCGGAACCCCCTCGTAGATGGCACTGATCAGCTTTACCCGGTAGCCCAACCCCTCCAGTCCGATCATGCCTTCGTCCGTCATGCTCGGAGGCCATTTGAGCAGGGCTGGGTCTACACCCTCGAAATACCCTTCGGAAAAAGCAAGCTGAAGCACCCCCTGGGCAAACTGGTCATACACCGCCAGCAAGGTGTTTACGTCACGCAAAAGCGTCTGATGATCAAACCAGACGGTTGGCTCGATATGCAGGGGAGAGGGTTCGGCAGGTTCGTCGGTCATGGGCGTCTACACATATCTTCGGGCCAGCCATGGGTTGAGATGCATAAGCAACGTATACACACCGACTTTGGTTTGGCGTGCTACCGTATGGGCTTCTATAGTCAATCCACCCGCTTCACCGACCAGCAGTGCCTCGTCTCCAATCCGGACGGCCGTTTCGTCGCCGAGGTCTATTAGACAGTGATTGGCGGAGATAGAGGCTACTACCGGATACAATTTGCCGGCAATGCCCACCTGACAGCCGTTGGCCGTCGATCGCGGCCATCCGTCCGAATGCCCGACGGGAAGTGTGGCAATCCATGTCGGCTTCGAAGCGATATATTCCCGGCCATACTGGAGCGTATCCCCGGCGCGGGATTTTTTACGTACATGACACGGGTTTTGAAATCAAAAGTCGATTTGAGCGGAATCTCACGGGACTGCTCGGACCGATCGTCGGGATAACACCCATATAGACTGATGCCGGGCCGGACCATGTCCATATAGGCGGTGGGCACGTGAAAGATGGCTCCGCTTGATCCGGCGTGCCGCAAGCCAAGCCGGATGCCTTTTTGCAGCGCCTGTCGGTGCAGTTCGTCCAGTCGGCGTACTTGTTCGGTGTCAAAATCGTCTTCTTCGGCTAATTTGGTCAGCACGCCGTCAAAGATGATTTCCGGGTGTTTTGCCAATGCCTCCGCTACAGCGAGCGCCTCGTAATACGGCACGCCTACACGCCCCATCCCCGTATCCACATAGAAATGGACATGGATGTTCTTGTGGTATTTGGCGGATAGACGTGCCAACAACGCCCCGCGATCGTGGTATATTGACGGGATGATGTCGTGCGCGACGACATATTCGAGTTCTTCGTCGGTCGTCGGGCCGAGCAACACGACGAGATTTTTTGCGCCGGAAGTCTTGATGTCGATGGCTTCTTGGATTTTGACGACCGCATAGCCGTATACTTGTGTCAGCGTCTCAAAATGTCTCGCCACGCCGATGATCCCGTGTCCGTAGGCATTATCCTTGAGAACAGCCAAAATCGGGCGTCCCGCGCGTCTGTAAAGCTGTTCGACATTCCAGGAAAGCCCA
>VGJU01000234.1 GCA_016867335.1 Candidatus Zixiibacteriota bacterium | reverse complement strand
TACCACCGCCTCGTAAAAATCCTCTTCGGTTTCCGGTATTTCCCCACCACCGAGCGGTGTGCCCTTGCCCTTCTCGCAGATACTCCGAATGCTCTCCCGTACGACCGTCTCGAAATTTTCCCACGGAAGCGCCACCGCAAGGTCCGTACGACGCGCGATCTCAAGCGCCGCGTCACCTGCGTGACGGGTGTCGTACAACGGTCTTGTCGCCGGTTTGCCCACGCTCCACACGGGAAAACCGGCGAGTGTGGAGACTGAGGCAGCCTGCCAGGTTTCAAGATCGGTGGATTCGGGCAGAATAAGGTCCGCGAACAGGGCGGTCTCATCCAAAAACGAAGAAAACGACACGATAAACGGCAGGCGTTCGAGAAGATCTGCCCACCGGTCCGGCTGCGCGCCGAGAAACAGTGGATTGGCGCGATACAGCCACAGAGGATCGAGATCGGCTTCGGTAAGGACGTCCAAAACACCGCGGGAAGCGCGGAGACCGACGGACGAGGTGGTAATGTCTTTATTCGCCTCTTCGGGATGGAAAACGGAAGGGGTGGCGCGTGGTACGACCCCACCGGGCGATCCCACGTTGCCCATAAGTATGTTGAGGCTGTGTACGGCGATCTGATCTACGACGCGTAACCGGTCCGATAGCGCAAGCGCGGGTTTGCGCCCGGCAAATTCGTGAGCAAGCCGGACGATTGCCTCGCTTGGTATGCCGGTAACGGCAGCAACGGTGCCCGGCGTATAGTCCTTCATGACGATCGACTTGAACCCGTCATGTCGCGTGCCTTCCGTGTCGGTCCAGTCTTCGAATCCGGCGGTATGACGCTCGACAAAAGCGCGGTTGTATTTTTCTTCCGCAATGAGCACATGAGCCATGCCAAGCGCCAGCATGCCTTCGGTTCCCGGTTTTATGGGAACCCATAAATCCGTCTTGATCCCGGCGACCGACCGTCTCGGCTCCACTTGAACGATTCGGACGCGGCGGTCGGTACGACCTCGGCGCAAATACCCGTATGCCCGGCTGGCTTCGACGGGCGATGGAAACGCCTGAAGGCAGTCCAGCCCAAAACTGATGACATATTCGGCATGAGACAGGTCGTAGTTCCACGCGGTGTTGCCATGCATCAACGCAAAGGCATCAACCGCCCCTTGTCCCATAGACCATTCCAGCGACACGACATGAGGGGTTCCGTATGACTACCCAAGCCGTTCGAAGAGCTTGCCGGTCAGCGAGGCCGTCGCACCTGTGAGTACCCCAAAACGATCCGGCGTACCGTTGTCTCGAAGCCGTATAAGACGTTCTGCGATCATCTCGTAGGCTTCGTCCCAGCCTACAGACTCCCACCGGTCTTCGCGGCGTTTTCCCACCCGTCGCGCCGGACCGCGCAACAGGTCGGGGTGATACAGATGCTGAAGCCCGGCAAGTCCTTTGGGGCAGAGTTTTCCACGATTTAAAGGATGCGTGGGAAGCCCTTTGATACCGACCGCTTTTCCGGCGATGACACGCGCCAGCATGCCACATCCGGCGGCACACAAGGTGCAGACCGATGGCGACCATGTCTCCGGCCCTTGAAGCGGTGGCGGTCCTACCTCGTCGCGGAACGGGTCGGGAAGATGCGCACGCAGATATTTGGGAAGCGTATATCCGGCTCCTGCGATCAAACCGAGTTTGAGAAAACTGCGGCGTGTGATTTCCAACCCTTCCATAAGACCGATCATGGCGTAACCCCATTTTTTCCGTTTACCGATGACACGACAAGCAATCTTCGGTGACACCCTGTTTTCGGTGACACGAAATACCTCCGTCCATGGTGATGGGAATCGCCTGCCGAGTGACCGGTCGCGTCTGTATCGCCATGTCGCCATGACATACGGCGCAGTCTATTTTGGCAAGGGCGACATGACGTCGATGCGAAAAATAGGTATGTGCATCTACGCGATACACCCGCACCCAAGGGATGTCGCCGTTTTCTTCGGCAAAAACGCACAACGCTTCGGTGGCGGGGTTTTCGATTTCTTCGGCTTCGTGACACCGGATACAGCGACGGACAGGCGGGATACCGGTGGAAGCCTCCTTGTTTGCCCCACCGTGACAGTTGAGACAGGTAAGGTCCGTCTCCATGTGTTTTTTATGATCGAAACTCACGGGCTGTCGGACCGGTGGGTCGAGCAAGTCCAACCCGCCCGCGCCTGCCAAAAGAGACAAGGCGGCGGTGACCAGTCCGCTCGTCAGGGCGATCACCGCCCACCGCCGGGTAAATATCTTTTTCACAAAGGGTTTCATGGCGTTTCCGCTATTCGGCCCGGCACGTGTCAGAACCGATAACCGATAAGAACGCTGACCAAGTGTGCGTCATAGACCGGCTGGGTAGCGCCCAGAAACGTCGAACTCGATGTCGCCGCTTCCACCGTGCCCATGTAGGTATTCAACCGGGTTTGCGAAAAATACGACTCACGGTATCGCTCGTATCGGTACTCGAACCGCGAGACGACTCGGCTGGACAATCGGTACTGGAGCGACTATCCGAACTGATGCAGACGAAACCGGATTCCCGGATAGTTTTCGATGGTTGTAAGCAACGAGCCATTACCAAGCGCTTTCGTAGTCAAAACCCCGTTGGCATGAGACAGGATATTCGTAACGGTCGCATCTCGTTTACGGTCGATCAGGATGCCGTCGACACCCGTCTCCACCGTATGCGCCCGGTCTTTCTGATCGCTCTGCCAGTCGTTGGCCGGACTGTCGTTGGCCGGCGTACCCGGGGTGCGCTGACGGGATTGTTGGCGATAGGTATAGTCTTCTATCGTATAATCTCCAAACCAGGTAAACCGGTTTGACATATAGCAGTCCATTCCGATCGACAGGTCGGTGCCCCGGTGGTCCAGCAGACCATAGTGCGACTTGTTGAAGTCGTCTTTCGTGTATCACGCCGTACCGGTAAGGGTGACTGCTTCCAGAGGAGAGACCTGTGCGGTGAAGCTGGCGCGGTCGCGGATTCTGGCGGCCATGTCAAACCGCCGCAGTTCGGGCAACACCGCTTCGAGCGTGCCAAGTCCTGACTCGCCCAGCGGAAACGTCTCTTGGCCTACGTGATGATGAAAATCGTAGTCGTGGGTGTTGCGCCACGCCCGACTATAGGCGGTTCGTACCGTCAACAGATCGCTCGGCACCAGATTGAGCGCGGTAGACAGTGTTTGTTCGTCCGTTTTGGGCGCGTCTCTAAATTTCCGATTCCACTGTTCGTACCCGTAACCAACCTTTACGGTATCACCTGCCCTGAGTCGCCAGTTGGCATCGAACTCCACGTTCTGGCGTTTGTGGGCTATCGGCAGATTTTGTCTTGCATCGTTGCTCAACTGATAGTCGCCATAGCCGATGTATTTGGGAAAGAGCAGACTCCGGCTTTCGTTCCGGTAATCGTATAACCGATACCGGAAGTTGAACGACAACGGACGAAACGGACGACTGGTCGCGGTCACATGGGTGGTGAGGACGTTGACGGCTCCTTTCAAGCTAGTGGCCGGCAGTGTCGGATAAGTGGAAAGCACCTGAAGGGCCGTATTGGTAGTGTAGTCCTGAAACGGATCGTTCTGCCGCCGCCATCCGTAGGAGACCGTTGTAGAGAAACGAGTGGACTTGGGCAGGTTGACCGCTCCGTAAAACCCAAAAGTATGGGCCGTATTGTCGGGCGACAACACCAGACGGCCCGTCGTAGGACGGGAAACGGCATCCGTGATTTGGAAAGGGTTTTCCCAGATCATCGCGTCTATGTGGTTCTTAAAATCGGAAATCGAATACTGCATACCGGCGTTCCACCGTTTTGCCGCGTATTCCGTGCCGATTTTGAACTCCTGCGTTTGGTAATCGATGGGTTGGGGTAGTTCGTTGATCGAGGAAAACTGAAACGTCGTCCCCATGGGTTTTGAGCCGGAACGGGCTTCGCTGGAATACTGCACGTCGAGTTTCCATTCCCGGTTTTGTTGCCGCATCGGCGTATAACGCAATTCGACGCTGGCCTTTTTGCGCCGGTTGACCAGTTCGACGCTTCGGGCAGAACCATTGACCAGCGCAGCGATGGCGGCAAGGTCAGGCTGAACACCGCTCTGCGACGGGTTGGTGTCAGTTGTAAGCAGTTTGTTCATATCGACCCGTGTTTGCCGAGCCAGCGTAAAAGAACCCGCCTGTGACTGCAAAAACAGACTCCTGCCGTTCAGACCCAATAGATGCGGCGTCTGGTCCCATCCGATCTTGAGTTGCAGTTTGCGGCCAAGACCGGCGACAAGCGAAAGGTTCTGGTCTTCTTGGCCGGCCCTGAGTGCTTCGATACGCACAAAACAATCCCGTTCCTTGTTGAAAACGTTCAGAAAAAATCGGTTCATAAACGTTCCCGAAGGAAGCGTTCGGTATTCTTCAAACTTGGACGAGGTTCGGTTGCCGCCCAGCGCTCGCTGACCGATTTCCACCTCACCCTCCTGAATCGTCTGGGCAAGGGCGGTCCGGCCGGTCAAAACCATTGCCGCCGCGATCCACACACCCGCCAGCGTGAGATACATCGTTCCGTTTTTCATGATAGGTCTCCTTACCGCAGAAACCTTACGCCTGACGGATGGTTGGATCCGTGAACCTGGGTGTGGCAGTTGACGCAGGACCGGTCGAATACAAACCGGCTGGTCGCCACTTGCGGCGTCGTAGGATGGCGTGACTCGATATGGCAACGCTGGCACAACCGTGGACGCTCCATGCACAACAAAGAAGCATGATTGGAACCGTGCGGCGTATGGCAGTTCATGCAGTTTTCGGCGACCGGCGCGTGTTCGAAGAGAAAAGGTCCGCGCTTTTCCGCATGGCACTGGTAGCAGTTTTCGTTGACCGAAACAGAAGACAACAGCTTTTCACTCGTCGTTCCATGTGGGTTGTGGCAACTGGAGCAGTCTAGTTTGCCCTCGCGTATGGGCATGTGGCTGGTACGCTGGATTTGCGCCTTCTGGAGCTTGTGGCACTGAAAACACGTTTCCGTCGTGTTGGCTTTTACCAGCAAGTTGTCGTCCCCAACCGGGTTATGGACACTGTGGCAAGTGGCGCATGTCATGTCCTTCGTATCGTGCGTGCTGCCGCCCCAAGCAAAATGCACGCCTTTTTCATGACAATTCAGACACGCGGCGTTTTTTTCGTCAGGTGTGGCGGACTTCGGATGGTTGAACCGGATCAACGTCTTGGGGTCGTCGGGGTTTTGTGCATGACGATCCCCGTCCCCATAACATGTGGCGCACAGCAGCGCGGCGTCGGGAGCGGTATCCTCCGACGAAGGGGTCGGTATGGTACCGTCCAGCCGGTGGGTGTAATGCGGGTTGTTCTCAAAAACGCGCACCGCCTGTCCGTGACAGACATGGCAGTTGCCCGGTCCCAGCATAAAAGCCGGAACCGCCGGACGCCCGGTTGCGCAGTCGGGCGTCGCCATACTCAAACTCATCTGATACACCGTCAAATCGCTTAGCTCATCCTCCGTAATCATCCCCTCATACGCGGGCATGGTCAACGGAGGAACCGGGCCGGCAGGGTCCTTTCTCCGAATGGCCGAAATACCGTTGAGCACCTTGTCCTTTAGCTCGTCTTCCGTAAAGTTTTCGCTTACCTTGGTAAGACGCGCCACCTGACCATTGTTGACCGAATTTCGGTTTTTGACGCCTCCGGCCCCATTCAAACCCTGACACACAAAACAGCCGTATTTCTCGTAAACGATCCGCCCGCGTTCTATCGCCGCACGGTCGGCGGTTTGGGCGGCTTCCGCTTGGCTGGCAGCCG
>VGJU01000233.1 GCA_016867335.1 Candidatus Zixiibacteriota bacterium | reverse complement strand
TCTCCAACCCGAACCCCTCGCTCCGGGTGTCGATGTACATGGTTTCCAATTCGTTTTCCGGCTGTTTCATGACGCTCGACGACGCGCGGTATCCGTATTTGACACCGTCGTAGCGGGCGAGGTTGGACGAGGCTTCGGCGGTTACGAGAATATAGTACGCGGCGACCGCGTATTCGGTATGGGGAAGAGGTACCGGTGAGAGACGCGCGCCGAGCTGCTCGAACGTTTTTAGCGCCTCGCGGACACAGCGTTCGACTTCGGGATCGAGACCGTCGGCAAAATACTCTTCCGGGACGCCGATGCGCAAGCCGGAGACGCCGTCGCGCAAACGGGATACATAATCGGGAACCGGAACCGCGGCCGAGGTGGAATCGCGTGGGTCGTGTCCGGCGAGTACGGACAGGAGCAGGGCGCAGTCTTCTACGTTTCGGGTCATGGGGCCGACCTGATCGAACGACGAGGCATAGGCGATGACGCCATAGCGCGATACCCGTCCGTACGTGGGTTTGAGACCGACGACACCGCAAAAGGCGGCGGGTTGGCGTATGGAGCCGCCGGTGTCTTCACCCAGCGCCAGCGCGGCTTCGCAGGCGGCGAGCACCGCGGCCGATCCGCCGCTCGACCCGCCCGGCACGCATGCAAGATCGAGCGGGTTCCGGCAGACGCCAAAACCGGAGTTTTCGTTGGACGACCCCATGCCAAATTGATCCATGTTGGTTTTTCCGACGATCACGGCGTCTGCCGCGCGCAGTCGAGCGACGACGGTCGCGTCGTAGGGGGGGATAAAACCTTCGAGGATACGCGAGCCGCAGGTGGTCTGCAGCCCTTGGGTACAGATGGCGTCTTTGACGGCGACCGGGACGCCCGCAAGCGGCCCGACCGGCGCTCCGGCGGCGATACGTAGGTCGATGGCGATGGCGGTTTCCAGCGCGTTGTCCGTATCGACCGTCAGATAGCCGTTGATCGGACCATCGTGCGCGGCGATACGGTCCAGCGTCGCGCGGACGACCGATTCGGCGGACAGTGCTCCCAAACGTATCCGGGAGACCAGTTCATGGGCGGGCATTTCGTGCAAGGCCGTCATCAATACCACCGGAAATAGTACAGGGCGACACCGATGCCGACCAGGCTGATGATATTGATTTTGAGGGTAAACCCAAACGTGAGGGAAAAGATGACGAGCGGCAGGGTGGCAGGTGGAAAGGTGTACTCTGCGGCGGTGAGAAAGAATTTCTCGACCATGCTTCCCGGCAGAAAATGACCAAACAACAGACCGATGACTTCTCCTGCGGCGCTTCCTGTCATGGCGCCTACGAGGATGGCGATCAACAGAAGCCCCAGCCCACGACGTCGGGCCATGTACCTATCCTTGACTTGTGATGAGCCGATCCGAAAATTTTACCCTTTCGTCGCGGCTGTCGGTTACTCTTCTGCGGTCACGACCGTTTCTTCTTCGGCGCGGACCATGTGGACGAGCCATCGTACGATCCCGAAAAAGATATAACCGGATACGATGGGAAAGGTCATGGTCTGTGGATCGACGACGATGGCGACGACCCCGGACAGCCAGACGATCATGGTCAGTACCGAACGAAAACCGGTAAAGGCCAGCGTAGGCAACGTCTGATACGAGACCGTGCTGATCATGAGAAAGGACAGCAGTACCACCATACCCATAAACGGTCCGGCCAAGTGAAGCTCTTCCCCGCGGTCCCAGCAGAAGATCACATAGGAACAGACGGTGATAGCGGCGACCGGGATGGGAAGACCGAGAAAATTTTCTTTTTGATAGCCTTGGCTGTCGCCGAGATCGGATACGCGCCGGTTGGTGATCACGTTAAACCGGGCGAGACGGATCGCGCCACACATGAGAAACAGGGTACAGGGCAACCATGTCAGTTCTTCAAAGGGTTTGAGGGTATACACGAGCACCATGGGCGCCACACCAAAGGAGACTACGTCGGCGAGCGAATCGAGTTCGATGCCAAAGCGGCTGGTGGCTTTGCTGTAGCGAGCCACTTTGCCGTCTACGGCGTCGAGAAGAGCGGCGGCGATGATCAGCCAGGCGGCGCGCGCCGGGTCTGCGGTCGTTTGGTTAAACCCGTCGATACAGTAGAACACCGCCGATACGCCACTGAAAAGGCTGCCGAGCGTAAACAGATTGGGCAGGGTTAGCCGCATCCAGTGTTTCATGAGAAAACCCCCATTACGGTTTCTCCGCTTTTTACGCGGTCGCCGAGTTTGGCGACGATGGTCGTTTCGGGCGGAATCAGAATGTCCACGCGCGAACCAAAGCGGATCAGACCGTATTTGAAACCGGTCTCCACCCGCTCCCCTTCCTGTACGTAACAGACGATACGACGGGCGATAAAGCCGACGATTTGTTTGACGACATACCGTCCCTTATCGGTTTCGATACCGAGCGCAAGCTGTTCGTTGTCGTCGGAGGCGGCGTCTTGGTGGGCCAGCTTGTACTGGCCTTTGCGCAGTACCCGCGACCGTATCACGCCGGTCAGCGGGATACGGTTTACATGTACATTGAATATCGACAGAAAAACGCTGATCTGAATGGCCGGTCCGTCGAGAAACGGTTCGTGTTCGATCCGGCGTATAGCGACGACCTTGCCGTCGGCAGCGGAGACGATCAACCCCTCGCCTTGGGGAATGGATCGGGTAGGGTCGCGAAAGAAAAAACCGATAAAAAGTGCCAGCACGCCGGCCAGACCGGCGATCGCACCCCAGGCGAGACTGGGTCTCCATTGATTGAGCATCAGACAGACTACCACTACACTACATAAAGGAGTAACGATCACCCAGCCGTCGCGAACCATGCCGTTGCTTTCCGTCCGGACCGTATCCGGAATGTTGCGTGCTATCTTTCCGCAATCTGAAGCGTAAGACTCATCCGGCGACCGTTCCGTTCGATACCGAGCGAGACTCGGTCTCCGACCAGTCGGCCAAACAGAGCTTCTTGCGCGTCGTTACTGTCTGCGATGGTGTTGCCGTCGATTTCCCGTATGATGTCCATGATACGAATCCCGGCCCGTGCGGCAGGGCTGTCCTTGACGACCCGTGAGACCAAAACGCCTTGATCGTCTTCTATGCCGAACTCTTCGGCTACAAAAGCGGTGATGTCCATCACTTCCAGCCCAGTCCATCCGCGTCGCGGTTTGCCGTGCGTGATCAGGTCGTCGGTGATCCGTTTGACCCGGTCGATGGGGATGGCAAAACCGATACCATCCGAGCCGCCGCTTTCGGACAGGATAAAGGTGTTGATGCCGATCACTTCGCCGAGGGCGTTGATCAGCGGCCCTCCGCTGTTGCCGGGGTTGATGGAGGCATCGGTCTGTATCATATCCCGGTAGATGGCCGGGGAGTCGCTTTCCTCGCGGCTGAAATTACGTCCCGTAGCGCTCACCACACCTACCGTCACTGCGGGGCGGGCATCCTCGATGGCCAGACCGAGCGGGTTTCCGATGGCGATGACCCACTCCCCTACCATGGCTTCGGAAGACCGTCCCAAAGGCGCGTAGGTAAACCCCGAACGTTCGATACGGAGCACGGCCAGATCGGCCAAAGGGTCGATGCCTACCAGCCGGCACTCTTCGGTGCGTCCGTCCGTCAGCACCGCCCGGATACGGCGGGCGTTTTCCACGACATGCGCGTTGGTGACGATATGACCGTCTGCGCTGACGACCACCCCGGAGCCGGTACTCGGCATTTCGCGCAAAAAAGAGCGGGGGATGGCCAGACCGCCAAAAAACGGATCGTCAAAAAATGTAGTATAACCACTTTGCTGGACAAGCTGGGTAGCCACGATACTGACCACCGCCGGGCTGACCCGTTCTACGGCGGCGACAATGGCGGTGCGCCGAGACTGCGCTATCTTATTGTTTGTCGGTTCGCGTTGGAGCGCATCGCTTCCCTGCGACGTAGCGACGGTAAACGCGGAAATTCCACCAGGTCCCGGCGTTTTGTCGCCGGACTCCGGGCCGTCTTTCCACAGGGTCCACATCAGGAGCATACCGGCCAGAGACCCCGCCAGCCCGACCAAAAAATACGACGTCGCTCCTTGATGCCGTATGAGGCCCGGACCTCGGGGCGAATCCGGCAGTCGTTCCATAATGATACCGCGCTGCTCCGTATAACGTGCCGACATCCTAAATGCCGACCCTACCCCGGACCACCACAAACTTTAACAACATATAGCCCGTCAAAACGGTGTAAGTATAGAACCGGAACGCGGACAAGTCAATATCTTTTTGTCCGTTCCGGCCTGTGAGACAGCCTTAACGCGGTCCTGATAAAAAACTATATATAGTAGATATTTTTTTGTTGACCACTATATATTGTGGCAATACATTTAACATGAATTTAACACAGGCGAAATCTTCCCGAAACATTGGTCCGTATATTACCCGCATCGTATCCGGCTCGGCGAAACGGGACCGACCTGTTTCTTTTCTTCTACCCACTTGCCCAAGGAGGCTGAAGCGTGACACCCAAAGAGGTTATCGCATTCGCCAAAGACAACGGCGTCAAGATCGTAGATTTTCGTTTTATCGACCTGCCCGGAACCTGGCAACATTTCTCGACCGTCATCGGCGAACTGGAAGAAGACCTGTTCGAAGAGGGTGTGGGGTTTGACGGTTCCAGCATACGGGGATTTCAGACCATCGACAAAAGCGACATGATCCTGATCCCGGATCCGAATACGGCGACACTCGATCCGTTTACCGAAGTGCCCACACTGATCCTGACGTGCAATGTCAAGGATCCGATCACGCTGGAGATGTATAGCCGAGATCCTCGCTACATCGCACAGAAAGCCGAGGCGTATCTCAAATCCTCCGGTGTCGCCGACATCGCCTATTTCGGGCCGGAAGCCGAGTTCTACATCTTCGACGATCTGCGGTTTGGCTATGATCAGCACTCCAGCATGCACTCGGTGGACTCGGTCGAAGGGTTCTGGAACTCCAGCCGCGACGAAAAACCAAATCTCGCCTACAAGATTCCTTACAAACGCGGGTACTACCCGGTTCCTCCGTCCGACTCGCTTCAGGATTTGCGTTCGCGCATGGTCCTGACGCTTCAGCAGGTCGGTATCGACGTGGAAGTGCATCATCACGAAGTGGGAACCGCCGGTCAGGCCGAAATCGACATCCGGTTCAACACGTTGGTCAGCATGGCCGACGACCTGATCATGTACAAATACGTGGTCAAAAACGTGGCGCGTCAGGCGGGCAAGCTGGTTACGTTTATGCCCAAACCCATCTTTATGGACAATGGGTCCGGCATGCATGTCCACCAGAGTCTGTGGAAGGGTGGAAGAAATCTGTTTTTCCAAGCGGGCACGTATGCCGATCTGAGCGACATGGCGCGCTGGTACATCGGCGGTCTGCTCAAACATTCCGCCGCGGTGTTGGCCTTTGCCGCGCCGACCACCAACTCGTACCGCCGTCTCGTACCCGGATACGAAGCGCCTATCAACCTGATATACTCACAGCGCAACCGCTCCGCGTGCGTCCGTATCCCGATGTACTCCAAGAGCGAAAAGGCCAAACGCATCGAATACCGGTCCCCGGACCCGTCCTCCAACCCGTACTTGGCGTTTGCCGCCATGATGATGGCCGGACTGGATGGTATCGAAAACCGGATCGAGCCGCCCACACCGATAGACCTCGATCTGTACGATCTCGAACCGGAGCAGGCCGCCGAAGTAAAGCATACACCGCACGATCTGTCGCAGGCGCTTGACGCGCTCCGCGCCGATCACGCCTTCCTGCTCAAAGGCGACGTCTTTACGCCCGACGTGATCGATACATGG
>VGJU01000232.1 GCA_016867335.1 Candidatus Zixiibacteriota bacterium | reverse complement strand
TACAACGCGATATTCCACTGGAGATAGCTGGGACCGTGTGCCGTCATGTTGTCGATCATGCCTTGGAGCGGGGCCGGGTCGCCGGGCGCGATGTCTCTGTGCCACTCTGCCGGTCCGAAATCGTGGCTGACCGGGCTGCACATACAGTTGAGGTTGTGCAAGGCTATCTGTTCGGCGTCGATAAGTTGTCGGCACACACCGAGGGTGGTCTCTCCGGCCAAACATTCGAAGACGAAGGCGGCATCGGCATCCATCACGTCTTTATCAAAAGACAACCGGGGTTGTGCCGAAGCCTCCCACCAACCCCCCGGTGGCTGGTCCGGGGTGCGTTGTTGACGGGACAACTCTTGCCGATGTTCCACCATGCGTCCGACTTCGCGGCGCAACCTTTCCAATCGGTCGGGTGGGACGACGTCGGGAAGGATGATATACCCGTGTTCCATAAACCGATCAAGACTGACTTTCATGACGACTCCTGTGGTGCGTCTATTGCCACGGACGTGCATCCGGCGGGAGTTCCCAACTTGGGATAGGAGGTTGCAGGCCGTCTTCTATCCACAAAAACCGCCCCGTGACGTCGTGGGAAGCTTGGGATGCCAGTTTTACGACGAGGTCAGCCGCCTTGTGTGGCGGATCGCCGCCGGTTTTACCCACCCACTTTACCCATGCGCGGTAGCCGTCGGCTTCGGGGCCGAGCCGCTCGGCCTCTTCTTGGATAGCGGCCCACATGTCGGTTTTTACATCGCCGGGATGTAGCACATTGGCCGTAACACCCGTTCCCGCTAACTCGGCGGCCAGATGGCGTGTAAACTGGTTGAGCGCGACTTTGCTCGTGCCGTAAGCGCTGTTGAGCGGGCCGGGTGGATGTAGTGCGGCCGCTGAAGTAAAGTTGACGATGCGTCCCCATCCCCGATCGATCATGCCACCCACAAACGCCCGACAAGTAAGGTATGGTCCGATGGTGTTGATTCGGATGGTTTCGATCCATCGGTCTACATTGCTGTCTTTGATCATTTGTATCGGACCGAATATGCCGGCGGCGTTTACGAGGATGGAAACGGGGCCAAGTTGGTCTTCGACGGTTTTAGCGAGGAGGGTAACGCTTTGTTTGTCGCTTATGTCCGACGGAAAGATTTTGGCTTGTCCACCTGCCGTGGCGATCAGTTGCTCGGTCTCGCGCAACTGGCTATCGCTTCGGGCGACAAGCGCACAGATCGCGCCCCGGGCGGATAGCGCGCGCGCCGTCTCCCGACCCAACCCGCGCCCTGCCCCGGTTACCACCGCTATCCTGTCGGCAAATTCCTTGCTCATGCTATCCCTTCTTTCCTGCGTTGGTCTCACACCGAAAAATCTCGCGTAACTCACCCGCGTCCACAATGCCGTCTTCGCGGAACATCATATACGGCCCCATCACTTTGGCCCACCGATCGTGGATTTCGGTATGCCAGAGCCGGTCCCACGCACCCTCGTCGGTAATTTCGGAAAACAGAAACAGGACGGGATCTTGCTCAAAGGTAGTGATGGTGGCGATGCCGCTTTTATCCACTTCGGTGACGAGTTCGGGCCAGATGTTGTCGTGGTGACGTTTGTATTCGGCGAGCGCGCCGGGTTTGAGCCGCATGGTAAAGGCTTTTCGAATCATGGGTGTAACGCCTCCGGGGAAGGGTGAGGTTTAGAGGAGGAAGACCCGCCCTCGGTCTGTCTCGTTTATGGAGCGATGCGAACCAAGCGAGGACGAATCAACGGTTCTGTTGTGTCGATGATGCAAAGAGTACAGCAGCGGGGTGGTGGTGTCAATCTTTAACCATCATACGTCCGCTACGCTGCCGTCGGCGTGCCAGGCGCCACGCGGGATACCCACGTCGCGCCGGGGGCTGGCCGCAAGCGCTTCCTCATCGAGCTCGACGCCAAGTCCCGGACGATCGGGGACGGTCAGGTGTCCGTCCTTAACCGGCCATGCCTCTTTCAAGACGCGGTCGCGGTACGGCGCGGAGCGGACAAATTCGAGTATGAGGAAATTCGGAATCGCCATACCGAGATGTGCCGCCGCCGCGGTGGATATGGGACCTTGCGGGCTGTGGGGGGCTACCTGCACATAGCGGGACTCGGCCAGCGCCGCTATCTTTTTACATTCGGTGATGCCACCGGCGTGACACAGGTCGGGCTGTACGATGTCCACAAGTCGGCGTTCGATCAGCGGTGCAAAATCCCATTTGGTAAAAAGCCGTTCTCCGGTAGCAAGATCCATTGACGGGTTGCCGGCGCGCAGACGAGAAAGGCTTTCCATGTCGTCGGGCTGTGTCGGCTCTTCGAGCCATAGAAGACCGTGAGGTTCGAGCGCTTTCATCAGCCGAAACGCGCTTGATGGGCGGCTTCGGCCATGATTGTCGAACATGATGTCCACACCGGGGCCGGCCGCCGAACGCAGCGAGGCAACGCGATCCGCAAACAGGGCAGTCATCTCGGCTTCGGGCAGATGCGCGTCTCCAGCCCATGCGCCGGTTTTGAAAGCGGTAAAACCGTCGGCCATGTCGCGTTTGGCATCGGTCACGAGATCGGCGGCCTGATAGATGCCTACATGCGTATACAGCCGTATGCGTTCGCGTGTGGGGCCACCTAACAGACGGTACACAGGGACGCCCCACGCCTTGCCGCGCAAATCCCACATCGCCTGATCCAGCGCGGCAAGTGCCGAGTTGAGCACCACGCCGCCCCGCCAGAAACCGTGTCGGTACAGCGCCTGCCAGTGATGTTCCACAGCCGTAGGATCCTTGTCTATCAGCGATGCGCCTATCTCGTGAATCGCCGCTTCTACGGTCGTTTCCTTGCCCTCCAGCGTTCCCTCGCCCCAGCCGTATAGTTCGGTATCGGTCAACACCTTGACAAACACCCAGTTGCGTGGCTCTCCCCATGTGATATACGTTCTTATTTCACGGACTTTCATGTTTCGGGTCTCCTAAAACGGGACGAATCGCGTAAAACGAGACAAATCGCATAAGGACGACGTATGCGTCGGCCTTATGCGATGGCGGCGACCATGGCTTCCACATCCACCATCTGGTGGGTGCGCGATGCTTCGATGGCGCCGAATACCATCGCCACGCTTTTGATGTTGTCGTCGATTACCGTATCGGGTGTCGGACCCCCTTCAAGCCATGTCAGAAACTCGTTGATCAGCCACTGATGACCGTCGTGTTCGGGGATGATCGGCGTGACGTCCTCTATGGTTATCCCCTTGCCTGCGGTATGCCGATAAAGCCGGGTTACGCCGTCTCTACCGATGGCGACAGCCCCGTCTTCGCACTCCACCCGGTAGTATTCCTGATGCCAACTGTTCTGCATGGCCGCAGCGGTTCCGGAGCCTTCGTAGGAGGCTTTTACCCCGTTGGTCATCTCCATGACATACATCGCGCAGCATTCTCCCTTGAAACTGCTCCACGGGGTATTCCACTCCCACCCGCCGATGGTACGGCAGTTGCCGCCCGACAGGTTGCGCAGCATGTCGAAATGATGCACCGCGCCTTCGACCAGCAGGCTGTGGGGTATTTCGTGACGAAAAGCGCCCCATGAACCGTACTTTCGGTAATCGGCGGCAAAGCGTCCCATGATGTAGTTGATTCGACCCAATGTGCCATTGCGTAGTACGTTGCGCATGGTAAGCATACGGCGAGAATACCGGTAGTTCTGGATAACCAGCATCCGGATGTCTGTCTGTTTGACTGCTCGGTAGATATCCACACAGGCGTCCCATGTATCCGCGATGGGTTTTTCGCTCAGAATGTCGATCTTTTTTTCCACGGCCAACATCACGGCGTCTATATGATAGGCAGGCGGAATGACGATGGTGCAGTAATCCGCTTCGATGGTATCGAATGCGGTTTTCATGTCGGTAAACCGGCGGTTTGGGGCAAGATTAAGAAAGTCGCCCGTACTGTCGAGCACTTCGCGGTTGACATCTACCAGCCCGACGATTTCATGGCGGTCATTGTACCGAGGATAAAAATTGCGAATCCATCCGCCTGCCATGCCACCGGCACCAATCATGAGACAGCGTTTTTTCGGCATCTTTTTCTCCGTAGGAAAGTAAAACAAAGTCCGATGGGTAGTTTTGAGGAGTAGGATCGGTGAGGGGGCTACGGGTACACCCGTGGCGGCCAAGTCGACGATACGCCTGCGGCGGCGCAAAGCATTCGGTATCCGGCCTCAAGGTCCGCCGCCGAAAAGCGTACGCGCTGGGCTGTTTCACGTATCTGTGCTGCGGTCACCTCTGAAAGATCAGCGATGTCCGGCAAACAGGAAAAGGCTTTGCATCGTTGAATCTCGCCCCAGAAACTCTTTGCGCCGGAACGGTCCAGATCTGCCGCGTAGGCGGCAAAAGTCGTCGTCATTTCTGTCGTCTTCTGACGGAGGTTGGTTGGGGTGTACGTCACAAAATTACGTTTCCGTTTTCGACCGGAACCGGGTATATGCGTTTTCCCATGTGTTTCGGTCTTCCGGAGTATAGGTGCCCATCGGAAAAGATCGGCGCACGACATCCCGAATTTGGGCGACGTCTGCCACCGCGCCGTGCGCCATGGCTTGGACAAGCACGTTTCCGACGGCCGTCGCCTCGACCGGTCCGGCCACAACCAGAACACCCGTGGCATTGGCGGTAAACTGGCAGAGCAGACGATTTTGCGCGCCGCCGCCCACGACATGCAGGACGGTGATCGGTTTTCCATGCAGGGCGGTAAGTTGGTCGAGCACGAGGCGGTATTTGAAAGCAAGGCTTTCGAAAATGACGCGTGCCACCTGGCCTTTGGTTTCCGGAATGGGTTGTCCGTTCTGTCGGCAAAAATCTCGGATGGCATCGGGCATGTGGGGCGGATTCAGAAACGCGGGCGCGTCCGGATCGACAAACGCAGTAAATGGCGGAGTCTGTTCCGCCTGCGCGACGATATCATCATAGCTTAGCGTGTCCCCTTCGCGTATCCACATACGCCGACATTCTTGGATCAACCACAGTCCAGCGATGTTTTTGAGTATACGGAACGTGCCCCCGACCCCGCCTTCGTTGGTCATGTTGAATGCCAGTGCATCGGCGTCAATGATGGGGGTGAGGGATTCGATGCCCATAAGTGACCAGGTTCCGGAACTCAAATAGGCCCAGTCTTCGCCGTCCGACGGAACCGCCGCTACGGCCGATCCGGTGTCGTGGGTGGCCGGAGCCACGACGGTCAGACCGTCCAGCCCTGTTTCATCGGCGGCATCTGGGAGGATAGGGCCCAGTATCGTCCCTGGTGGAATGATTTCGGGCATGATACGGGCAGGGATGCCAAAGGTTTCGAGCAACGAAACGGCCCAGCCGCCGGCGCGAGGGTCGTAGCACTGCGTGGTGGTGGCGTTGGAGAACTCGACGGCCTGAACGCCGGTAAGAAAGAAGTTGAACAAATCGGGCATCATGAGAAACCGGTCGGCCATGGCGATGAGCGGTGATTCGGCGCGAACCAGCGCGATCAGGTGATACAGCGTATTGATGGGCATAAACTGAATGCCGGTCTGTTCGAATATCGTCTCTTTGGAAACCCGTTCGAATGCGGCGTTCATGACCCCTTCGGTATGGGGATCGCGGTAGGCGTAGGGGTTGCCGAGCAACGTCCGGTTGGGTCCGGTCAGGGCAAAATCGACCCCCCATGTGTCTATCCCCATGCTAATGGGGCGGTATCCATCCTGCGTGCAGCGCCGCATCCCCTGAAGGATTTCGCTATACAGCCGTAGCGCATCCCAGTGGAGATGCCCGTGTACCCGCACCATTGCGTTGGGAAAACGATGGAGTTCGTCCAATCGGAGACGGTT
>VGJU01000231.1 GCA_016867335.1 Candidatus Zixiibacteriota bacterium | reverse complement strand
AGATCAATACCCTGCGCAAACACGTCTCGCTTGTAAAAGGCGGCCAACTTGCGCGACTGGCGTATCCGGCGACGCTCGTCACGCTGATCCTGTCCGATGTGATCGACGATCCGTTGGACATCATCGCCTCAGGTCCTACCGTGCCGGATCCCAGCACCTTTGCCAACTGTCTGCGTATTCTCGAAAAATACGGTCTTTCAGGACGTTTACCCGGCGCTATCGAAAATCATCTGATCGCAGGAAGCAGAGGACACGCCATGGAGACGCCCAAATCCGGGGATGCGGTATTCGAAAAGGTGTGCAACGTAGTGATCGCCTCCAACCTACAGGCACTCGAAGCCGCCCAGCACGGCGCAACGCGGCGCGGCTACCGGACGTTGATATTGTCGAGCGCGATAGACGGCGAAACAAGGGAAATAGCGCGGATATATGCGGCGATGGCCAAAGAAATCCGCCGGTCGGGGCATCCACTTCCGCCCCCTGTGTGTATCGTTTCAGGAGGAGAGACGACCGTAACGATCCGAGGGAAGGGGAAGGGGGGGCGCAATCAAGAATTTGCGCTGGCATCGGCGATGGGAATAGACGGTCTTGACAACGTAGTGGTTTTTAGCGCTGGAACCGACGGCACCGATGGACCGACCGATGCGGCGGGCGCTGTCGCCGACGGAATGACGATTGCGCGAGCCGCCACGCTGGGATACGAAGCGGAAAAACACCTGACTGACAACAACGCCTATCCGTTTTTTGCGGCACTTGGCGACCTGATCGTTACCGGACCGACCGGAACCAACGTCATGGATTTACGGTTGCTGATGGTGGGATAGCTCCTTGCGGCACTCCGACGCACGCCGGGTATTATTTCGCAGAAGCGCCGTTTCTACGCCTCCTCGTATACTCCGATACCGCTGTATTTTTCCAATCGGGCTTCCAGCAGGCGATCCACCGAAAGATCGCTCAATTCACGGATCGTCCTGACTACGGCCTTTTTGACTTCGGCGATGGCAGGTTCCGGATCCCGGTGCGCCCCGCCCAAAGGCTCCGGAACAATTTCATCCACAATACCGAATTCGTATAGATCGTAGGCCGCCACGCGCAGGGCTTCGGCACAGTCCGATTTTCGTGCCGCCGCCTTTTCCTGATCTTTCCACAAGATGGTCGAACAGGCTTCGGGGCTTATGGTAGAGTACCACGCGTTTTCCATCATAAGAATCTTGTCGCCCACGCCTATGCCAAGCGCGCCGCCGCTTGCCCCTTCTCCAATCACCACCACGACGATGGGAACGCGAAGCTTGCCCATTTCGTAGATGTTGCGCGCAATGGCTTCCGCCTGTCCGCGCTCTTCGGCGCCGGCTCCCGGATACGCACCCGGTGTATCGACCAGCGAGATCACCGGCATGCCAAACTTCTCCGCTAACTTCATGATCCGTAGCGCTTTTCTGTATCCTTCCGGACTGGCCATGCCGAAATTGCGCAGTATGTTTTCTTTGGTATTAACACCTTTCTGATGCCCCACGATCGCTACCGAACGTCCGTCTAGCCGGGCAAGCCCCGTCACCATGGCCCGATCGTCGCCAAAAGCGCGGTCCCCGTGCAACTGGAAAAATCCTTCCGTCATCCCCTCGACATAATCGAGCGTATGCGGTCGCATGGGATGCCGCGCGATTTGTACCCGCTGCCAGCGTGTCAAATTCCCATACACCTTTTTGCGTAGCCGTTCCAGTTCCCGTTCCATCCTTCTGATTTCCTTTGACAGCACGTCAGGGTCTTCCGTAACGGCAAAGGCACGCATCTCTTCCATACGTTTTTCAAGTTCGTATATCGGTTTTTCGAAATCCAACACAGGACCGTTCCAGTTCATCTTCTTGCTCCTGTAGTAAAATGCCGTTCCGTCAGCAACCCCCTGACGGCGCGTCGTATCATACGCTGTCCGATGGCGACCGGGTTGCCACCGGGGTCTACAAGCGAAACCGTCTCCACGCGATCGGTTTTGCCTGCAAGAAACGCTTCCCGGTTGGCGATGAGGGTGAGTCCTACACCAAGCCGGGCGCAGGAAGATACCAGATGAAGAATGTCTTCATAAGAAACGGATGGAGAGGCCACCATAACCTCGTCGATCCGGTGTATGTCGAGTGTTTCCGCGATGTTGCCGTTACCGTCGAGTACACGCAAACCGAGCATCGTGGCGTCGGCCGATTTCAGGGCGGAATCGAGAAATCCTACCACCTCGTACGGTCGGCGCTCCGAAACGGTCAGACAGTTGTGGAGGGCGTGGGCCGCCGCGTCGGTCCCTACGATAAGCGCGCGTCTCGGCGCGGCGATGAGACGCGCCGCCGCGATGCGCCACCCGGCGATGAGCGCCATGTTCATCCCCCAGGCCATGAGCAGAACGGCGCGAGAAAAATGGTAAGTGGGAAAAAAATACGTTGCCGCCGCTATGACCACAAAACCCGCGGTGACGGCGGTCAACGCGGTACGTCCCGAATATTTTTGTTCTCCGTATAGTCCGGCCAACATAAAACACGACATCCACACAAGGGAATAGGTGGTATGGACGGCCAGATACGCGCCGATCGTATCATCGTTTACCGGGGGGATGCGTCCGATACGAAAAAAAGTGGCCAGAAGCGGTGTGATGTTCACCACCGCAAGGTCGGCGAGCGGCAACATCGTTTTACCAACCCCGGCCTTTAAAAAAGACAGCCCGCCCTTGAGAACGACCCCGATCGCAATCACCGCATGAAAGGACAGCGTCATAAACCTCATGTCGGACGTTTTTCGGTGTTTTTTGGCAAAAACGTACATGGCTCGATAAAATTCGAGCAATGAGCGCACCCGATGGTGCTTAGCACTTTCGCCTTTGTAGTGGACGATACGGGTAAAGGGGACGTAGCATACCCGCCACCCGGCCTGTCGCATCCGATACTGCCAGTCGAGGTCTTCCCCGTACATAAAAAACGCTTCGTCCATCAACCCCACCTGTTCGATGGTTGTGCGTCGTACAAACAGAAACGAACCCGATACGGCGTCCACGTCGTGTACCGCGTCCGGATCCAGATAGGTAAGGTTATACGCGCCGATTTTTCTGTTGTTCGGAAAAAGACGGCTTAGCCCGCTCATTTTGAAAAAGGCGCTCGAAAGCGTGGGGATGCTGCGTCTGCACGCTAACTGAAGCGACCCGTCGGGATTGAGCACCTTGCATCCGGCGGCGCCGACATCGGGATGGGCATCCATAAACTCGGTCATGACCTGTAGCGTGTCTTCCCTGAGCAGTGTATCCGGGTTGATCAAGCAGACGTACCGTCCTCGAAAGAGACGCAACGCCCGGTTGCCTGCGACGGCAAACCCTTTGTTGGTCGCATTTTCTATCAACTGTGTCTCCGGAAACTCGCGTCGCACCATCCCGCCGCTGTCGTCGGAAGAGCGGTTGTCTACGACAAACACCTCGACCGAGAGCCTGTGGCTTGCTTCGCGGACCGACCGCAGGAGTGACGCCAAAAACGCGCGGACATTAAAGCTGACCACGACGATCGAAACGTCTATTGGGGTGTGGTCTCGAATCGGCAAGAATCACATCTCCGAAAGCCTGAGCACTGTTACGCCGCGCGGAAAAGGTATTCCCCATTCGACCGCCCGGTCGCCGTCAAGAATCGGGGCGGGGCGGTCGGGGTGTCGCAGCCGCATGGCGGCCTCGAACCCATTGTGGAAAATATAAGCCCCATGCAGACGTCGTGGCAAGTCTCTCACTACGACGGCCCGGTCAGACGGGATATGCGTCAGATGTCGGTCCACGCGCCCCAACACGTCGAACGCGGTGTCCCCGGCTTGGCTCCACCACCGTGTCTGGTCGGTCGAAATCGCCAACAGTGCAACGGTCAACGTGGCGTAAAGGGCGGTCCGCGTGGTCGGAGAAACCGGATCGCGGCGTTTTTCGATCAGGCCGTCAAGAATGACGGCCCCCATCAGGACAAAGCCCGCCGAAGGCAGATACATATACCGAAGCCCGGTTCCCTCCATAAACAGATAGGGAAGAGCCGTCACCATGCAGAAAGCCAATCCCGCGCCTGCCCATCCGCCCCGTCGGAAGATAATAACGCCTCCCGTGAGAACGACAAGCCCTGTCAACGCCGCTGCCAACAGGATGAAGGGGGTATTTCCAGCAGTTCGTACTATCTGCGTAAGCGTCGAATAGGTTTCCGAACCGTACAGGTCGGTAAGTGTGCGTACGGGAAACGACATTTGCAGGGCGTGTTGCGCTATGTTTTTGAGTACGATCGTGGGTTGGACCTCAAACGCCACCTCTACGCCGGACCACGGCCAAGAACCCCCGGCTTGCCACCGGAGCGCGGCGTACGGGAGCAGCAAAAGAAAAAACGGAGCCGCGGTTTTCAGCGCTTCCGTTATCCGGCGTTTGGGATCGCCGTGCGCGCGAAAAACCGCCCACAGACATAAGACCAACGGAAAGGTTATCGCTGACTCTTTGGTAAGAAGTGCCAGAAAAAACGCGCCTCCCGCGCCCCAAAGACACCCTGTAGTGGCTTTCAACGCCAGCCGAAACGCCGTCACGTATAGCAACGCCATCATAATTTCGTTGCGTGAAGAAACCCAGTACACCGGCTCGACATGGACAAAATGCACCGCAAAGAGCAATCCGGCAAGCAGACAGATGGATCGGGGTACGGCAAGCGCGTGGAGCAGACCGTACCAGACCGCCGTCATCATCGCGTGGATACATCCGTTGACCAAGTGGTAGCCG
The DNA here is from genome assembly GCA_016867335.1 of Candidatus Zixiibacteriota bacterium. Classification (GTDB taxonomy): domain Bacteria; phylum JAAXHH01; class JAAXHH01; order JAAXHH01; family JAAXHH01; genus VGJU01. The sequence goes on along the minus strand of VGJU01000231.1, from coordinate 1,194 downwards.
AGGGGATAAAGACCGTACAACGTCTGTTCGATGCCAAGCACCATCCGAGGAAGCGGACGGAAAAAGCCGCGTTGTCCCGATTCGGTCCATACAGCGACCATGTCGCCCCACGTCGAAAGACGGCTTTCCTCGATCAGTTCGAAGTCGTCCGATACTAGCCCGTCGTCAAGCGAAGAAACGGCAAAGAGGATAGCCGCCAGCACGACCCAGCAGACGGGCGGCAATGCGGCGAGACGGCTCACCCCAGCGATTCCTCGATAGCGAACCAAGACAGATCGAGATAGGGAAACAGACCGTCGCGTGTTTCGCAGTCGCTCAGAAAAGCGGCATCGCCGTCATCGAGCGGTTGCGCCGGGTCGTAGCTTTCGGCCATGCCCGCCAGACGGCTAAAGGCGTCGTAATGGTGATTGATGCGAACATGGGCGTAATCTCGCGCATGCGCGGTGCTGATCACGAACGGCCAATCCGAGGATTCGAGCAGAAGAAGTTCGCGGCCCGTCTGCAAAAGGATCCGCACAAAGGTTTCGTCCGGGCGGTGTCGTCGAAGCAGTTTCTGCATCCGTGTCTCGGCTTCGTAGACCAGTTTCCACACCCATTCGGTATTTTCGTTGAGCCAGATATAATGATAGCCGCCTTCACCCCACGATCCTTCGGGCAATTTGACCGCATGGGTGGGCGGATAGGCTTCGAGCGCCTCGTGGCACGTCGTTACGGCCACATCGGGATCGTCCGACAGACGTAGGAGCGCTTCCTTGAGCCAGCGCACCCCCTCGAACCACCAGTGGCCAAATAGTTCCGCGTCGTATGGCGCGCATACCACACCCGGAGTGCCGGTAGCTTCGTAGTGTTCGAATAGAATGCCTCGGACCAGTCCGCAAAAATGGTCGGCGTTTTCGCGTATCCGTTCGTCCACCCGCTCCGGTTCGTACTCGTGCTTGTCTCCGAGATCGGCGTTGGCGTCCGTCACCCGCCAGTAACGAAGCCCTCCCGGAAAGCGTTTCTTGTGGAACTCGCTGTAGTAGGGGTCGCCGGGATAGCCCATGTGGCCGCTCCACACCTGATGCCCGCTCGCGGTGTCGCGTGTAAAAATAGCCACCGGAGTGTCGGAAGGTTTTCCGGGGTATACATAGTACAATCGTTTCGGATCTTTGGTAAAATCCTCGTCCCGTACCTGCTGATGGCTTTCGAACTGTT
>VGJU01000230.1 GCA_016867335.1 Candidatus Zixiibacteriota bacterium | reverse complement strand
TACCGGAGGATCGATCCGGGTTCCGGCGAGTCTGTGCGGTGTCGTGGGTCTCAAACCCACCTATGGACGGATTTCCCGGCGTGGCGTAGCGCCGCTGTCGTGGTCGCTCGACCATGTGGGACCGATGACACGTACGGTAAAAGACGCCGCGATCCTGTTAAACGTGCTGGCCGGTCCTGATCCCGCCGACCCCACCTGTGCGCAGACGCCCGTCCCCGACTATACGGCAGGAATCGACGAGGGTGTCAAAGACTTGCGAATCGGCATATCCGCGGATTTGTTTACCCGTATGGATGGGGAGGTAGAAACGGTTACACGCAAAGCCATCGCCGCGCTGGAAGCCATGGGGGCGCAGACGGAGTCCGTCACCATTCCGCTGTGGGACGAAGCCCTGACGGCGGCGATCGTCCTGCTCAACGCCGAAGCTGTGGCGGTACACGAAACCCATCTGAAAAACCGTCCCGAAGACTACGGTCCGGACGTTCGAATCCGGCTGGAGCAGGGACTTTTCGTTACCGCGCTCGAATACGTAAAGGCGCAACGGCTGCGTAGTCTGCTGGCGAAGGATATGACGCGGCTGTTCGAAAAAATCGACGTACTGGTAGGACCGGCGACACCTGTTGCCGCCCTGTCGCCGGATCGGGAAACCGTAACGCTATGCGGCCATACCGAAGACCCGCGTGCCGCGTTGACACGAACGACTCGGTTTCACAACTTGCTTGGCCTGCCGTCGATCAGCGTACCCTGTGGCGTTACGGTCAATGGCCTGCCCATCGGACTTCAGATCGCGGCGGCGTCTTTTTATGAAGCAACTGTCTTGCGTGTTGCTCACGTCTGCGAACAGACGAGCGGATGGGTTTCGAAACACCCGTCAGTGGGATAGCTGATACGGGGTATGGTTCCGAACCTGTACACTCGGTCTGCGTATGGGATAAATTTGTTATCCCGTGGATTGTGCCCAAACAAACCGTCCACATGATCGTGTACCTGTCGGGGGGGAACCGGGATAACCGACATTTTTTCCGTCACCGAGACGCCTCCATTGGCGCTGAAAACTCGGACGCATCGTGAATGGTGTATTCGTAGCCTTGTTCGGTGAGAAACAATTGCCGGTTGACCGCATAATCCTGATCGAGCGAGTTGCGGGTAATCACGGAATAGAAATTGGCCGTCGATCCGTTTGCCTTGGGACGCAGAATCCGGCCCAGTCTTTGGGCTTCCTCCTGCCGCGAACCGAACGTGCCGGACACCTGAATGGCTACATTGGCGTCGGGCAGGTCGATGGCGAAATTGGCAACCTTGGAGACGACCAGTCGTTTGAGTTCTCCGCTCCGGAAACGCGCATACAGGGCGATACGTTCCAGTAACGGTGTGCTGCCGGTAATAAGCGGGATGTCGAAGGTTTTCGAGATGATCTTGAGTTGTTGGATATACTGGCCGATGATCAGCACCCGGTCCGTAGTATGCCGCTGGAGAAGCGAACGGATCATATTCATCTTACGGGGATTTTCGGAGGCGATGCGAAATTTGTCGCGCCGATCCGCGAGCGCGTAGGGCATGCGATCTTCTTCGGGGAGATCGACCCGGATTTCCCGGCAGGAGGCTTCGGCTATCCATCCCTTTCGCTCCAACAGTTTCCACGGCATGTCGTAGCGTTTGGGACCGATCAGGCTGAATACGTCGTCCTCGCGTCCGTCTTCGCGGACCAGCGTCGCCGTCAGCCCCAGTCGGCGACGGGCTTGGATTTCCGCGGTAAACCGGAACACCGGCGCGGGTAAAAGATGCACTTCGTCATAGATGATCAGCCCCCACCCTGCCTGATCAAACAGCCCAAAATGTTCGAACTCGTCGTCTTTACTTTTTCGATACGTTAGAATCTGATAGGTGGCGAGCGTAACAGGTCGGATATTTTTCTCTTCTCCGGAGTATTCGCCGATGTCGTCGGGGGTGAGGGACGTTTTGTCCAGCAGTTCGTCGCGCCACTGCCGGAGCGCTACCGTGTTGGCCGTCAGGATCAGACACTGGCACTGCAAAATAGCCATGGCGCCCATGGCGACAACGGTCTTTCCGGCACCGCAGGGAAGGACGATCACCCCGCTTCCCCCCCGTTCGCTGCCACCGATATGGAAGGAGTCTACGGCGCCGGTCTGGTAATCGCGCAACCCGAACGGGCGACTCCCCACCGATTTTTCCCGCAACCGGATCGGAAGACGAACCCCCTCGACATAACCGGCAAGGTCTTCGACGGGAAAACCGCGTTTGATCAGCGCTTGTTTGATGTGTCCTCTGAAACGGTCGCCGATCTGAAGGCTGTGCGTGTCGAGCGGTCCTGTCAGAAAGGGTTTTACCGTTTGCAGACGGGAAATTTCCGCGATCAGGGCCGCGTCTTCGGATTCAAGTACCAGCATCCCGTCGCGTTTGACTAGCCGCACTTTGCCGTACCGTCCGATAAATTCTACGATTTCCCGTCGGATATTCTGCGGGATATCATATTTGCTGAACTGTTCGAGAGACCCCATGATCGCATCGGCGTCCATACCCGCCGATGCGGCGTTCCAAAGCGAAAGCTGTGAAATACGGTAGGTGTGTATATGCTCCGGAGACTTCTCCAACTCGGCAAAACGCGCTATCGCATCTCTGGCGTCTTCGTACAACGGATGATCGACTTCGAGCAAAACCGTACGGTCGCTCTGAACGATCAAAGGATTTTGAAGCTGGGCCACCCTTTAACTCCTGTCGATAAATTTAACCAACTGTCTGCACGGATGTTGCAAGAATCTCCTGTGTCGCGTGGAATACGGTTTCCACGGAAATACGGTTCATACAGTCGAAATAGGGACATTTTTCTCCGATACACCCGGAGCAAGTAGGCACATCGGGTTTTAGCACACGATGTCCTGAGCCGAAAGGTCCCCAGCGGGTGGGACTGCACGGACCCACCGGGCAGAAAAGAGCGACGGTCGGGGTTCCGATCCCGGCGGCTATATGAAGCGGCCCGGTGCTGTTGGTCACGCACAGTCGGCAGACGGAAAGCAGAGCGGCCAATTCTTTGAGACTCATTCGGTCCGCCACGATGCCGGTGGGGTGTGCCGCCGCCACGCGCTGTGCGAGGGCTTCCTCTCCGGGACCGCCGGATACGATCACCTGAATGCCGGTTTCCGACAGTTTTTCCGACAGCATGGCAAACGATGCTTCGGGCCAGTTGCGTGCTGATCCTCCGCTGCCGGGATGCAGCACCACGACCGGTTTTTCCGGATCGACGCCCCATTGGGTCATTCGGCGATCTATCGTCTGCCGGGCATCCGCTGGAATGTCGATATACGGATCGGCAACGGCGGCGCAACCGGTAAGCGCTTCGGCAAGACGCAGGTTGTATTCCACTTCGTGTCGTTTGGCCTCTCGGCGGTGGTCGTATACCCGCAGGTTGAACAGAAAGCTGTAAAGCCGATATCCGGTTCCGACGCGCCTTGGGATGCGGGCCAGACAACAGAGCGCGGCCAGTCGGGCCGTCGGGTGGAGCAAGAGTACGGTGTCAAAACGCTCGTTTCGAATCCGGGTTACCAGTTTCCAGAATCCTGCCGGTCCCCGGTGCAGGCCGGCCGCATCGTCGGTCAGAACGCTGTTTACGGCGGGATGTCCGGCGACGGCGTCGAGGGTGTGGGGCGCGACCAGCACGGCGATATGGCTGGCGGGGTAGCGCGCGCGTAACACGCTCAGTACCGGTGTGGAAAGCAACACATCCCCGATGCGGTCGGTACGGACGACAAGGATGCGTTCAGGGTCGTGGGGTTTTGCCTGTGGCATGGTTCCAGACTTTGAGGATATCTTCGAAAGCCACTCGTCCGGGCCGGACAAGACGCGGGGCAGTGCCTGATACGTCCACCACGGTGGAAGGAATGGCTTCGCCCGCAGGGCCGCCGTCGAGGATAAGGTCGATACGGTCTTCGAGGTCGTCGGCCACAGCTTGGGCGGTGAGCGGTGGTGGCCCGCCGGACCGGTTGGCGCTTGGCGCGGTGATGGGGCGTCCTACGGTGTTTGTCAGCCGCAGGGCGACCGAAGCGCCGGGATAACGAACCCCTATGGTCGTTCCCCCTCCCAGCAGTTCGGAGTCAACACCGGGGGCCGCCGGAAACGCCAGGGTCAGCGGGCCGGGCCAGAAAGCCTCCATCAAGGGCGTTGCGCAGGCTGGGATGTCTGCGACAAGCGAGGTAAGCCACGAGCGGTCGGCGATAAGGACCAGCACAGGGTTGTGCTCCGGACGACCCTTGGCCGCGTATATCCGGCGCACGGCCTCCGAATCGGAGGCGTCCGCGCCTAGTCCATAGACCGTTTCGGTAGGGAAAGCGACCAACCCCCCCGAACGAATCAGATCGGCGGCCCCTTCGAGCAGGGCGTTTTCCGGGTTTTCGGGGTGGATGCGGATGATAGGCGCTTTCTGTTTATCGTTCATGGGACGTCTTTCGAGCGGCAAAACCCAGCCCTTTGCTACCTATATCGCGCCGGTAGTACTTTCCGTCGAACGTTACACACTCGACCGCTTCGTAGGCTTTTTCTATGGCCCCGGCAAGGTCGGGGGCAACGCCCGTAACGCCAAGCACACGCCCACCCGCGGTGACAAGCCGTCCGTCCCGAACCGCCGTGTTGGCATGAAACACGATGACATCTTGACGGTTTTCCAGACGATCCAAACCCGCGATGGGCATGCCTTTTGCGTACACCCCGGGGTATCCCTCGGCGGCCAGCACGACACACACGGCTGCTCCGGGATGCCAGTTTAGCGTCTTTCCGGCAAGGGTTCCCGTACATGCGGCATACGCCAGTTCGGCAAAGTCGGTCTTGAGCAAAGGCAGAAGCGCTTGTGTTTCCGGATCGCCGAACCGGCTGTTGAACTCGATCACTTTGGGCCCGTTTTTTGTCATCATAAGACCGACATAAAGTGCCCCGCGATAGGAGAGACCGTGTTTTTTCATCCCGCGCATCGCCGGCCCGATCACAAGGTCGGACACCGCGTCAAGCGCGGCACGATCCACGACAGGCGCCGGGGCGTACGCGCCCATACCGCCCGTGTTGGGACCTTTGTCCCCGTCATATATCTGTTTGTGGTCCTGAGAGGAGATCATGGGAAGCGCGATTTCGCCGTCGCATACGGCAAATACGGAAGCCTCTTCGCCTTCGAGAAACTCTTCGACGACCACGCATGCGCCCGAAGCGCCGAATATCCGGGTGACCATGATATCGTCGAGGGCTTTTATCGCTTCCTCGACGCTGTGGCATACGATAGCGCCCTTGCCTGCCGCCAGCCCATCCGCCTTGACCACGATGGGTGCGCCATGTCGTCGTATGTAGTCTCTGGCGGCTTCTACGTCGGTAAACGAGGCAAACGCCGCTGTGGGAATGGCTTCATCGACCATGAGTTGCTTGGCGAATGCCTTGCTCCATTCGATACGGGCAGCGGCTCGGACCGGACCGAACGCCTTAATACCGCGTGCTTCGACGGCATCGGCAACACCGGCTTCGAGTGCACCGTCCGGGCCGACGACGACCATGTCGATCCTGTGTTCGGCGGCAAAATCCGCGAGCGTATCCGCGTCCGTCGCTCGGATGGCGGCGCATTCGGCATGACGGGCCATACCCGGATTGCCGGGTGCGGCGTACAGCTTCGATACGTTTGAGGACCGCGCCAGCGCCCACGTCAACGCATGTTCGCGTCCCCCTTCTCCCACCACCAGTATACGCATCCCCTGTCTCTTTCCCGGAACGGCACCGTCTTCTGGATACGCACAGCCACCGGAAAACGGTGTATGGCCCGCGTCTCCTTTTGTAAACATTCTTGGCGGCGATGAAACCTTTCGAAGAATCTCGGCGTTAAAATGTAAGATAAACCGGAGAGACGACCCGGTTGCAACAGATTCGAAAACCTCTGCCGCAACTTGTACACCATAGCCCCTTCAGGACGGCTTGTCAAGCCGCAAAACCGAAGCGAGAGCGAGTAGAAGAAGCCCGAAAGTTG
>VGJU01000229.1 GCA_016867335.1 Candidatus Zixiibacteriota bacterium | reverse complement strand
TCGCACGCATCCGACGCCGAAACGCCGCTGGCTACCATGATCATCTTGTGGTTGGGTGGCCACAGCAGACCAGTGGTGGTCTGGAAGGACAGAGTCGGGGCGGTCGTATCCACGACATGGACCGTGCGTGTTGCCTGCGCCTCGTTGCCGGCGGCATCCGTTGCCGAATAGGTGATCGTATAGGTGCCTACTTCATCCTGCACCGAGCCGGAGATGGAAACCGTCACCGGACCGTCACAGTCGTCTACGGCCGTCGCGCCCGCTTCTGCGTACGCGCCGATGCCACATTCGATCGTTACCGAATTTGCGCCGTTGAGCGTGATCACAGGCGGCGTGGTATCGGCAACAAGCGTAATGACTACCACGTCGGTGGCTGTGCCGCCTTTGCCGTCGTCTACCGTCAGCGTGATCGTATGCGTACCCACGCCGAGCGATACCTGCGCCGAAGCGCCCGTAGCGATCGTGTTGCCGCATTCGCTCCACGTATACGTCAGGGCATCGCCGTCAGGGTCGGAGCCGGAGCCGCTCAGGGTAACCGTCTCGGAACCATGGACGCAGACGATGGTCTGATCAGCCCCGGCGTTGGCTGTAGGCGGCTGATTGGGCGGAGTTCCACCACCGCCGGCCCATCCGAGTGCGTTGAGGTACAGCCGCTGGATATTGGCGTCCTGCAGAGTCTGGTCATCGAAATAATTGGCTGCAAAACTGAAATTGACCACCTGGCCGGAGCCGTATTCGCGGACCAAGACCGCCGGCCCGCCGCTCGGCGAGCGCATCAGTACGGTCGAAGGATTGCTGGCAAAGACCACCTGATCGCCCGCGTCATGACCGTCGGCGTAAAAATTGAACGTGTTAGGGATACCGGCGAGAACAGGATGTCCGGACTGGCCCGCAACCGTGGTGAAGTCGATAGGCCCGCCGCCGCTGTTGTCCGATTGACCGTTGGCCCACAACTGAAGGATCAGGTTTGGCATCGAAATCTGTTGGTTGGTGGCGCGCTCGTACCCGTTCCACTGCGAACTGATATAGCCGCCGCCGTCGTTTACAAACTGCTCCAGCGCCTGCTGACCCGATACCGGAAGAGACCACCAGTAGGTATAGCCGTCGAGATGGATCACCGCCTGAAAATTGGTCAGCGGCGGATTGGAACCGTCCCACGTGTATTCGGGATACACCTGCGTGACGTTGTAGCCTTAGCTCGTGAGCCGATTGACCAGTGCGGTCGTTCCGGCGTTCTGTGTATCCACGAGGATGAGTACATTTGATCCCGGACCGGTTGCGCTCGACTGAATAGTCGCCTTGGTGGCCAGTTGTTTCGGGACCGTCACACCGGCGGGTGTGATGGCAGGAAAAGCGGCCGTGGGGCTGGACAAATCAGGACTTGCCCCTGAACCGCCGAGAAGGTTCGATCCGGTAGGCCCGTTCGAACCACAGGCCAGCGTGGTTATTACCGCGTCGGCAAATAACAGAGATAAGAGGTTTCGCATAGTGCTTTCCGAGAAGGGTAACAGATAGAAATAGAGAGGACGAGATAGAACTGTTTGCTAGAAAAAGAGGGGACGAGATAGAACCGTTTGCTTTACTGTACATCACCTCCTGACAGGATGTTCTGCCCATTCGTGCCACACTGCAAAATCCGTCTTGTCCGACCGGCGTCAAAAAGGTAAAGCCACGACCTTAAGTATGCCAAGTGCATCCCATGTCAATGCTTGATTTTGTAATAATCCTTCTCGTGGCGTTCTTCGACAGAAAACTTTCTCTGTCTCGATCGACGCGTATCGTCAAGGCTTTACATTTATGTTCAGATAGATATATTTTCTCTGCGACGCGGCGTGTGTGTCGAAAACGGTATTTCCCAATAAACCGCATCTCCCGTTCCACGTCGTTTCATCCTTTTCCGGATAACCTTCGTATTCTATACAGAATGGGCAGACGATGGTAATGGCCGGGATTTTTCTGGCGGTCGTGTTGCTAGCGGCGCTTGCGCGCCGTCTCGACGCGGCGGGCGAGCGGGCGCTCATGGCGCGTATCGCCCTGAGGGACAAACAGGCGTTCGGAACGCTCTACGACCGGTATGCGACCCTTTTGTTCAGCGTTGTGCTGTCTATTGTAAAAAAGAGAGAAGAAGCCGAAGACGTGCTTCAAGAGGTATTTCTCCAAATATGGAACAAAGCGCCTTCGTTTGATACGACGCGGGAAAACGTCTACGGATGGCTGACGGCGCTGGCCAGAAACCGGGCCATCGACCGGCTTCGTTCGCGGGCGTACCGAGATACACAACAGGAAGTAGCTGAGACGATTCCCGAAGCCACCGGTCTGAAAGACGTGGAAACGGCGCTCGACGTCATGATCGTCATGGAACAGGCGGAACGGATTCGTCAGAGGCTACAAGAGATACCCGATGAACAGCGAGCACTGATCAAGATGGCGTACTTCGAAGGAGATTCACAATCGCAACTGGCGGAAAAATTTCAGCTTCCAATCGGTACGGTAAAACCCCGTATGCGGCAGGGTATGAAGAAGTTATACGCGCTTATTTAAGGACAGGTATGAGCCTGACAGCCCAGGAAAGATTTGAAGAACTCTGCGCCGGCTATGTCCTGCATGCGGTGGACGAGGACGACCGTCGGGTGTTCGAGCAGATGAGGGCACTGGCTACGCAGGACATGCGTCACACGCTGACCCAGATGCAACATGCCGCGTGGTATCTGCCCGGATCCGCCGAGCGCCACGAGCCGCCGACCTATCTGCGGGCGCGTATCATGGAGTCGATAGCCGCGTCGCGTCCGGAAGAACAACACGCCGGGTGGTGGGAGCGGCTGGCCGCCAGTCTGACCGTTCCCCGGCTTGCGATTGCCAACGCCGCGCTCATCGTGCTTGTCATCGCCGGGGCGCTGACCTATTCGTCACTACGTACGGCAAACCTGTCGCTTCAGACCGCCATCATCCAACAGGAACAACAACTTACGGAACTGAGAAGCGAACTGGAGCGCAAAGAGTCGCTTTTGTCCGTACTGGCCGCGCGCACCTTAGAAATGGTCCTCATGAACGGTCTTGAAGTCAACCCCGGTGGATATGGGAAGGTAATCTGGGATCCGGACCGTCGTGCCGCTATTCTACAAGTATCCAACCTACCCACCATCCCCACGGATAAGGACTATCAACTCTGGGTGATCCGGAATCAGGTTCCGGTCAGCGCCGGCGTATTTGCCATCCGGCAGGATGGAAGGGAACCCTTTTTCCGTATCGAAAACCTCGCTGAAACCGACCGTCGGTCGATCAACGCTTTTGCCATCACCCTCGAACCGGCTGGCGGCGTTCCCCAGCCTACCGGTCCCATGTATCTCCTCGGCAGTAGCCTGTAAGCGTCTTTGAACAGAACAGCGAGTCATTTTTTTCTCCTCTTTTTTTCTCCTCCATAAATCCGATTCCGCCGTGCATTCGTATGGTATGGCTTACACATCCGGAGCAGACGCCCCGGCGTACGTTTCCATTTCATTATTCCTCTTTCCTTTTTCAAGGAGGCAGATATGCGCAACAAACGCCGTGTTGTCATCGGCGCTTTAATCATGCTCGTGGGCGGACTGGCCGGCTCCATGCTGATGGGCGTGTCGTTTGGCCCATACAGCGGATAGGAAGCCGACCATAGGGACTTTCCCACCGATCTGCTGCCCAGCGATCTCACTCCCGATATTACGGACATCTACGCCTTCCGAAACCCGTCCAACTCGAATAACCTGGTCGCGGTCATCAACACCAACCCCTATCTTCCGGCATCACCACCGTCCAAACTGTTTTCCAACGACGTAAAGTATCAACTTCACGTCAACACCAACAGCGACCTTGCCACCGACGAATACACCGTGACCGTCACGTTTTCCGGTTCGGGCAGTTCGCAGAAGTTCAAGATCGAAGGACTCACTTCCACGCCGCTGCAAGGAGACGTCACACCGCTTGGCACGTCTACCCCCGATATCCTCGAATCGGGCGGTATTAAAGTGTTTTGCGGCCCACGCGACGATCCTTTCTTTTTCGATCTCGATGCTTTCAAGACTTTTGTATCCGGCCCCTATGTTCCAGCGGCAGGATATCGCCAAACCGGCACCCCTGTAGACAAATTCGCCGGAGCCAACGTCGCCTCGATCGCGCTGGAGTTTCCGATCAATGCGCTGACCGGCATCACCTCCACTTCCGGTACGATCAAGGTGTGGGCGTCTACCGACAAAGTGCAGACGGCAAATGGAAAAATCACCGGCATCCTGAGTCCGCTCGCTCCATAAGAAGCCGATGCAGCCGCACGGCGCGGCGTGCACCTGCGGCCGGATCATGACAGTGTCGATTACCGAAGATCATCGTCAAAATTTATCAGGAGATTTTCTATGAATCGTACAGCCCGATATGCCCTGTCTGTCCTGTGCGCAGCGTCGTTTGTCGGTGCCTGTGGCGAAAAGAATACGCCGAGAAATTTTATGCGTGTCGATCGCATGGCGATCCCGGCGGTCAACACCGTCTTTATCGCGGATGCCAACAAGGACGATTTTAATGTGGCGGTTCCTTCCAACGACGTGACCGCCTACAAAACGACGATCCAGACCGTCATCACCAGTCTGCGCACCGCGGTCAACGCTGTCTCCGGGTTTCCGGCGGAAGACGGGTCGGGTATTTCGGCGGCGGACCTTTCCGGCGTGCTTATCCCGGATGTGGTTACGATAGATTTCAGCAAGACGGTTGCCTTTCCGAACGGTCGCCGGCTTGAAGACGACGTCGTGGATGCTGCCGTCGGTCTAACGCTCAACCGGGGTAATGTGTTGGGTGGAGGCGCGGGCGTCGGAGATGCTATCAACGCCAACGACAAGACATTTCTGACTACGTTCCCTTATCTGGCCGCACCGCACTAAGTGTCCACCGGGCGGCGGACAGCCCGCCGCCCAGTACAGGAATCCCTACTATGCGTCCTTATATCAAGTGTAGCGTTGTAGGCGGTTTTCTGACCGCCGCGTTGTATAGCATGGCTCCCTCCTGGGGTGGATTTTCGACTCCGGAGACCGTGGCCACTCCACAGGCTTCGGCGCAAGCGTCAGGCCCATCGTCCGAAGAGCGTCTGACTGGGTTGGAAGCCTTCTACACGGCCCGCATCGCGCAGGATCCCATCGCCATGTCAGCCATGAACGTGCTGGCAAGCGTATATGTCTCCCGTGCGCGTCTGAGCGGTGACGTGTCGTACTATGCAAAAGCCGAAAGCCTGCTCGAACGTTCGCTTCGCGTCACCGCTTCGGTCCACAACCTAGATGCCCGCGCACAACTGGCCGGTGTGCGGCTTGCCCAACACCGGTTTGGCGAAGCGCGAAAAATGGCCGAAGCCTTGCTCGCGCTGCATCCGAGACACAGACACGCGATGGCCGTCGCCGGAGACGCCCTGCTCGAACAGGGAGACCTGTAGGGCGCGGCATCCTACTATGAAGACCTTGCCGCGCTTGCGCCGGGCGTGGGATCTTACAGCCGGATAGCCCGGCTTGCCGAACACCGGGGTAGCGGGAAAGCCGCCGAACGGTGGTATGGCCAGGCGCTTGCCGCCGCAGACGAAGAAGGTGGGGAACCCGCGGCATGGATACGCGCCATGATCGCCGACTTCCGTATCAAAACAGGGGATTATGGCGAAGCGCGGATTTGGTTGGACCAAGCGCTCGATATCGTACCGGAGTACTATCTTGTCTTTGGGTATCTGGCCGAGGTGGAACGCCGTGAAGGTGATCTTAAAGCCGCGCGCGCATTTCTTCGAAAAGGCGTGGACAGGGTGCGCACACCGGAATCTATGTTGCGCCTTGCCGACATGGAAACGGAGACCGGCAACGATGTGGCCGCCGAGACCCTGCGTGATCTGGCCATCGCCCAACTGGAAGTTGCGACAGCCGAGGGTGGTCAAGGACATCTCAGGGTGCTTGCCGAAGCACTGCTCGATCGTGGCGAGGCTCCCCGCGCACTTCTCATGGCCGCCCAAGACCTTGAACTACGGCAGAACTATCAGGCACACGCTACGATGGCGCGCGCGCTGTCGGCCA
>VGJU01000228.1 GCA_016867335.1 Candidatus Zixiibacteriota bacterium | reverse complement strand
ATACCGGAGCACGACGGTCGCGAGCCAAAGCAACAGGGCGATCGTCGCGGTTTCTACGGCAAAAGCCAATCCGATCTGTGGCCAGTGATACACACCGGAGATCGCCTCACGAAACACCAGACATACGTTTACGACGGGAATGACGGCAAACAGCGAAGTCAACTCGATACCCGGACTTTGCAGAAAAGCGACGGGCAGGATGACGACCGTAAAAAACGGTCCCACCATCGACTGGCATTCTTTGAACGTACGGGCAAACGCGGCGAGCAACATTACCCCGGCGGCCATGAACATCGCCAAAAGCACGGTAAATGATGCCATCAAGGGGATCGAAACCCACGGAATCGAAAAACTCACCGTATCGAGCCGACTTCCGCTAAGCGGCTCGAACAGCGAACGCGCGGACAGTGTCATGGCCGCCATATTGAGCAACCCGGCTACCGAGGCCGTCGTAGCCACATACAGATACTTGGCGGTCACGATGTTGATACGCTCGGTGGCCGTAGTCATAAGCGTTTCCCATGTGGAGCGTTCGCGTTCGCCTGCGGTCGCGTCGAGCGCCGGATACATCGCGCCCATGCCGGTCATGACGATCAACGTGATGGGTACGAGAAATCCAAGCAGAAAGCGCCCCATGTCTTGGCCGGACGCCATGTTTCGGCGTTCGATTTAGAACTGCTGGTAGGCGGCGCGTGAGACCCCCATGTTTTCGGCGCGGTCTTCGAGAAAACGACCGCGATAGCTGTCTATCGTCTCTTCCACTCGTTCCCGCGCCGCGCGGCTGCGATCTCTGGAACCGTCGTAGAACAGGGCAACCCGTACGTTGCCCTCCACGCCGTCATCCGACGGCGCTATGTCCGCTACAAGATCGAGACGCCCCGCGCGAAGCGCGGCTTCCGGATCCGACGCAGAGACGATTTCCACGCCTCTGTTTTGGCGGATTTCCGAGACCAACGCCGATACGGAGGCCGTTTCGCCTCGACGGAGGCCGTTTCGCCTCGAATGACCACGCGCGAGGTAAATCCTTCGGTCTGTCCGGCCACAAAGGCGATGGCCGAATAGATCAGCCACAGAATCGCCGGATACAGAAAGATCGGCATGATCAATACATTGAGGACGATGTTGCGCTCACGAAGCGCGGAACGGATTTCGCGGAGATAGAGGAGACGAATGTCGGAAAAGTCGATTCTCATGCTTCTTGGACTACGTCTGAGAGCGGTTTGTTTCGCTTTCAGCGTCCACCCCGGAGACTACTGGAAGGAAAGCTGTGTCCACTGCACTGCATCGGCGACTACCTGTTCGGGATGCAGACGACTACGGGCGATATGGCCTGTGGCCGTGCGCAAAGTGGACTGTGTGGCATCCTGATAACGCCAGTCCATGCTCCAACGCACCTGATCGCTTCGGTTGGGCAAGCCCTGATGAAAAAGCATGTTGTGAAACAGCACGAGGTCACCTGGATCGACTTCTATGGATACGGCGTTGGGAAGAAACGGCTCCAACACTTCCTTTGAAATCTCCAAATAAAACTCGCGCCCCTCGTGCGGAACCAGCCCCAGTCGGTGCGTGCCGGGGATAAACTGCATACAGCCGTTGCGTTCACGCGCCGGAACCAGAGGGAACCACACGTTGACCATGCGGAGCGTCTCTATCGCCTTTTCGCAGTGACCGGCATCCAAATGCCAGTTTTGTGTGTATCCGCCGTCCTGATGCCACAACACCAGCGTCGGCGCATGGTCGGGAAGTTTGGGACGGACCGAATAGTTGGGGTATAGCCGGATTTCGCCACCGAGAAGCTGTTCCACGATGTCGAGCAGACCCGGATGAAAAAACAGGTCGAACATGCCGGCCAGATGCAGCTCTCTGCGGAATATCCTGGGCATTTGGTCGGGAACCGTCCGATACAGCGCCACAAGACGGGTTTCGAACAGTTCGTCTTCAAACGCCTCGCCGACTTTTCCTTCTGCCATCAGCCCACGAATATGCCGGTCCACCAACAAGGTGACTTCTTCACGGGCGTTTTGGACCGAGGCGGAGTTAAAAAACGATGGGATGACGACATAACCCCGTTCTTCAAAGGACTGGAGCTGTGACGGTGTCAGGCGGGGCATATTTCCTCCGTGTGAAGAGGTCGGGCATGCTTGGGGATTGTCGACCATTGGCCTGTGAGCGGACGGATTACAATGCGTAACTTACGCCGCGTCCGCAGTTAAAATAGAAAGCAAGCCTGCCAACATCAAGCACCGATCTCGTTTCTTTTCTGCAATAGCCATGGGGAATTACCGCTTGACAGATTACCCCAGTGTGGCGTATCCTTGACAGACTCGTTTCGACCGCCTACCCGCATCGGACCGCTGTCTATGGACGCTCTCCTGAAAACCGATCTTCCGGGTCTTACCCTGTTTCACCGGGGCAAGGTCCGCGACGTATACGATCTCGGTGAAAATCTGCTTATCGTCGCTACCGATCGCATTTCGGCCTACGACTGTATCATGCCGAACGGAATTCCCGGAAAGGGCCGTATCCTGACTCGGATGTCGCTGTTCTGGTTTGAACTGGTAAAGGACATCGTCCCCCATCATCTTGTCACCGCCGACGTAGCGGAATTTCCGGAGCCGCTTCGTTCTTTTTCGGAAACGCTGGCCGGTCGATCCATGCTGGTCCGCAAAGCGCGGAGATTTGACGTGGAGTGCGTGGCGCGTGGGTATCTGGCCGGTTCGGGATGGCGCGAATATCGGCAGACCGGCAAAGTGTGCGGCATCGCCCTGCCAAAGGGACTTCGGGAGTCCGACCGGATCGATCCTCCCATCTTTACGCCCGCCACCAAGGCCGCCACAGGGCACGACGAAAATATCTCCTTTGGGCAAATGACCGATATCGTAGACAAAAACGATGCCGAGACACTCCGCGACCTGACGCTTGCGGTGTACGACCGCGCACGCAACTACGCCGAGACAAAGGGTATCCTCATCGCTGACACCAAATTCGAATTCGGACACATCGACGGACGCATCTGTCTTATCGACGAAATCCTGTCACCCGACTCTTCGCGTTTCTGGCCCAAAGACCGCTACTGCCCCGGACGCTCGCAGGACAGCTTTGACAAACAGTTTGTCCGTGACTATTTAGATACGCTGACTTGGGACAAAACCCCACCCGCCCCACCGCTTCCGGACGATATCGTCCGAAAAACGCTCGAAAAATATGAAGAAGCGGCCCGTCTTCTGACCGGCGTCTGATTTCCCCCTTATGGAATTTTCCCCACTGCTCGACTGGCTGGAGCGCTCGCCTGCGGTGCAACGCATGTTGGAAACGATGGGGACCGGCGAGCGGACCCTTAAGGCTTCGGGACTGTCCGGCTCCGCGTTGTCCGTCCTCATCGCCAGTCTGTACCGCGCCCACCCGCATCCGACGCTTGTTGCGGTCGATACGACGGAGACGGCGGAACTGTTGCGTGACGATCTTGCCGGACTGATCGGCGCTGACCGAGCGCTTCTTTTTCCGGCGTGGGAGGTGCGTCCGTACGACCATATCTCGCCCGACATGGATGTGGTCGGACAGCGTCTGTACGCGCTCGATGCGCTGGTAAACCGCCACCCCGTCACGGTCGTCGCTCCGATGCGGGGACTGCTTCAACATACCGCTCCACCCGAATGGGTCGCCGGCGCCGCGATCCGGGTCTCCATCGGTCAAAGGCTACCGCCCGACGAACTGATAACCAACTGTGTCCGGCTCGGATTCGACCGGGTAAAACTGGCGCAGACACCGGGCCAGTTTAGCGTCCGCGGCGGCCTCATCGACATTTTTCCGCATACCCTGAACCGCCCCTGCCGGATCGAGTTTTTTGGCGACGAGGTCGAGTCGCTTCGTGTTTTCGATGCGCATACCCAGCGTTCCGTCGAGTCGATTTCGTCGCTTGTGATCTTGCCGTGCCGAGAAGTGGTAGACGACCCTGTATACAGACCCGACGTAGCAGAACGCATCGCCGAGGAGGGTCGGCGTCTTTCGCTCAAAACCGCCGAATTGATCGACCATATCGAGTCGGGGGGGCTTTTCGACGGTGTCGAACGGTATCTGCCCTACTACCACGACCAAACCGCGACTCTGGTTGATTATCTGCCCGACGACGCGCTGGTCTTTCTGTGCGAACGATCCCAACTGCTTATCGAGGCGGAGCGGTTTACCGCAGACTACGCAGAAGCCTACGAGACCCACATACCCGCCAGCGATCTTGTCCCTTCGCCTGCTGAGGCCATAGCCAACTTTGCAACGCTCGAAACCGCGTGCCGTAGAGCCGTCGTAGTCGAACTGACGCGAAGCGCCGGAAGCGATCCGACATGGATCGACGTGCAGGCGCAGCATACGGGCGCGTATCACGGGGCCATGGAGGTGTTGGCTTCACGGATAACCGAATGGACCAAACAAGGCGCGGCGATCCATGTCGTATGCGACAACGAAGGTCAGATGGAGCGGCTCGAAGAAATCATGGGCGGCTCGGCCCGGTTGGTTTATCTGTCCGTCGGAACCCTGCACACCGGATTTCTCATTCCCGATATTCCGCTGGTCATCCTTACCGACGCCGAAATTTTTAGCCGCTATCGTCGAAAACGACGGACAAAGGCTTTCCGCGAAGGCGTCGTGATCGAAGATTTTACGAGTCTTCGGGAAGGGGATTTCGTGGTACATATCGACCATGGGATCGGCAAATACGCGGGGCTTCAGCGGCTAAAGGTGGACGAACGTGAGCGCGACTGTCTGACGGTTCTTTATGGCGAAGGAGATCGGCTTTACATCCCCATCGAACAACTGCACCGGGTACAGAAATACATCGGTGCGGACAGCGAAGCGCCGACGCTCAGCCGGTTGGGAGGCAAGGCGTGGGAGCAGGCCAAGACACGCGCCCAAAAGGCCGTACGGGATATTGCCGAAGACTTGGTCCGGTTGTACGCGGCACGACAAAACAACCCCGGTCATGCTTTTTCTTCCGACACGCCGTGGCAACGCGAGATGGAGGATTCATTCATCTACGACGAAACCCCGGACCAACTACGTGCCGCCGAAGACGTAAAAGCCGACATGGAGCGTTCTTCTCCCATGGACCGACTGATTTGCGGCGACGTGGGCTACGGCAAGACGGAAGTGGCGATCCGAGCGGCGTTCAAGGCGGTCATGGAAGGAAAACAGGTAGCCGTACTCGTGCCCACCACGATTTTGGCGCACCAGCATCTGACCACGTTCCGGGAACGACTGGCCGATTATCCCGTAACGATACGGATGTTGAGCCGGTTTGTCGATGCGCCGGAGCAACGAAAAGTGCTGGAAGGCATCCGGCAGGGCGCGGTGGACATCGTGATCGGCACGCACCGGATGATCCAGAAAGACGTCGGGTTCAAAGACCTCGGTTTGCTTGTGATCGACGAAGAACAGCGTTTCGGCGTTACGCACAAGGAACGGCTCAAACAGCTAAAGCATACGGTGGACGCGATCACGATGACAGCGACGCCTATACCGAGGACATTGCACATGGCGCTTGTGGGTGCGCGCGACATGACGCTTATCAACACGCCGCCCAAAGACCGTCTGCCCGTGCATACCGAGGTGGTCCGGTTTTCCGAGGAGACCATACGCGAGGCGATACTGCGCGAGGTGGATCGGGGAGGTCAGGTGTTTTTCGTACACAACCGGGTGCAGTCCATAGAGGCCATGACCGAATTTCTCCACAAGTTGGTTCCCGAAGCAACGTTTGTCGTGGGACACGGCCAGATGGAAGAGCACGAATTGGAAAACGTCATGGTAGGGTTTATGGACCGGAAATACGATTGTCTGGTATCCACCATGATCATCGAGTCGGGGTTAGACATTCCCAATGTCAACACCATCCTGATCAACCGAGCGGACCGTTTTGGTCTGGCGCAGTTGTATCAGTTGCGGGGTCGGGTGGGGCGGTCCAACCATCGCGCGCACGCCTATCTCATGATACCGGCGTCCGGCGCGGTCACGCAGGACGCCCGCAAACGGCTTGGCGTCATTGCCGAATATACGGCGCTGGGGTCCGGGTTTCATATTGCGATGCGGGATTTGGAAATCCGGGGGGCGGGCAATCTGTTGGGGATTCAGCAACACGGATTTA
>VGJU01000227.1 GCA_016867335.1 Candidatus Zixiibacteriota bacterium | reverse complement strand
CAGGGTTCCTCTGTCGGTTCGAACTGGCCGACAGAGGAACCCTGTTTCTCGACGAAGTCGGCGAACTTACCTCCGCCATTCAGGTCAAACTGCTCCGGGTGCTTCAGGAACGAAAGTTCGAACGGGTAGGAGGAACCCAGACCCTGAGCACGGATGTCCGTCTTATCGCCGCCACCAACCGAAATCTCGAAGAGGAAGTAAGCCGGGGACGGTTTCGAGAAGACCTGTATTACCGTCTCAAAGTAGTGACGCTTACGGTTCCTACCCTGCGAGAGCGTCAAGAAGACCTTCCGCTCTTAATCGATCATTTTGTCCGCACTTTTTCCGACCGGGAAAACAAACGCATCGAACGGATCGAACGGGGCGCGTTGGAGCTCTTGATGGCCTACCCATGGCCCGGCAATGTGCGTCAACTTGAAAATTGCATCGAAGGCATGATCGTGATGGCCTCCGGTACGACGCTCGACGTAGACGACATTCCCGACTATATCCGTCATGCCCGACCCGACCGCCTTTTGGCGCCGGCCCGGAGCGAAAAGGCCGAACAGGAGCCGCTTTCCGCTGATCTCGTCCGGTCGTTGACACGAACCGTCGCCACCCGACGCGGCGTATCCGTGAACGGCATCACCGACGCGGCGATCGCTCGGCTAAGCCGGATAGACTGGCAACGGCATTCGCTGCGTCGGTGTCTGGATACCATGGTCCTTTTGGCCGAACACCCGGTACTCGACCTAGGCGACATTCCGCCCGAATACATTCCGGAACAACCGGAGGAGACCGCTTTCGGCGACGAAATATGGTTGCGTCTTCCCGTGGGCGTGTCGCTCGAAGAAGCTGAACGGCGTCTGATCGAGGCCACGCTCGCCTCCTGCAAACACAACAAAACCCAAGCGGCGCGCATACTCAAAATCGGACTCAGAACGCTGTTTAGAAAAATCAAACAATATGGGTTGGAATAGAAGGACGAAACCCCGGATGGAAAAGAACTGTGTCATCGTAGTGGTAGACGAGGAAAAAGACAGCCGTAGGCATGTCGCCGAAACGTTGCAAACCGCCGGATATTCGGTTTATGAGGTGGAAAACGGTGTCTCCGCCTTGCAGGCGGTTCGCACTTACACGCCGGATATCGTCCTGCTGGACCTTGCCCTGACGACCGCCGACCCCGACCGGCTCATAAAGACACTGACCCACAAATATCCCGATATCGAAATCGTCGTCACCACCCGCCAGCGTGAGATTCCCGATGCGGTGCGTCGTTTTGAAGCAGGCGATTATCTGGGAAAACCCGTGGATGCCGAGGAATTGCTTTCCCTCATCCGCCGTCTCAAGGTGCGTCTGCAATTCTATCGACAATTTCAGTGGATAGGCAGAGACGAAAAACTGGTCGAAGTGATGGAAAAAGTGCTCCAGATCGCTCCCACGCAAATTCAGGTACTCCTTACCGGAGAAAGCGGAACCGGCAAAGACGTGGCCGCGCGTGCCATCCACTATTATAGCCCACGGCGCAAGGGTCCTTTTATTCCGGTCAACTGCGGCGCGCTCGCCGAAGGCGTGCTCGAAAGCGAACTTTTTGGTCACGAGCGCGGCGCGTTTACCGGCGCGACGGGCCGAAGACAAGGCTATTTCGAACAAGCCGACAGGGGAACCATTTTTCTTGACGAACTCGCCGAGATGCCGCTTTCGACACAGGTAAAACTGCTCCGCGTGCTCGAACAACAGGAGTTTCTCCGCGTAGGCGGTACGCAACCCGTCCGCACCGACGTTCGCATCGTTGCCGCTACTCATCGGGATTTGCACGATGAGATGCGCAACGGAAGATTTCGAAGCGATCTCTATTTCCGGCTAAATGCCGTAAGCATCCATCTACCGACGCTACGCGAACGTAGACAGGACATCCCCCGACTGGTTCGGCACTTTGCTCTCGAAGCCGCCCGGAAACATAAGGTGGCGTTTGCCGGATTTACCGACGAGACCCTTGCTCTCATGGAAGCCGCGAACTGGCCGGGCAACATTCGGGAATTGCGCAATACGGTCGAGACGTTGGTCGTCACGTCGCAGGGGGAAAAAGTGCGTGTCGAAGATCTGCCCCTCTCCGTGTATACCCCCCCCTCGTTCAACCGATCGTTGCCCGTGACGCTCAACCGCAACCGGGAAGATCTCGAACGCGAGATGCTATACAAAATTCTCTGGGAAATTCGGACCTCGCTCGACGAACTGCCCGACCGGGTAGTAGCGGCATTGCACGGATATACGCCCCGTTCATTACCCGAACGGTTTGTCATCCCCGAAGAGGGGAGCGTTCAGATTCAGCCGATAGAGCCGTCGTCGGGAGTGGAAGGGCAAGGCAACCCCAAGTCGATGGACGTCTGGGAAAAGGAAGCGATCCGCCATGCGCTGGAACGGCGGCATGGTCACCGGGAAAAAGCCGCCAGAGACTTGGGTATCGGAGAGCGAACGCTGTACAGGAAAATCAAAAAATACGGGCTGGAAAACTTTCCGGAAACCGAGCGGTAAAACAGAAAAAACGCTTGACAAATAAGATAATCCATATATATTAATAATTGAATATTGAAAACGGAAACAAACAAAAGATTGGCAGGGAGAGACAAGCGCATGGTCGAGATGGACGAAGAAACGAATTTTGAGACGCAAGCCCTGATGCTCAAAGCGCTTGCGCATCCTACTCGGTTGCGTATCGTCGAGATTCTGAGCAAAGAGGCCATCTGTGTCAAACATATCGGAGACCTGATGGACGTTCCGCAGGCCACCCTGTCGCAGCATCTTTCGGTGCTTCGCAACTCCGGCATCGTCGCCTGTTGCCGCGAAGGAAATCGGATATGTTACTCGATCCGTGATACACGGGCTTCGTATATTCTGGAAACCCTGAAAAAAGATAAACCGCGTGAAAAAAAAGCCGGTTGACGTTTTCCGGCTCCCAACCCCACAAGAAAGGAGTTTACGGCTATGGCGCATCCTACCGCTATCAACGACAGCCAGTTCGAAGCGGAAGTCATCAACAGCAGTCTTCCCGTTTTAGTGGATTTCTGGGCGGAATGGTGCGGTCCCTGCAAGGCGATCGCGCCGACGCTCGAACAACTGGCCGGAGAATATGAAGGCCGGCTCAAGATCGTCAAAGTCGATGTGGACGAAAATCGTCAGGCCGCTGCCCAGTTTGGTATTCGGAGCATTCCGAGTCTGTTGATCTTCAAAGACGGTGTAGAGGTGGACCGGATCATCGGAGCGCTTCCCAAACCGCAACTGACGAGCAAAATCGACGCGCACCTGTAGCCGCTGTAGCAACTGCGATTTGATGTCCCACACAGCCGGAGAAGCCGCACCTACGCCTCTCCGGCTGTGTCACGTCCGGGGGGGTTCATGCTGGGTTTTATAAAACGTTTGAAAGAAGGGCTGGCAAGAACGCGGGAAGGGCTGGTGCGTCGTATCGATCAGGCGATACGGCGTTATGATCGTATCGACGAGGATTTGCTGGAGGAAATCGAGTCCATCCTGTTGCAAACGGACGTGGGGGTGGAAACCACGGCCAAAATCATCGACGGGCTGCGCCGGCAAGCCGTAGATGCCCGCACCAAAGACCCAGCGGCGCTTCAGGGGCTGTTACGCGAGGAGATGATTCGTATTTTGGATCGCCGTCCCCCGGAAGCCGAATCAACGATCCACCACAAACCGCATGTCGTCATGATCGTTGGGGTCAACGGGACCGGAAAAACCACCACAATCGGAAAAATGGCCGCTCGGTACAAGCGTGAGGGGAAAAAAGTGCTGATTGCCGCAGGAGACACCTTTCGCGCGGCGGCCATCGAACAGCTTGAAGTGTGGGCAAAACGCGCCGACGCCGACATGGTGCGTCATCGACCGGGTGCCGATCCGGCGGCGGTAGCCTTTGATGCCTTTCAGGCCGCCAAAGCCCGCGAGATCGACGTGTTGATCATAGACACGGCCGGTCGGCTTCACACCAAAACCAATCTCATGGAAGAACTCAAAAAGATCAAACGCACACTCGCCAAACAACAGGAAGGCGTTCCACACGAAACGCTTATCGTACTCGACGCCACGACCGGCCAGAATGCCCTCACCCAAGCCAAGATTTTTCATGAAACACTAAGCGGACTGACCGGTATCGTGCTTACCAAACTCGACGGCACGGCAAAAGGGGGAATCGTCCTGTCTGTTGCAGACAGGTTGGCCGTGCCCGTGCGCATGATCGGCGTGGGTGAGGGCATCGACGATCTACAGGATTTCAATCCCCGCGATTTTGTAGAGGCGTTGTTTGAATAAAGATGGGGTTTGAAACGATCCACAACTTGGGGGTCGGATTTACAAACGGAAAGACGCGCCGCAGTTGATAGACTTCCGCATGATAAAGACCGGGCAAGGAAATCGGAAAGGTCAGCGTAGCGCCGTCGATTTCTTTTACGGGTTCGCCGTCTCGGAACAGCCGCAGGCGCGTAGGACTGGATGAAACGACGGTTGTCTCGATCCGTCCACCGGTCTTCCATACGATCTGCGCGCCCATGCCTGCCGTGTCTTCTTCACAGACCCATTCGAAACGAAACCGATCCGCCCGCTCGAAACTTTCTACGGCGATGTAACAGCGCCCGGCGTGTAACGCCTCCATAAGCCGCGCCCGATCCGCATCCGCATCGCCCGTAAGCGGACCATCCAGCACGATCCGTGTGCCGATCAGTCCGAACATCTGCGCGTATGAGGGAAAAGAAATAGCCCAATCTCCGAAAAGCGGTATGCGGGCATGCGCATCTACGCTTCCTATACCCGTAACCGGACCGTCTTTGAGCAGGGCGCACCACCGGGCCATGACGCTGTCCGGTCGATCGATCAAGGTGTTCATCGCCGCCTGCGGCATCCAAGATAGCCAAAAGAGCGCATTGAGCAGTTCCAACGGACCGTCGTTGCGCCATTCCGTGTCTGCGTTGAACACCTCGATGCCGTGAAGCGGCCCGACGGACCACGCGGTCCATGGACGGCGACCGTCGGGATGCGCGATAAACGACAGCCCCCCCGAAACGGCGATCGTGTCGAGCAAAGCCGGCAACCCGTTCGCCCCCTGCTGTTCGACGGGACGATCCATGTTTAACACCAGCAGGTGTCCCGCGCTCGTGTTTACCTCTTCTCCCACGATAACCAGCACGCCGTCCCGGTAGCCTTCGTACTGCTTGGCGAGGGCAAAGGGAAGCGCGTCGTTGTGATCGGTCAGTATGACATACTGCAAGTTTGCCTGTCGCGCCGCGGCCACGATTTCCTCTATCGTTCCGCCACCGTCGGAAAACCGGGAATGGATATGTATGGCTCCGGCAATACGATGCTGTCCGTCGGGGGCCTTTTCCGGAGCGGTTTGGGGGCGCTGGCTCCAGACGGACAAGCCGTTTAGCGCGACAACGGCGGCGGCAGCGACGGCGGCCACACGTTTCCAGCGGTGAGAGAAAAAAGGGAAGATCAAAATACGCTCCAGAACGCCTGTTCGATGTGCATGAACTGCGGTGGGTTTTGGCCAAGCAGAACACCCACGACATCGAACCGGCATTCGGCGTCATGCAGTCCCTGTTCGTAGAGATAGCCCTGTGCGGCGCGGGCGATGCGGATTTGTTTACGGGGAATCACCCAGGTTTCGGGAGCCCCGAACTCGGTTTGCGTGCAGGATTTTACTTCGACAAATACGATGCGGCGGTCTTGCCGGACGATAAGGTCTATCTCGCACCGACTGACTTTGTCTCGGTAGTTGCGGGTGAGCGTTGTATACCCTTTTTGGATCAGAAACTGTTCGGTCAGGTCTTCGCCGTGCGTTCCGCTTGCTCTGGTAGATTCTTGACTGCGGCGCGTCATGAAGACCTCCAAAATAAAAAACCGGCGTGGTTTGGATCACGCCGGGCATCAGGAAGCGGGCCGGAACGAGCGTCGATGCAGGGGACACGGACCGTACCGGTTCAGGGCGTTCAGGTGTTCGGGCGTGCCGTAGCCTTTGTGGCGAGCAAAACCGTATTCCGGATACAGCGTGTCGCTGGCCTCCATGATCCGGTCTCTGGTCACCTTGGCGATCACGGAGGCGGCGGCGATGGAGAGACTTTTGGCATCTCCGTCTACTACGGCGGTTTGGGGTCCCG
>VGJU01000226.1 GCA_016867335.1 Candidatus Zixiibacteriota bacterium | reverse complement strand
CTGATCACCTACGGACGCGACGGACCGGTCAAAACGGGACCGGGAGCGGATTTCGACGTATTCCCCCCCGGCGAAATCGAGGTGATCAACCGGCAAGGGACGCTGGTTCAGGCCGTGCTGTGGGTGGGACGATTGTCGCAAGGCGATGGATTGCGTACTGCGACGCGGCTACCGGACGGGATAAGTTTTACGGACCGGGCGGATTATGTCATACCGTGCGCGGAGACGAACCGGTATCTTTTGGCGGTCGATCCGGCGATAGAGCGGGCCGGTCTTATGGGCGCGTTGTGTCGGCGGATCAGGCTTCCGGCGGTACATCCGACGCTTGGCCTTCTGACGGCCTCCACCATCCCTGACAGCCGCTGGGTGACGCCCTACGAGGTGCTGGCCTCGTTTCCGTGGCGTGAGAAAAAGGCGGAAGACTGGTTTCGGGCGCACGACACGGGCGAGGTTGTAGTCAAGACACGCGACCGGGTCTGCGATCCCGATACGTTGAGCCGCCGGCTGAGTGGTGACGGATCGCTACGCCATGTACTGTTCGTATTGCGCATGAACCGCCGTGTATGGGGGTGGATTACGCGCAAAAGCGCGACAGGATAGGCTGTGAGAAACGCGCGCAATTTCGAAGACTTTCCGTGACGGACGCGCTTCTTACGGTTGCCGCACAGGGGCGTCCAACCGCATGTAGGTGGCGGTAACGTGGGCGATCTGACGCCCCGTCGTGTCGGTTATCTCCGCCATTCCGGAGATAAGGCGGCGTCCGTTTTTCAGAATGGTCGCCTCGGTATACAGATCGTTTTGTCCGGCAGTTCCGAGATAGGTTACGGACAGATGTGTGGTGACGGTATTGTGGGTAATTCCGTTGAGCGTAGCCTGAGCCATGTACACCATCGTGTCGGCCACCGAGGCGATGACCCCGCCGTGAACCAGTCCGTAGTATTGCAACAGTCGCGGGTCGTAGGGCAAGACCGCCCGGCACGAACCCTTGCCCACTTCGAGGATGCGAATCCCCAAAAGGCTTGCAAACGGAACCTCCCGGATGATGTCTTGCAGTTGTTCTACCGTAACTTTCATAGCTTCCTCGGTACGCTCCACAAGTTTCTTCGCTGTGTGCTTCGCGCCTTCCCGGTGATTTTGCAACCGTGTCGATCGAGGGATTATATGATACACCGGTGTTGGGGTTTTGTCCATGACGGACGTCATGCTCCAAAGAATTTTGCGTCGATAACCGCCGCCCGATCTTGTGGAGCGGTTTGTTCATAAGGTATATTGTCGATATAAACGATTGTCTCGCCGATAACCGATAACCACCCCGCCCGTTATGATACCTTTAAAAGACGACAACCCCACTTCGACCGGTCCTGTGGTCACGATCTGCCTCCTTGGGATCAATGTGGCGATTTTTCTTTTTCAACTGCTGCTTAGCGCAACGGGAGAGCAGATTTTCATTTTCAAGACGGCGGCGATTCCCTACGAGTTAACCCATTTTACGGATCGAACGCAACTGCCGATTCCCGGTACCAACTACGCGTATCCGGAGGCGTTTTTGCCTTTTCCGCTGACACTTTTTTCGGCCATGTTTATCCACGGCGGATTTACGCACATCGGCAGCAACATGTTGTATCTGTGGATTTTCGGGAACAACATCGAAGACGCGATGGGACACGTGCGGTTTTTCTTTTTTTATCTGATTACTGGGCTTGCCGCGACCCTGGTACATGTAGTATCCGATCCCGATTCCACGGTACCGATGATCGGAGCGAGTGGAGCGATAGCGGGGGTGCTGGGGGCGTATTTGGTGCTTTATCCGCACGCGCGTATCAAAACGCTGGTCATCCTGATCATCATCGTACAGATCGTGCATATTCCGGCGGTATTGTTGTTGGGATTCTGGTTTTTGATGCAGGTGCTCAACGTCGGAGGGGGTGGCGGGGTAGCGTGGTACGCGCACATCGGCGGGTTTCTGGCAGGCATGTTTCTCGTGCGGCGGTTTGAGCGTCCCCGTCCCCGGCGTATCTGGATCGACCCCCGCGGAGAGAGGTAAGTTATTTACCTACGCTCCTGCCTGCAGCCTCGCCACGCACGTCGTCGGTGCGGGCATCGTCACCGGCAGCCACACCTACACCTTGCGCGACTGGCTGAGCAGGGTGGATTACACGAATGTGTTTCTGGACACGCTCGCCTACGACTGGACCGGCAACGTGGTCACACAGGTGTACCGGCATGGCGCTTCCCCCAGCAGACCGTTATTTACGGGTACTATTTAGCGGTTGCAGTCACGACCGACTTGTCTGTTCCCCATCTGCTCCTCTGACAATCTCGTTGATCTCGACCAGTTGAATCGGTATATTTCTGCGTATCAGAAAAGACTGTCGCCACCAAAACTTGGTGAGACGAGGCGATCCCACAGAATTCAGAGAGGAACCGTCCATGGCTGCCACCACAGTGGATGATCTCTATGAACAGACGATTAAGTCCTGGCCGACCTCAGACCGTCTGCGATTGATCGAGAAAATTGTCCATGATCTCTCAATTAATGCGACAGCAGAGCACGATAGGTCTCATATCGACTGGATGTCGCTCCGTGGTGTTGCCCCTCATCTGCTGGCGGGTGAGGACGCCCAGACATGGGTGTCTCAAACCCGGCAAGAAGCGGACAGCCGTCACGCCCACACGGACAGGCCCCCACCGTGAACGCTATGGCTGCTTTAAAGGGCATAACACGCCTCTTCCTCGATACCGCCCCTATCATTTATCACGTAGAAGGCCACGCTACCAATCAAAGGTCGACGGATGCAATCTTTCAGCGCATCAGCGACGGAACGATAGACGCTGTCACTTCGTCTATTACTCTGGCGGAATGTCTGGTTCATCCATACCGACAAGGTAGTTTGGACTTGGTACAGCGGTTTCGCCAAGTAATTACGGAAGGGCTGCACACGCATTATGTCGGTGTAGACTCGGTCGTTGAGCAGGCAGCCCAACTGCGGTGACATGAGAGTTTGACACTGACAGACGCCCTTCAGGTTTCGGCTGCACTCGCGGCGGGGTGTCAGGGATTTCTGACAAATGACACTCGTCTGAGGCGTGTTCGTGGCATTGCGATTCTGGTTCTTGACGAGCTTGACGCCTGACGTCGCCCGCGCACCCTACGCCGCCTACACGCCCGACGGCAGCCTCGCCACGCACGTCGTGGGGGGCAGCGTCGTCACCGGCAGCCACACCTACACCCTGCGCGACTGGCCCCTATCCCTCGCTGAGCAACCCGGCGATTTCCGGCTCCGACAGCCCGGTAAGATCGCCGATCTCCTCCAAGCCCATCCCCCGATTTCGCATATTACGTATCACCCGAACCAATTCCTGTCGTTCTTCCTCGAATCGCTTCCGTCTGTCCCGCTCCAACATCTCGATCAACATCGTGCGTACCTCCTCCCGGATGTAGGCGTTCTCCGCTATCAGAAAATACTCGAACGACACACCCAGACGCCCCAAAGGCTTACCCTGCCGGATCAACTCCTCAAACGCAACGGCGCGTTCCACCGGCGATCCCCGTTGTAGCGCACAACAGGAAGCTTTCCCAACTTTTAAAAAACAAAAAAGGACTCATGCGATTTGAGCATGAGTCCTTTTAGAGATGCCGAAGCCCGGATTCGAACCGGGACGCCTTGCGGCACTGCGCCCTGAACACAGCGTGTCTACCAGTTTCACCACTTCGGCCAGTGGTAGTCTTGTCCGGGGCTGGACAAGTGAGTATATTATACGGCGTGGGGGTCGAAGTCAAGCAGAAAAACACCCGTGCAGATGCATCCGTCCAAGGGTAGAGGACTCAGGAAAAACAGGCAACGCGACCGGAAACCAGACCATGAACAAGGAAAACAAAACCACCGAAACGGACATCAAGCTGATAACGAGCAACCGAAAGGCCCGGCACGAATATACGGTGCTGGAAACCTACGAGGCCGGCATCGAGCTTCAGGGGACGGAAGTAAAGTCACTGCGCGACGGGAAAGCCAATCTTGGCGACAGCTATGCCGGCATCGAGCGGAACGAGGTATACCTGTACCACCTGCACATCAGTCCTTACGAGCAGGGCAATATCTTCAACCACGATCCGCTACGCAAACGCAGGCTGTTGCTCCACCGAGAAGAAATCCGCAAACTGGTCGGACGTGTCGTGGAAAAGGGACTGACGCTCGTTCCACTCAAACTCTACTTCCGACATGGTCGCGCCAAGGTGGAGTTGGCGCTGGCGCGAGGTAAAAAACAGTACGACCGCCGGGACGCCATCGCCGAACGCGAAGCTCAGCGCGACATTGACCGGACCCTGCGGGGGAGATGAGCCGATCTTATCCTAATATCTGGATCAGGTTGTCCATCGAGATATTGGCTCCGCATACGACGATGACCACGTTGCGCCCGGCAAACCGCTCGCGTTGCCGGAGAAACGCCGCTACGGCTACGGCGGCGGCCCCTTCGACGATTTTGCGGTGCTCAGTGACCATCAGCCGTACCGCCTGCCGGATTTCTTCTTCGGTTACAAGCACGTACTCGTCTACCAGACGTTGACACACCGGAAACGTGATGGCGCCGGGTTCCACACCGCCTGCCGAGCCGTCCGAGAGCGTGTCTTGTTGCTCCAGCGTCACGATATGTCCCACCTGCACGGAGCGATACATGTCCGGCGAGCGTTCCGGCAAACAGCCGACGATGCGCGTTTCGGGTGATACGATCTTCAGATAGGTGGCTATGCCGGATATCAGTCCGCCTCCACCTACCGTTACGAACACCTCGTCGATGCGGTCCGCCCGTTCCGCAAGTTCAACCCCTATGGTTCCCTGCCCGCCTATGACATACGGGTCGTTGTACGGAGAAATCCATACGCATCCACGCTCATGCGCGGCTTGGCGCGCATAAAGCTCCGTCCCAAGCGCATCGGTGTCCAACAGTTCGAGCGCAACAGGATACCGGCGCAAGGTTTCTATTTTGGTGGGCGAAGCGGTTTGGGGAAGAAAAAGAGTCCCGGTGATGCCGGTCATCGCCAGCGCGCGGGCTACGCCCAGCGCGTGGTTGCCGGTCGAGGCGGTCACGATCCCCCGTGTCCGTTCTTCCTGCGTAAGCGCAAGCACCCGGTTCATGGCTCCCCGCGCCTTGAAAGATCCGGTATACTGCTCGCTTTCCATCTTGAGCCACACCCGCGCCCCGCTATCCCCAGCAAGCGGAAAAGAAGGCAACAGCGGCGTTTTCAGGATGTGGGGACGGATACGCCGGTCGGCGCGCAGAATCTCCGCAAGAAGATCCATACCCCTACTGCACGTTCTCGATATGTACTTCGATATGACGAATCAGACCGAAGTCGGAAAACGTAAGCCGTTCCCGTCCTTTTCGCGCTACCCGTTTCCCCGTTTCGCGGTCTACACCGACCATGACAAAGTCAAACTCGGCCGCGTCGCCTTCGGCAGACCGGACCCTCTCTACTTTCCAATGCGCGTCCGGGTACTTATCGAAAAACGTCCCGGAAAGCCGCATCAGCTCGGGAAGCCCGGCTACGGCTCCGTAATGGTTCGAACGATAGGTGACGTCGTACTCGTACATGGTGAGCAGTTCGTCCTGTGCATGACGGTTGCATCGTTCGAGATACATCCATGCCAGATCGGTATGAGTTATATTGGCCATACGTCTTCTTGGGTTAAGGGAGACAATCTGCCCGGTTCTATCTTGCGCCGCACGCTTGAAGACACGCCTGCATGTGACCGCGTGCTTCGGCGGCGATGACACTGCACTGTTCTACACTGTATGCTTTGGCGCCGATGATCTCAATATCCACCGCACCTTTGTACCCGTTTTCGTGTAACACGCGGATATAGCCCACAAGGTCGATATCGCCACGCCCGTTGGCCTGCTCTTCGGGTTTTCCGGGACCAGCCTCCATCCCCTTGCAGTCGCGGATATGCACGTGTTTGACCCGCGAGATCACCGCCGAAATGGCTGTTACCGGATTTTCTCCGGCGCGGTGGATATGCGACGGGTCCATGTCGATACCAAACGCCGGAGAGGAGATGGCAGCCATCACCTTAAGCGTGGTCGGCGTGTTGTAGATGCTGGCCCCTACATGCGCTTTGACGCACAGCGTCACGCCATAG
>VGJU01000225.1 GCA_016867335.1 Candidatus Zixiibacteriota bacterium | reverse complement strand
CGAGACGATCCCAATCCTCGAGCGTAAAGGGCACACCGAGACGACCTGCCAGCGCGAGCAGGTGGATGACCGCGTTGGTCGAGCCGCCTATGGCCCCTACGACACGGACGGCGTTTTCAAAGGCTTTGCGGGTAAGCACCTTTGACATGCGCAAATCTTCGCGGACCATTTCGACGATACGGCGTCCGGCCATATGCGCCAGCACATGCCGACGCGAATCCACCGCTGGAATGGCCGCATTGAAGGTAAGGCCGATACCGAGCGCTTCGACGACGCTGGCCATCGTAGAAGCCGTACCCATCGTCATACAGTGACCAGCGGAACGGCTCATACACGACTCGGCTTCGAGAAATTCGCCCATGCTCATGGTTCCGGCGCGGACCGCCTCGCTAAACTTCCAGACATCGGTCCCGGAGCCGATTTCCTCGCCCTTGTACCTGCCGTTGAGCATGGGACCGCCGGACAGGGCGATGGTAGGAAGATCACAACTGGCCGCACCCATGAGCAGCGCCGGCGTCGTCTTGTCGCAACCGACCAGCAACACCACCCCGTCAATAGGGTTGGCACGGATCGATTCTTCCACGTCCATGCTGACCAGGTTCCGGAACAGCATGGTCGTGGGACGCATGAGCGCTTCGCCAAGCGACATGACCGGAAACTCCACCGGAAATCCACCCGCTTCGTAGACACCCCGTTTTACGCGCTCCGCAATGATCCGAAAATGGGCGTTACACGGAGTAAGCTCGGACCACGTATTACAGATGCCGATCACCGGACGACCGTCGAAAAGATGGTCGGGCAATCCTTGGTTTTTCATCCAACTTCGATGGATAAAACCCCCTTTGTCCCGTCCTCCGAACCAGCCGGCGCTACGTAGTGGGTTGCTTTCCTGAGCGGCAAATTCCTCCTTCATCCTTCCTCCTTATCCTTTTTGTCTCGCTATACTCCAAACCGCCCGCCATACGGGGCGGCACAGCAGAAATCCGATACAGACCCCCGCAACGTGCAACGGAAAAATATGTACGACGCCATGTCCATCGATGACAAAAACGGCTTTCTCGAAATCGGGACGAATGTCGAGCGTAATCCGGTTTGACGGTTTTATCCCGCCCGACAGCGCGCTGTATGCACCCCACAAAAGCCCCGTATCCGCCGGGTTGTTCAGCCCGATCCGGCCTGTCGCCGAAAAACGGTAAAGACGCATACAGCGGATCAGCGCAAAAAACAACTGCAAAAGACGCAACCCCAATTCTTTTTTGCCCGGTATGCGCCGTGCCCTGAGAAACCACGTCTCCGGCGACGTTTTCCAGAACGGTCTTATTTGCGTCGGTTTCTTTTTTTTGGAAGACCGTCTCGGTGTCCGTGAGTCGTACCGGAACCATGTGCGAATCCACGACACGGTCACGCCGGCCTGCGCCTGTTCGGGATAGCGGAACGAAAACGCAATGGTAACGGGGATGGCAAGCAGGACGACGCCTGTCAGAACGACCAGCAGTGCGGTGGCGATCAGCGACATCATGACCGTTTTCTATTCCGTCCGCTCCGAATCGGCGGAATTTTTTTTACGTATCCATGTCGATTTGAGCATCTCGACGATTTTACCTATGGGATCGGGTGGATGACCGGCGACCGGTTCAAGACGAACTCCGGAGGCGTCGATGATCAGTATGGCGACCGGTTGTACATCGACACCTCCGCCTGTTCCGCCACCGCTTCCGCTTTCTCGCTTGGTCCCTGCGGTTCCGCCGCCACCGCCCGCGCCAAAACCAGCACGTAGCTTGAACAAGGGAACGATGGTCGATCCTTCTACTTGGATCGGCGCTCCGACCACGGTCTGGGTATCCGCAAAATGCCGTAACTCGGTCAGTGTCGTCCGGACGAGTTGTTCGAGATCTTTCATTGGGAAATCCGTTTTGGATTTTGGATTGGGGGAACCGCTGGATGGCTTGCAATAGGTCAATAGGTACGAACGAGAACCGTCTCGGTTCAAAAACCGTCGTATGAAGATAACGGATCGAGGAGAAACCGCAAAGAGAAATGAGACGTGGAAATTACCGGGTGCGTTTGCGGTCGTTGGCGTCGAGCAGGCGTTTGCGGAGCCGTATGCTTTTGGGTGTGACTTCGACCAGTTCGTCGGACCCGATATATTCGAGGGCGTATTCGAGGGTAATCTCGCGTGGGGTGGTGAGCAGGATGGCGTCGTCCGCGCCGGCGGCGCGCATATTGGTCAGGTGTTTGGAGCGGCAGACATTGACCTCGAGGTCTTTGTCCCGCGCGTGCTGTCCTACGATCATACCGGTATATACGTCGATACCGGGGCTGATAAACAAGGCGCCGCGTTCCTGAGCGCCGTCGAGCGCGTAGGAGGTGCTTGTGCCGGACACCGCCGCGATGAGCGATCCGTGCGGCGTGCCGCTCTGCACCGGTCCTTCGACGGGATGATAGTCGTCAAAGATATGGTACATGATCGCATGACCGCGCGTGGCGGTCATCATCCGGGTTTTGAGACCGATGACACCGCGTGTGGGGATGCGGTATTCGAGATGGATTTCACCTGCGCCCACGGGTGACATGACCTGAAGTGCCGCGCCGCGCTCGCCGAGAGCCTCCATCACCGCGCCCTGAAAATCGTCCGGCACGTCTATGGTCAGCCATTCGTACGGCTCGGAAACGACGCCGTCTACGGTTCTCAGAATAACTTCGGGTTGCGACACCTGAAGTTCGTAGCCTTCGCGGCGCATGGTTTCGATGAGGATGGCAAGATGCAGTTCGCCACGTCCGGATACAAGAAAGGTGTCCCGGGCATCGGTTTCTTCCACCCGTAGCGCCACATTGACTTCCATCTCTTTCCAGAGCCGTTCCTTGATCCGCTGCGAGGTGACGTGATCGCCTTCACGTCCGGAAAACGGGCTGGTGTTGACGGCAAAGGTCATCCGCACCGTCGGTTCGTCGATTTTTACCGGCGGAAGCGGTTCGATAACGGCGGGATCGGCGATGGTGTCTCCGATCTTTATATCGGGCAGACCGGCTACGGCGACGATCTCGCCGGCGGGGACGCGTTCGATGTCGCGGCGTTCCAGTCCCTCGAAAGCCAGCAGACCGACACATCTTCCTGCGATACGTTCTCCATCCGCCGCTTTAAGCTGGACGATAGACTGTCCCTTGCCGATCGAGCCGGAAAGCACCTTGCCGATGCCCATCTGGCCCTTGTAGGGATCGTAGTGAAGCGCCAGCGTCAACATGCGAAATGGCTCGTCGGGGAATACTTCCGGCGCGGGAATACGCTCGACGATGGTATCGAAAAGCGGGGTCAGATCGGAATGTTTGACCGTTGGATCGAGTGTGGCGGTTCCATAGATCGCGGAAGCGTAGACAATGGGAAAATCGAGTTGCTCGTCCGATGCGCCGAGTTCGACAAATAGGTCGAACGTAGCGTTGACGACACGGTCCACATCCGAATCGGGACGATCCACCTTGTTGACGACCACGATGCACGGCAGTCCTAACTCGATGGCCTTGCGGAGTACGAACCGAGTTTGTGGCATCGGGCCTTCTTTGGCATCGATCAACAGCAACGCGCCGTCCACCATGCGCAGAATGCGTTCCACTTCGCCGCCGAAATCGGCGTGACCGGGTGTGTCTACGATGTTGATTTTTATATTGTTATAGACGATGCTGGCGTTTTTGGCGCGGATGGTAATACCGCGTTCGCGTTCCAGGTCCATCGAGTCCATGATGCGTTCGCCCAGCG
This sequence comes from Candidatus Zixiibacteriota bacterium, assembly GCA_016867335.1. GTDB lineage: Bacteria > JAAXHH01 > JAAXHH01 > JAAXHH01 > JAAXHH01 > VGJU01. The sequence goes on along the minus strand of VGJU01000225.1, from coordinate 2,399 downwards.
TGTCGATATTGCGTTGCACGTGGGTCTGTCGGAGCATGGCGTCCACGAGGGTGGTCTTGCCGTGATCCACATGGGCGATTATGGCGATGTTGCGAAGGTTCATAGTAGCTCTTTATAGACGCACGGCATACCGTGGGTGAATCCATCCGTTTCCGCGACAGCAAAGACGGGGCAATATACACGGTTTTCGGTCCGACGTCAAATAGATTCTACGGAAAAGAGCGACAAGAGGGTCTGTGTGGGCCCCATCGGTAAGCAGTCATAGCGTCATGTGTTTCCACGTCCCCTGACGGAAGCGATACACACAGGCGATGCCCAAAATCCAGATGTATACGGTCGCGCCGAGCCATGCGCCCCAGAAATCCATCTGCCAAGTAAAGGCAAGCGTATAGGAAAGCGGCAGAAAGATGATCCATGCCCCGATAAACGCGGCGACCGCCGTCCATCGTGTGTCGCCCGCACCCCGCAACGCACCGGTAAACACGACGGCCATCGCGTCGAACGCCTGAAAAAAGGCGGCCAAAATCAACCCTTCGCGTCCAAACCGGATCACGTCGGGATCATCGTTGAAAAGCCCCATCACCTGATTCGGAAACAGCAGAAACCCTGCGCCCATAACCACCATGCTGCTGATCGCCAGTTTAAAGGCGCTGTACGTGCTCTTTTCCGCCAAATCGAGCCGTCCCGCCCCGATATACTGACCGACAAGCGTGGTGGCCGCCATACCAACACTCAAGCCGATCATATAAGAGACGGACATCAGTTGAATGGAAATCTGGTTTGCGGCTAACTGGGCGGTGCCGAGTCTTCCGATCAGCGCGCTGAAAATGACGAAACTACCGATGTCGAGAAACCGCTGAAGACCGATCGGCGCGCCGACACGGATGACGCGGCGGCATTCGCCCCAAGTGGGAGACGGAACGTGTCTTGTCTGAAAACGCGTCTGTTTTTTTCTTAGAAACAGAAACAAGGCGATACCGCCTCCGGTAAGTCCCGCAAGCGCAGAACCGAGCGCAGAACCGGCGATCTCCATCCGGGGCAACCCGAAGTTTCCGTAGATAAGCCCGTAGTTTAACAAGATGTTGAGCAGATTGACGGTAATGCCCACCTTCATCGGGGTTCTGGTATCGCCTATGCCCCGAAAAAAACTGGCGATCGTCATCGAGGTCATGAGACCGGGACCGTCGAGCAATCGGTATTGCAAAAATTGGACACCTGCCTCGCGCACCTCCGGTGAGGGACGGGCAAGGTCGAACAACCACGGAGCCAGTGGGATGCCGGATAGGATCAACAACCCGCATACAACGCCGATATACAGCCCCTGCCAGGTAACGCGGCCACAGTCGGTCGCTTTGCCCGCGCCAAAATACTGTGATACGAACGTGTTGATACCCATCGCCAAACCCAGAAAGGGGAGATAGAAAAGCCATGCCATCATGGAGCCAAGTCCTACCGAGGCTACGGCCACTGTGCCCAATTTTGACACCATGAAGGTGTCTACAACGCCAAGGGTAGTTTCCGAGATCGTAGCGAACACGATGGGATAGGCCAGCGTCCACACTTCGCGGATGCCACCGGCGTCGGCATTTCGGGAGACGGGTATTTCCGGTGTTTCGGAAAACTTAGCTTCGGGAGGAGGGGTACTCATGCAAAAGACATCCACAAAAAAATCCCGATAGCTGGATAAGGAGCTATCGGGGCATGGGAAACAGGTTGAGGAAAGACGGGATTATCGAGAGCGCAACGATACCGCACGGTCCAAATCGGCCTGTGCGCCCTTCAGGTCGCCCATCGTGCGTTTCAGGTTGCTTCGGTTCTGATAGAACGACGGTTCGCCGGGGTTGAGTTCGATGGCTTTGTCATAGTCGGCGAGCGCGCCCGATTGGTTTCCGAGCGCTTCGCGCACAACGCCGCGGCTGTTGAAGGCGATGCTGTCTTTTCCGTCGAGTGTCACGGCTTGATCGTAATCTTCGAGCGAACCTTTGAGATCGCCTTGCTGTCGTCTGAGATTGGCTCGATTGCGAAAATAGGTAGCTTCGACGGGATTGAGCGCGATGGCACGGTCGTAGTCGGCCCGGCTACCGGAAAGATCGCCTTGACGTCTTCGGAGAACGCCTCGGCTGTTATAGGCCGCGCTAAAACGTGGGTCCAATTCGATGGCTTTTTCATGGTCGAGTCGAGCGCCGCACACATGGGTGTTTCGCCATCCGCCTTCGGGTCTATCCAGACCGAATACTTGATGGTACGCTGACGGGTTCCGCCTTGTCCGTCCGGCACTTCTTGAACCCGGTTTTCCACCCGACACAGACTGTAGAGTTCGGAAACGGGGATCATGAGTCGTTTCGGGCGTCATACCCGACAAAATAGGGGCGACGGTCGAACCATAGCCCCAGATGCCC
>VGJU01000224.1 GCA_016867335.1 Candidatus Zixiibacteriota bacterium | reverse complement strand
TAGGAACGTACGCGGGTGCGTGTGATCCCAGATAGATCCTGAATGCTTCTTCGAGCGTCCCCACATAGCCGTTGTCCACCAGGGCCTGCGCCACGTGCGGTCTGCCGATGCTGGCGCTTTCTCCGCCACTGCACGCCAGCACGTCGTCAAACGAAAGCCGAACCCCCAACTCGTTTAGCCGTTCCACGATCTGGCGTCCGCGCAGAAAACGATACGAACGAAACACCTCCAAATGCTCGATCAGCAAACGGCTTTCCAGGTCGATAAAATATCCAAGTATGTGAATGTCCGAATTGCCTTCGCTGGCGCTCAGTTCAACACCCGGAACGATTTCGAGTTCTTTTGCATGTGCCGTCGCCGGGCCAACACCCGCCACCGTGTCGTGATCCGTGATCGCAAGCGCGGCAAGTCCTTTGCTTACGGCAAGATCGACCAACCCGACAGGAGAAAGCCGTCCGTCCGAACACGAGGTATGCGAGTGCAAATCGACTGTTTGTTCCGCCACTTTTTCATTTCCTATACGCGCGCTTCCTGTCATAAATGCCCATGGACCGTGTTTACGAACGGGAAGTCACCAGCATGTCCAAGTTGTCGCTTAGACGTGCCAGCAAATCCCCATACCGCCGTTGTTTGTCGTGTTCGCGTTCCACCACGTCGGCGGGCGCGCGTTCCATAAAGAGCGCATTCGAAAGTCGTTCGACGACCTTTTCCAACTCGCCTAGTACCCTTTCGCGTTCTTTGGCCAGACGCTCGATTTCGGCGGCAATGTCAATCAGGTCAGCCAGCGGCGCGAAAAACTCGATGTCATGCAACACGCGAGACACCGATCCGTGCGGTGGGACCGATCCGTTGGACAGCGCATGGAGACGAATCGAGGCAATACGCTCCATAGCGGTCTGGGAACTGTGTAACGCCTTTTCGAGCCATGCGGCATGGGTACGGTAAAACACGGTCATCTGTTTGGACGGGTGGATACGGAAATCGGCCCGCACTTCGCGTACGGCTCCCGTAAACGATTGGAGGAGCAAAACCTGATTTTCGACTTCCGGATCGATCCATGCAGGAATCGGTTCCGGCCATGCCGCGTGCATGATACTCGTCGGTCGCGGATCGGAGGTCGGCCAGAACAAAGCTGTATGACTCCACAGTTCCTCGGTAATAAAGGGCATGTAAGGATGCAAAAGTCGTAGCGTCCGTTCGAGCGTCCATAGCGCCACCTGGACCGCGCGCCGTCCCGATGCGGTCTCACGGTCGTACAGTCGGCTTTTGATGATCTCCAAGTACCAGTCGCAGTAGTCGTGCCAGAAAAAGTCGTATAGCGCATGCGACGCCTCTTGGAATCCGTAACGGTCAAAGGCGCGGTTTACATGGGCGGTGGCTCCGGCAAGCCGGGAAAGTATCCAGCGGTCCCAAAGATCGTCCTCTGGTTCCGGACCGGCAAGTGGTTCGATGCGTCCGGTTTGATTCATCAAGACAAAGCGTCCTGCGTTCCAGAGCTTGTTGGCGAAATGTCGTCCGATTTCCACACGCTCGTTGTCGTAGTATACGTCCTGACCCTGCGGCGCGATGTGCGTAATGGCGAAACGCAGCGCATCGACACCATATTTGTCCATCACGTCGAGCGGATCGGGGGAGTTACCAAGCGACTTGCTGAGTTTTCGGCCTTTGGTGTCGCGGAGCAGATTGTTGAGATACACATCCGCAAACGGGCGGTCTCCCATAAATTCGTAGCCCATCATCATCATGCGGGCGACCCAGAAGAACAGGATGTCGTGTGCGGTCACCAGTACCGACGTAGGATAGAAATAGCGCAATTCTGCTGTATCGTCGGGCCAACCCATGGTGGAGAAAGGCCACAAGGCGGACGAAAACCAAGTGTCGAGCACATTCTCGTCTTGACGCAGTGTGTCGTGACCGCACGTATCGCACCGTTCGGGGGTCGATACGGCGGCATGTTCCTTGCCGCAAGACGTGCAGTACCACACCGGAATCCGATGTCCCCACCACAACTGACGTGAGATACACCAGTCTTCGATGTTTTCGAGCCAGTGACGATAGGTTTTTACCCAGTGGTCCGGGGTAAATCGGGGTATGTTTTCTTGGTCGAGTGCCGTCAACAGACGCCCTGCCAGTGGTTTCATGCGGGCAAACCACTGACGTGACAGCAAGGGTTCGAGCGTGGTATCACACCGCTGACAGTGTGGGACGGCGCGAGTATGGGGTTCCACTTTTTCGAGCAGTCCCTGCGCCTCGAGCGCCGCGACGACCGCTTTTCGGCATTCGAAACGGTCCATACCGGCATAGGCAGCCCCGGCTTGCGCAGTCATGCGTCCGTCTTCACCGATGACGATGATCTGGGCGAGATCGTGGCGCTGTCCCATGATAAAATCGTTGGGGTCGTGCGCAGGTGTGACTTTGACTGCGCCGGTCCCAAACGCAGGATCGACGAGTTCGGCATCCGCCACCACCGGAATTTCTCGTCCTACCAAGGGAAGGATGGCGGTTTTAGCGATCAACCCAGCGTGACGCGGGTCGTCCGGGTGCACCGCAACACCGGAGTCGCCTAGCATCGTTTCCGGGCGCGTCGTAGCCACTGCGATATACCCGCCCTCTCGGAGCGGATACCGGATGACCCACAGCGAACCGGTTTCCTCTTGCGGGATTGCCTCTTCGCTGGACAAGGCGGTGTGGCAACGGGGACACCAGTTGATGATGCGATGTCCTCGGTAGATCAGGCCCTTGCGATACAGGGTGATAAAGACGGTCAACACCGCCCGCGAAAGTCCTTCGTCCATCGTAAAACGCTCACGCGCCCAGTCACACGAACACCCCAGTCGTTTTAACTGTATGACGATCGTCCGACCGTACTGTTCGCGCCATTTCCATACTTCCTCCACAAACCGTTCCCGCCCGATGTCGTGACGGCTCAACCCCTGCTTGGCCAGCATGCGTTCGACCACGACCTGCGTACCGATTCCCGCATGATCCGTGCCCGGCATCCACAACGTCTCGTATCCTTGCATCCGTTTGGAACGGATGACGATATCCTGCAGGGTGTTGTTGAGGACATGTCCCATGTGCAGAATACCGGTAATGTTTGGCGGCGGGATAACGATTGAAAAGGGCTTGCGATCCGCGCGGGGTTCGGCGTGAAAAAGCCCATTTTCTTCCCAGAAGGCATACCACCTGTCTTCAACAGGTTTAGGGTTGTACTGCGGGGAAAGCCCCAGCACTTCCATAGATCGCTCCGGACACACCGCCGATGGGCGGTGTAATAAAAAATAAAACCGGCTACCCGGCAAGCGGACTTGCCGGTCTGACCGGATTTTACGAAAACCAGACGCGCAAATTCCTTAAAAATGGTTCATCCCACCGAATAGCCGGCGGGATATCGGGAGGTCCACAACAGAGGGTTAGTATAACCGAGTTGGTCTTTTCTGTCAACAGAATAAACCGGAGAAGGTTTCGCAATGCGGGGAGATTGAAAAAAATATACCTATACGCCAGGCGGTTAGGTGGATTTTTCTTGTATGACCTAAAACAGGTACCCGCAGAAAGAATCCTGCGGCGTACCCTCGAAATACGCGTCTCCGAAAACCGAAAAGCCTGAAAATAGGCCCTAGCGACGGTGAGGGAGATTATGAAATAATGATGACTGTGTGAGTCATCATTGTGAGAGCCCTTATAGCCACTTTTTGATGTCGGCTTCGAGTTCTTCTTTGGAAACGCCGGCCCGGTATCCGACATAGTTTTTTACGATTTGTCCGTCTCGGTTGACCACAAAGGAGGTAGGCAAACTGGTTACCCGATTTTGCGGGGGTGTCATTACCCGGCCGTAGGCTTCCTCGGCGACACGGTCGGCAATCACCACCGGATAGGTAATGCCAAACTGTTCTACAAACTCCTTTACGGTTTCCGCGCCGCCTTTATCCACCGACACACCGAGGATTACGACGCCCTGCGCTTGGTATTTGGCGTACAATTCTTTGAGATCGGGTATCGCAACTTTGCAAGGGCCGCACCATGTAGCCCAAAAATCGACGACTACCACCTTGCCTTTGTATGCGGAGATCGATGCCGCAGCACCATCCAGTGTTTGCCAAGATACGACCGGTGCGGCGACAAGCGCCGACGGTTCCGTATTTCGAAGTTCGGAGACGCCGGCGTTGCTATCAGCCTCCGATTCGGATTTCCCGCATCCGCCTGCCAGACAGAGTCCTGCAATCAGGACAATCCCGCCCGCAAGCGTTTCGCACCGTTTCGGTGTATACATCCTCTGGTCTCAGTTGCTACGAGCCGAAACTTCGCTGTCTTCGCTGAAAGGTAGGCACGTTCAGATCGTCCGGATTGTCGGCGCCGGGTGACGTCTCTCCGGCAAGTGGAAAATCCTGAATGCCGGAGGCTCGGCGCGGATGACGCAGAAAAGTGGGTGTTTCGATTTCCTTTACATGATCCCGGTCCCGGATACGGATGATGTTGTTTCTCGTGCTCATCGGGTCGCGGCTTGCCGAGACTCGTTCCAACCCCGTGGCGATCAAGGTCACCCGGACCATCCCTTCGAGCGTGGTGTCGAGTACCGTGCCCATGATGATGTTGGTCTGTCCCGCCGCCTCCTGGACGGTTGTCATCACCTCGTCCACATCAAACAACGTCAGGTCGTTTCCACCGGAGATGTTGAGCAGGATATCCTGTGCGCCGTCGATTTCCAGATCTTCGAGCAACGGATGCGTCATGGCGCGCGTGGCCGCCTCGCGTGCGCGGCTTTCGCCGGTGGCCTCGCCCGTTCCCATGAGCGCGTAGCCCTTGCTTGCCATCGTCGTCTTAATATCGGCAAAATCGACGTTGATCAAACCGGGGAGCGTTACCAGGTCGGAGATACCGCGCGTTGCCTGTAAAAGCACCTCGTCGGCGACCTTGAGCGCATCCTTGAACGTGGTATTCCGGCTTACCGCCTCTTTGAGCTTTTGATTCGGAATGATGACCATCGTGTCTACGTGGTCTTTGAGTGCGCCCAACCCCGAATCGGCATTGGTGGTCCGCTTGGGGCCTTCGAATACAAACGGACGGGTGACGACAGCCACGGTCAGCACACCGAGTTCTCTGGCGATCTGGGCGATGACGGGCGCCGCGCCGGTTCCGGTTCCTCCGCCCATGCCGGCGGTGATAAACACCATATCTACGCCTTTTAGATGTTCCGTGATCTCTTCCCGGCTTTCTTCGGCCGCCTTGCGACCCACCTCGGGGTCGGCCCCCGCGCCCAACCCGCGCGTAAGCTCACGACCCAACTGTATTTTCAGACGGGCGTTTGACTCGGCCAAATCCTGGGCGTCGGTATTGGCTACCATAAACTCCACTCCGGGCACTTCCGACTCGATCATGTGGTTGACCGCGTTTTTGCCGGCTCCGCCTACGCCGATGACTTTCATGCGGGCGAAAAGCGCGGGGTCCGTGCTGAAACTGAATGTTCCCATGAAATAACCTCCTTGTTGTTGCGGAACGAAAAAACACTTCAAAATGAAAAAGAGTGCTTCCTAAGGGAAGCGGTGATTTGTCCCTCTTTAAACTTGCTCATGCCAAATCCCCAAACCAACGTTTCATGCGTCCGAAAATTCTCCCTATCCCCTGATGGTCGCCGTCGTTTCCCCAATCTTTTTTTCCCGGGTTCTCGATCCCGTAGAGCATCAACCCGATGCCTGTGGCAAACATGGGAGCCGTGTCCGCCGGAACCAACCCGCCCAAGCTGTCCGGAACCCCGATTTTGGCGGGCATGCCAAACACCTGTTCGGCCAGTTCCGCCGCGCCGGGCATCAACGCGCCACCGCCGGTCAGCACCACCCCCGCACGCATGAGATCGTCAAAACCGCTACGTTTGAGTTCTCGGTTGGCAAAGACAAGAATCTCCTCCATACGCGGCCCTACGATCGCAGTAAGCTGTTCGCGCGACAACTTGCGAGCCGGTCGACCCCCTACCCCCGGAACCTCCACAAGATGACCGTCTTCGGAGCGAACCGACAGCGCGCTGGAGTGTTTTCGCTTGATCTCTTCGGCTTGGTCCAGCGGCGTCCTAAGCCCGATGGCGATGTCGCTCGTGATGTTTTTGCCCCCGATCGGTATGACCGCCGAATGGCGTATGCTGCCTTCGAAAAACACCGCAAGGTCCGTC
>VGJU01000223.1 GCA_016867335.1 Candidatus Zixiibacteriota bacterium | reverse complement strand
TCACCCCGCTTGTCCACGAAGGCATCTGGGGTGATGGCCCTTTTTTTTTTCGTATATATCGGCAAGCAGATGCGGTGATCGCTCTGCTGGATGTGGAACGGGCACTCTATATAAGGGGTGGTGTAGACGCCGCCCGCATTCATACCGTAGGTGTGAGCCCTGTCATTGCGTCCCAGGCCGATCCGGCTTTTTTTAGAAAGAAATACGGGCTGTCCGGGCCGGTGATTTTGTTTGTGGGTCGTCAGGTGGAAAGCAAGGGGATTCCAGATCTTCTGGCCGCAGCCCCAAGGATATGGGAACATCACCCGGAAGCGACGTTTGTGTTGATCGGACCTGCGGAGGAATCGTCACGTCTCGTCTATCCGTCCGATTCTCGTCTGCTCAACCTCGGTCCGGTGTCCGACCAGGAAAAGGCGGACGCGCTATCCGCCTGCGATATGCTGTGTCTGCCGTCTCGGAGCGAGATTATGCCGACCGTCATCCTGGAAGCATGGAGTTTTGGCAAACCGGTCATAGGAGGAGACATACCTGCTTTGCGAGAGTTGATCGAAGGAGCCGGCGGCGGCGTGGTGGTGGAACCGAAACCGGAGACGATAGCAAGAGCTATTCTGGCATTTCTTGACGACAAGGAAACCGGAAAACGAAAGGGCGAAGCGGGCCGTGCCCGTGTAGCGGAGCGTTATACGAGCGAGTGCATCGCCGACCGACTTGAGAAGATATACCGGGCGCTGTGTTTGGAGCGAACCGGACCATGAATAGACCGCCGTTACGCATCTTGATGATCAGTGCCACGTTTCCGCCGGATGTTTGCGGCGTAGGTGACTACACAGCGCAACTCGAACGGGCCTTGCGTCATCTCGGCGTCCATGTGGATGTAGTCGCTTCAAACCGGGCAAACTCGGGAAACCCTCCGGAAAGACAGCCAATTTCTTCTCTTTTTCGGCGCATGGAAAAGTGGAATGTGCGTGCCGTTGTTGGTTTGTTGAAAACGGTCAGAAAAAACGGATACAACTACATCCATATCCAGTACACCCCGAATTTTTACGGCCCGCTCTCCTTTGCCGTCAATCTGATCCCGTGGCTTCTTCTCGGATCCCGTTGCCGGACTGCGGTGACTTTTCACGAGATATACGCGCCTAAACTCGGCGGATATAAAAATCGTCTGCTTGCGTTCTACGACCATTTCAAGGATACGATGCTGCTTATGGGGAGTTCGGTTTCCATCCTGACCGTTCCCGATCGAGTTGCACGTTTGGGGAGGCGATTTCCATGGCTGCGTTCGCGTCTGCACGCCATCCCGGTGGGGACGGGTGTTCGGGTGGTTCCGATGACCATCGAGGAACGAAATGCCGAAAGGGCGCGGCTGGGCATTGGGGCTGACGACTTTTTGCTAGGCAGTTTTGGCACTATGCATGTAGACCGTCATTACGATACGCTTTTCAGAACGCTCCACCGTATGATCGACCGACATCCGAGGCTTCGTTTTGCCATTATCGGCGCGTATCGAGAAGAACACCCCTACTACCGGTTTCTCAAAAAGTGGATTGCCGATCTTAGACTGGACCCGTATATTGTGTGGACGGGATACGGAAACGAGGAAGCAGTCTCTCGCTGGTTGAGTTTGCTCGATTTGTATGTCATGACGGATGTTCGGGGGGCCAGCGGAAGAAAAAGTTCGCTTATTGCTGCGCTGGGACACGGGTTGCCGATCGTCTCGACACGCGGTCGGGACACACCGCCCGATTTTATCGACGGGGAGAATATGGCGCTCGTAGAAGTCGATGACGAGCAGGCCCTTTCCGACCGTATAGAACGTCTCGTGCAGGATACGACGGAACGGAACCGGTTGCGCGCAGGGGCGTCGGATTTGTTTTCCTCTTGTTTTGCATGGGAGTCCATAGCACAAGAAACGATAGAGGTGTATGGATTCCGCGTTTAAAGACAAACTTCTTCGTCCCCCGTGGATACGCCGGATCGTACGGTTTGTTTTTGCCACCGGAGATACGATACGTCGAGCCGTGCAGAAACCTTTCGTAGACGGTTTTCTGCCTCAGATGGGAGATCGCGCGCTGGATGTGGGTGCCGGACGCGGCATGTATACGTTCGACTCGCTTCGAAGTCGATTTCGCCGTGTGGTGGCAGTCGAAATTCGGGAAGACCATCTGGCCTATCTTGCAGCCTCCAAACGCCGTTTCGGGTTGAACGGCGTTTGGCTTGTCCGGGCTTCCGCCGAGGCGCTTCCGTTCAAGGACGGCGTATACGATACGGTACTCTGCACCGAAGTGATCGAACATCTTCACGACGACCGTCAAGGGATTCGGGAACTGGCTCGCATGTTGCGCCCCGAGGGGGTTCTGATTTTGAGCGTGCCGGTTCCCCCTGCCCCTCGAGTAGACGGCGCACACCTCCACGAGGGATATACCGCGGAGCAATTACAGAATCTCCTGCGGACGGCAAATCTTTTGATTCAGTGCAAGGAATACTGTCTACTGATCGTATCGAGAGGAGTTCTTCATATCGTAGCGTTTTTCGAAACCCGACTGGGGTTCCCTCCGCCGGTCCTCTTTTTCTGCTATCTGGAACGCTGGTTGCTCAGGTTTCGTAAACCCGATCTGAAACCCTATGATATTATCGTAAAAGCCCTTAAAACAAGGCCATGACGAGCATTACCCACAAGCCGCAAACCGCTTATAAACCGGCGAATCGGCACATCCTGACCATTCTTTTTGTCATATTTTTTATTTTGTTCAGTTTTATCGCTACATATCTGGCGCTTCAGGGATCGTCGATTTTATCTACCCAGGTTGGCCTCACCCTAAGCTAGCTGGCCGGAGTTGCCGCCATGACCACGCTATTCAGAACCGAACAATCGTCACCCCGCCTCCTTACAGTAAACAGCCCGGCGCTGCAAATTCTATTTCTTACGCTTCTGATTGTCATCGGGTTGGTCATCGTCTATCTGGCTGCGCAGGAGGAGGTCATTTTTTCGACACGCATGAGTCTGATCGTCGGCTACCTGATCGGCGTTCCGATTCTCCTGTCCGCCAACTACAACCGGTCCATCATGATGATTTTCCTGTTCGCATCGGTCGCCGGTCTGCTCAAGTATAAAACCGATTTTAATCCCGTCGTGCATGTCACCATAGATATCATGCTAGTAATCCTCTGTTTTGGGTGGGCCATCCGGCGTTTTTTCGCTGCTCGGTCTTCCGATAAGCCGATTTCGACCCCCTGTGAAAAATTGATCTTGATTTTTGTAGCAATATGTATTTTGCAGCTTTTCAACGCTTATACGTACAGCTATGTGGCCAGTTTGGCAGCGCTCAAGATGCATATCCTCATGATTCCGCTGTTTTTCTTCGGATACCACTACACTCGGTCAATCGATCAACTGCGGCAGCGGGGGATTGTATTCGGCATAATCGCCCTTGTCATGAGCGCCGCAGCGGTCTCCCAGTTTCAAAAAGGCCCCGAACAAGTCAAGGCGGAGATGCCCGAATATACCGGCATAATCGATCAGAACACATGGCAGGACGAAACAGGGCGATCGTTTTTCCGCCCCATGTCCACCACATCCAATGCTGGCGGAGCCTCCACATGGATGCAGTGCATCATCCCTCTGACACTTGCCCTGTGCATGGCCAAATTTGTATCGAAACGCCTGCGCTTTTTAATGATCGCCACGCTTGCCATCTGTATCATGACGCTTTTTATCTCTTTGATACGGCAGATGTTTGTCGTCACGGCGATCAGTTTGGCGTTGATGCTCTTTTTGCAACTTATGTCCCGAAGACTTGGACAGGGTGCCCTTGTGTTCATTGCGCTGTCGGTTATCGTATTGGGCGGATACAATCTGGCGAAAAACGTGGCCGGCACATCGAGCGGCGCCTTTCAGGAATTGATCGTTACTGCCGCAAGCCCTGTCTCCGCCTTTCAACAAAACAACCGGTACGTTATGCTCGGTGTTGTCTGGCAAGTGGCGCAGATGTACCCCCTTGGCGCCGGATTGGGTCGTACAGGCCCGGCAGCGGTAAAATTTTACGGAGAAATCCAAGCCTTTTACGAGATCTACCACGACCATCAGTGGCGTTCGGAAATGCATGTGCCCTCCATGATGCCCAGCGAAAACTACTTTCTCGTTCTGATTTCCGAAACCGGAATACCCGGAACGATAATCATGGTACTCATTGTATTGGTGCTTCTGTGGAAAGGGCTTAAAGCCTATATAGCCATTCAGGACGACAGTCTGAAATGGTACTCCGCCAGTTGCCTGAGTATTCTCGTATCGATTTTTATCGTTTTCTTCGGCGGACCTGCGCTTATCACCACGCCGCTCAATCTGTTTTTCTGGTTTCTGGGAGGCGTACTGCTAAAACTGCCCGAACTGGACCGCAGCCTGAGAACCGAAATCGTGCCCTCGCCCGTCCCTCACCTCTCGACCGCGCATTTCGCAGGCAAGGCATAGCCTACCGGTATGTCCGCCCCCGAACTTTCCGTCGTCATCCCTTTTTTTAATGAAGAAGCCTGTTGCGAGGACGTACTCTACAACCTTGCCGCTGTGCTGGACCGGGAAAAAATCGACTATGAACTAATCCCGGTCGATAACGGCTCGTTGGATCGTACAGGCGACCTGCTGGATCGACTCGCCCAATCGCATGACCGAATCAGGGTCGTTACCCTTCCTGCCAACGAGGGATACGGTTGGGGCATCCTATCCGGGTTTCGGCATAGCACCGGTGTATATACCGGCTATATGGACGGGGATGCCCAAGTTTCTCCGGAAAGCCTGATACGGATATACACCGAACTCAAATCCTCCGGAGCCGACCTCTGCAAAGCCACCCGGATTACTCGCATGGACGGCCTGAGAAGAGTAACCATATCTCGCATGTACAATATGCTTTTCAGAGGGCTCTTCCTCTGCCGGGTAAAGGATGTCAACGCAAAGCCTAAAATCATGCGCCGCGTTTGTATCGACCATCTCAATCTTGTCTCCAAAGACTGGTTTATCGACGCGGAAATCGTTCTGAAAGCCCATAACGCCAAAATGCGCATTCATGAAGTGGCCATAGAATTTCTACCCCGAAACAAAGGCAAGTCAAAAGTAAAACTAACAACCGTATGGGAGTTTATAAACAATCTCCTTCGGTATTATTTTTCTTCTGCGAAAAAAACCGTCGCCTTTTCCGAGTCCCGGCAAGAGTCGCTCCACGTCTGACACCCTCCACCGTCGAGTCGTCTTTCTTATGCCCCCCCTCCACACCCTGTCGCCCGATCCGGATAAGCGCGTACTGGTCACCGGTGCAGGCGGCTTTATCGGTGGCCATCTGTGCCGAACACTAACGGCTTCGGGTGTTTCTTGTGTTGCGTTGCACCGTCACCCACCCCCCGAACCCACAACCTGCCGATGGGTAAAAGGTGATCTGCTCGATCCGGATGGTCTCCGGCAGATCGTTTGCGCCATACGTCCCGATTATGTCTATCATCTCGCCGCCGCAACCTCCGTAACACGCGGTTTTCAAACCGCAGACCAGATGATACGGACCAATATCCAAGGAACCGTCAATCTGCTTCAGGCGCTGGAGAATATCCCCTATCGCCGTTTTGTACATACCGGGTCGGCCGAAGAGTACGGAGCCGGAACCGCTCCCTTTCGGGAAACCGACCCGCTTTTGCCGGTCTCGCCTTACTCCGCCTCGAAAGCCGCCGCCACCCTGTTCTGCCAGATGATGTACCGAACCATGGGAACGCCTATCGTCATCCTGCGCCCCTTTCTTGTCTACGGCCCCGGCCAACCGCCCGACCGCCTCATTCCTCAGGCTATCCGCGCCGCCCTCGCCGATGACGAGTTTCCCATGACCTCCGGCAAACAGACACGAGAGTTTACCTATATCGACGATCTTATCGACGGATATCTCAGAGCGGCTGTCGCTCCCGACATCGACGGGCAAATCGTCAACCTTGGCACGGGAAAATCGTACCCCATACTACAGGTCGTTCAACTTATCAAAACCCTTACCCAAAGCCGTATGACGCTTCAGGTCGGCGCGCTCCCGGATCGCCCCGGCGAAATCATGGACTTCCGATGCGATAACGAAAAAGCACGTACCCTGCTGGGCTGGACCCCCGTAACCCCCTTGGAAACAGGTCTCGAAAAAACGATAGCATGGTATCGTCTTCAAACACAAAAAAACGCGATCCCATGACCGAACGCTCCG
>VGJU01000222.1 GCA_016867335.1 Candidatus Zixiibacteriota bacterium | reverse complement strand
GTCGCGCTCAAACGTACCTTGACCGGCGTCGGCCCCGAAATGACGATAGAGCTTGCGGACGATCCAAACGTCTTTCCGCCCGCGTTGATCGAACTTCGTGTCCGTCTGGATCAATGGGTCAAAGGCGACGAGGTGGTACTGCGATGGGACGGTGCGCGGATCGAAACCCCGGAGGTCCGGTACTGCATGAACGCCGATCCACTGCGCATAGGAGACGTAAGCACGGCGGTATGGCTTTGCGCGCCGCTTGCTCCTGCGCAGACCGGTCCCGGTCCGCATACCGTCGAAATCGTGCTGGAACACCGCCACCCGCAGGTGGTCTGCGATATCGTGGTGACCGATGTGGAAGTCGTGGTGAAATATTGATCGGAAGAAAGTTTGAAAAAAGACACAACAGATGGACACACGACTTTCCGATCCTCACCTTCACCCCTCACCCTTCACTCTTCAAACTTCTAAAGAGGCCGTCATGGATGCAGGATACGAAGTCGCCAATGTGGATGAGATCCCCAGCCCGGCGCTGTTGGTCTACCGGGACTTAGCCAAGCAAAACGTCCGCCGCACCATAGAAATAGCAGGAGGAACGGAACGGCTTAGACCCCACGCCAAAACGCACAAGATGACGCGCGTGGCCGAGATGGAACTGGAAATGGGGATCACGAAACAGAAATGCGCTACGCTTCAGGAAGCCCGGATGCTCGCCGAGGTTGGCGTCCCGGACGTATTTATCGCCTATCAACTTGTCGGTCCCAACGCGGGGCGGTTAGCCCATCTGGCACAGACGTTTCCCAAAACGACGTTTCGCACCATGGTGGACGATGCAGATGCAGTACGCGCGCTGTCGCGTGCGGCGATTTCGTTCGACATAACCCTTGACCTGCTTATCGACCTCGACGTAGGCCAGCACCGCACCGGCATAGCGCCCGGCGCAAAAGCGGAGGATCTGTACGCGCTTGTGGCCGACTTGCCGCATGTTACGCCCGGCGGTATACACGCCTACGACGGACATAATCGGCAGGAAAACCCCGACGAACGCATGGCGGCCTGTATGGCATGTCTGGATCAGGTGCGGTCGTTCCAAGCGGCGGTCGAGAAAAGAGGACTTCCCGTCCCCCGTCGTATCATGGGCGGTTCGATCTCCTTTCCCTGCTACGCACAAGCCCAAGAGGTGGAAACCTCACCCGGTACGGCGGTATTCTGGGATTGGAGTTATACCCGCACGTTCAAGGATCTGCCCTTCAGGGCGGCGGCACTGCTCTTGAGCCGCATCGTCAGCATCCCCACGGCAACACGGTTTACCATCGACCTGGGTCACAAGGCCATCGGCGCCGATCCGCCCCAGCCGAGGGGCGTGATTTGGAATTTGGACGACACCACGCCGACCAGTCTGCAAAACGAAGAACACTGGGTGATCGAGACACCCGACACTTCGGCGTTGCGGGTGGGGCAACCCGTGTATGTCCAGCCCGCGCATATCTGTCCGTGCGTTGCCCTACATCGGTACGCTTATGTCATCGACGGCGGCGGACGTTGCACCGAACGCTGGCAAGTGACCGCGCGTGACCGGGAATAGGAGCGGAAAGCACGTCTGCCAAACCGCAAACGGCCCTGCAAAATATTGTTGTGTACAAGGTATTGACAGAGAGGTAGAAATTCCTTATTTTAATGGGTTCTCGGCTCTGTTGTGTCGTGTGTTGTATGTGTTGCGGTAAAACTTTATGGTCGATCTCCGAACTGGGGTCGGCGTGGGATATTTTCAAGCCCTTTGTCTTTTTGTTGTATGTAAAGCGATAGGGATATGACCTTCGAAATGCTTCTTTTTGACAAAACGGACGGCATCGTTACGCTCACGCTCGATCGACCTCCGGTCAATGTGCTTAACAGGGCGCTTCGCCGGGAGTTACGTAAGGCTTTTGAGCAGATCGACCGGGACGTAGAGGCGCGTGCTGTCATCGTAACCGGGCACGGGGAAAAGGCGTTTGCCGCAGGCGCGGATATCCGCGAATTGCAGACGCTTTCCGGGCCGGACGCCGAAGCGATGGTCTGCGAATGGCATGGTCTGTTTCGCCGGATGGAAACGTTACGTCTTCCTGTTATCGCCGCGATCAACGGCGTCGCGCTGGGCGGAGGATGCGAGTTGGCCATGGCGTGCGATATGCGTGTCGTCTCCGAAAACGCCCGGATCGGCCAGCCGGAGATCAACCTCGGTATCATTCCGGGGTGGGGCGGCACGCAACGGTTGGCCCGTCTTGTCGGAGCCGGACGCGCGCTGGAAATGCTGATGACGGGTGACCCGATCGACTCGGCCGAAGCGCTCCGCATCGGATGGGCAAACCGGGTGACGTCGGCAGAAGAACTCATACCTGTAGCCCGATCGCTGGCGGCAAAGATGACCGCCAAAAGTGCCGTTGCGCTACGGCTCGTCAAGGAATGCGTGTACACCGGACTAGATGGCCCGCTCAGCGCAGGCATCGCCTGCGAGACCGAAAAATTTGGTCAGGTATGCGAAACAGCGGACAAAACAGAAGGCATTGCCGCTTTTCTCGAAAAGCGGTCCCCTCGGTTTAGGGGACGGTAAAACAGAAGTCTGTTTGACAGACCGGGCTGTGCAGAACAATCGCTTCGGTCGCAGCCTGAAACGATATTCCTGCAGCACCGACGCAGGAGGAGAGGTTTGCCATGCATCTAGGGCAAGTGGAAGGGGAGTTTATTCAGGTCACCGGAGAATTCGAAAGACGCGACGCCATCGAATTCTGTGTGCAAGACCTGAACCGTAAGAAATTGGATTTCGGTGTGTGCGAACAGGATGGCAAATTTTTTGTGGCGCGAGCCATCGTACCGGACGAACAAATAGGCACCAAAGCCAATATCGTCACCGTACGCAGTGACCGGGTAGACATACACGGCAATCCGCGTGGCATCATTCGCAAAGGAGACTTTCATTTTATCGAATGGTACGCCAGCGGCAAAATCGCCGAAACGCTTGCCGGGAAGGACGGAAAGAAAAAGTAACTCCATCCGCGACAGCAGGATCGTCCGAAAGGCCATGGGAGAACCTCTTCCATGGCTTTTTCATGCGCGAATGTAAACCACAACCTGAGTATTTTCTCCTTCATAATTCATACATTCCTCCCATGCCTCTCGTCTCTTTTCATCAGGTATCCAAGTATTACGGTGCGCAGGACGTACTGGGCGACATCGCGTGGGGTATCGACGCCGGACGCCATATCGGGCTGATCGGTCCCAACGGAGCCGGAAAAACCACCCTGCTCAAGCTGATCACCGGCGCGCTCGTACCCGACATCGGCGCAATTGCCCGGCAGAGCGGCTGTCGCATCGGCTATCTTACCCAAGATCCCGACCTTGACTCCGACGCGACGGTGCTGGAAGAAGCCTTGTCCGCGCTGTCCGGTATCCATACGCTCGAACGCCGGCTCCGCGAAACCGAACATGCGCTGGAAAACGCCAATGGCGACGCGCAAACCTCGGAACGGCTCCTTGCGCGGTACGGACGGCTTCAAGAGGAATTCGAACGTGCAGGGGGGTATGCCTTTCAGCACCGCGCCGAAGCCGTGCTGGCCGGATTGGGGTTTCCCGAACGCGAATACGCCCGTCCGGTAGGCGTGCTGAGCGGGGGACAGAAAACCCGGCTCGGGCTGGCCAAACTCCTGCTTACCGAAGCCGATCTACTCTTGCTCGACGAACCCGAAAGCCATCTCGACATGAACGCCACCGAGTGGCTGGAAAAACATATCCGTGAATATGCGGGCGCGGTGTTGCTCGTATCCCACGATCGGTATTTTCTCGACCGAACGGTCAACGAGATCGTCGAAGTGGAGCGCCGGACGCTCAACGTTTTTTCGGGTAATTATTCACGCTATCTGGAACTCAAGACCGAGCAACTGAAGACCCAAACCCGCGTCTACGAGCAACAGCAACAGATGATCACCCGGACCGAAGAGTTTATCCGCCGCAATATCGCCGGTCAGAAGACCCGCCAGGCGCAGGGGCGGCGCAAACAACTCGAACGGTTGGAACGCATCGACCGCCCCGCGCAAGCACGTCGCGCCGCCGGATTTGCCTTTCATACCATGAACCGCAGTGGTGACGACGTCCTCCGGTTTGAAGGGGTCGCCAAAGGCTATGAGGGACGCATGTTGTTTACCGATCTGTCGTTGCTGTTGCGACGCGGCGAACGCATCGGTGTCATCGGGCCGAACGGATGCGGAAAAACGACCCTGCTCCGGCTCATCATGGGAGAAGAAACCCCGGAGGACGGCGTGGTACATATCGGCGCCGGTGTAAAAATCGGCTACTACGATCAGGAACGCATCCAACTTTCGGACACCCGCGCCGTACTCAACGAACTCTGGTCCGCCATACCCGGACTTGGCGAAGAGTCGATACGCACCGTGCTCGGACGTTTTCTGTTTTCCGGAGACGACGTCTTCAAACTCGTCGGGTCGCTTAGCGGCGGTGAACAGGCACGGCTGGCACTCGCAAAACTTATGCTCGAAAACCCCAATTTTCTCGTGCTCGACGAACCCACCAACCACCTCGACATCCGATCGCGTCATGCCCTAGAACAGGCGCTCGACGACTACCCCGGAACCCTGCTTGTCGTATCGCACGACCGGTATTTTCTGGACAACGTGATCGACGAACTGCTGGTGTTCGAGCCATCCGGACCATCCCGCTGGCCCGGTGATTATTCGAGTTACCACGACAGCAAAGAAGAAACGCCCCTTGCCGAAACCACCGTACCCACCCCGGCTTCCGTATCGGTCAAAACCGCGCCGCATCCTTCCGACCCCCATGCGTCGAGCCGAAAACGATACCGGAAAACCGCCGAAACCCTCGAAACCGCCATCCAGACCAAAGAAGCCGAAATCGCTCAAATCGAACAAGACCTCAACGACGAGCGTGTTTTTACCGATCCCGTAAAAGTCGCCGAGGCGGGCAAAGCCTATACCGAGGCAAAAGAAGCACTCGAACAGTTGTATCGGGAATGGGAAGTCGTATCCATGGAACTGGAAAGACTGTAGGAGGTCCTTTGTACGACGTCGTCATCGTAGGGGCCGGACCGGCCGGGTTGTCCGCCGCCTATGCGGCAAAAAACGCCGGACTCGACTATCTTGTCATCGAACGCCGTTGTATCGTCCATACGATCTACGAATTTCCGATCGGGCTTTCGCTCTACTCGACGCCGGAACGGATCGAACTGGCGGACGTACCGCTTATCGCCCGGGACGCCAAACCCACCCGCGAAGACGCGCTCCGCTATTACCGGAGATTTGTCGAAGTCAATGGGGTGGAGGTGCGCACCTATGAAGAGGTGACAGACGTGCAAGGTCGTGACGGAGATTTTTCCGTCGCCACGCAAAACACCGGTGGCGCGCGCGTCTATCGCACCCGGAAGGTCGTGCTGGCTACCGGCGCGTTTGACCGGCCCAATCGGCTTGGCGTCCCCGGTGAAGATTTACCCAAAGTGCGGAACGACTTCCGCGAGGCGCATCCGTATTACGGACAAGACGTGCTCGTGGTCGGGGGGGGGAGTTCGGCGGTGGAGACGGCGCTTTCGCTTTGCCGCGCCGGTGCGCATGTTACCCTGTCGTACCGCCGAAGCGCGTTTGCTGGTCTCAAATACTGGGGACTGCCCGATCTGGAAAACCGAATACGAGAAGGAGCGATCCACGCCCTCATGTCGTCCGTCGTACGGGAAATACGTCCCTCCGAAGTGGTTCTCGACATCGACGGACACGATGCCCCGATGCTTATCCCCAACGATTTCGTCTTTTGCATGATCGGCTATGCGCCCGATACCGCCTTTTTTACCCGACTCGGTCTTGCGGTGGACAAAAACACCTGTCAGCCCGTCCACCACCCGGAAACGTTCGAATCGACCCTTCCCGGTATCTACGTCATCGGCGTGATCACCGCCGGAAATATCAGCAGCGAAGTGTTTATCGAAAACGGACGGT
Organism: Candidatus Zixiibacteriota bacterium; assembly: GCA_016867335.1. Lineage (GTDB taxonomy): Bacteria > JAAXHH01 > JAAXHH01 > JAAXHH01 > JAAXHH01 > VGJU01. The sequence goes on along the minus strand of VGJU01000222.1, from coordinate 265 downwards.
TGCACGGCCCGGTCGTAATGACGCATATTATAAGAAAGGTGAAGGGTGAAGGGGGGTTATCCTTTCGTACATAAGGTCAACCAGACGGCTTTCCATTCTGATCCGGACGTTGCGTAAACACAGGGGAAATGTCGTCTGGGAAGACGCTTACCAAACGGTTCCCGAACCGGCGACGGTTATGCTCGAAATCAAGTTGGATCTGGAGACGATCGAGAAACTGGCAAAAGCCGGACACAACCGCGCCGTTCTTGAAATAGACTGTTTT
>VGJU01000221.1 GCA_016867335.1 Candidatus Zixiibacteriota bacterium | reverse complement strand
GTGTCACAAGATGGCCTGACCTGGCAGAAAAACGCTGAACCGGTACTTTCGCCCGGTCCGGGCGGATGGGATGCAGCCAAGTGTTCAGAGATGGGTGTGTTCCGCCTGTTCAACGCCGGACAGCCCCCCCGCTATCGAATGGTCTACGAGGCATGCGACGGGACGACCCGCGATGAACGGGGTGTGTGGCGCATCGCCAGCGCGACAACACCCGTACAGATATGATCGACCGTCTACAACCCACAACCTGTATTGAAGCCTCCCCCGCAGCTTGCCGCAAGGTATGCACTCGCTGTTCTGTTCAAGAACGCAGTATCATCACCTCGGTTAATATCTTCGATCATATTGGCCATCCGCCTTCATGATTTTGTCGTGTATTAGCTTCACCTTTCACTTTCATCCCACGGAAGCGCAACGCCAAGACGTTCGGCAACCTGTCGCGCGGAGGCCTGTTCCGGCGCTCCGTAGCGGATGCCCTGTTCACGGTGCCGTCTCGTATATTGGGCTTCGACGGCACCGGGCAGCAACGCCGCATCACAGCCCGGCATAGGCTCGTAGGTCTCGCGTATATCTTTTACGTATCGGTCGACTTCAGCCTGAAACACGGCTCTGGATACCACCGCTTCCACATCGATGGCCAACACCATGCCGCCGCTTGGCGCGTCGGGCCAGCGCGTCAGGCTCTCCTCGGCGCTCGGTAGTGTAATCCCAGCCAGCGCACCGCCCAACAGGTTGGCAACCGCGCCATAGCCTATGCTCTTGAAAAACGCCGCCGGAATACGCGTGAGCAGATCGTCGAATTCGGGGCTTTTCTGGTAATCGGCCAAAATGCGTGTGGCAAGGTCGAGTACCACCGGCGGCTCGTCCCCTTGGGGGATGGCAAAGCTGAGTGGCGGGTTGCCCAAATACCCTAGTTGGGGCTTTTTCTCTGCGCCCCGCGCGTTGCCATGGTTGCGCGTCCCCTGTACCGAAAATCCGATACACCCCGCCTCCTGACAGATACGCGTGTAATGCCCGGCAGAGCCGTAATGACCGATGTGACGGGTTACGCCCATGCCTACTCCGACCGTTTTTGCCTTTTCGATCGCCCTGTGCGTGGCTTCGACCATGGGCCAGTACCCCAGCGTCCCATCGCCGTCTATCACCGCCGTGCCTGCCGTCTCCTGAATGACACACACGTTGGGGTGCGGGTTGATCTTTCTCTGTTCGAAAGCTGTGCAGTAGCCGTTTACCGCGCGCGTGCCATGACTACGAACGCCCCGAAGGTCGGAGTTGACCAGCAGGCGACTGATCAAGTGGGCATGGGGGCGGTCGAGTCCTGCCTTTTCAAAACAGACGGTCGAGAACTCAAGCAGACGATCTTCCCGAACGAGGACATACTCCTCCGGCGGACGGTTCATGGCGGCTCCTGTTAACAAGGGTGAAGGGTAAACAAATGGCGGCTGTGACAATTTTTTCGATAGCCATTGATGATTTTCAATATAATGTGATCGTTATCATATACATCTCGAATTTTTCTTGGGCCATCCGATCACATTTCATGCTTCTACCATCAGGTCGCCGATCTGCTCTCTTTATCAACTTTTCTCATAAGGAGACTCTTATGGCGCGCAATGGGGTAGATATACTCGTGGACAAGTGGCTCGGCGAACCCGGTTTCCGAGAGAAGCTTTCCGCCGACCCGGAAGGGACCGTAGCGGCGTTGGGCATCAGCCTCGATACCGAGGAGTGGGCCACGCTCCGGAATGTGGTCATGAACACCTCGGACGAGGCCTTGCAGACGCGCATCAGCAAGGGGATAGGTTGGAATTGATCTTTGGAACGTTTCTGCGCGAGGATGCCGGGTGTTAAGCCATTGACCGCGCGGCGGGGCATCCCCGAGAGAAGATGAAATAGCCAGCGGAGAAAGAGGGGGCGTCAGCATGAGCCGAACGCTTGAATTGCCGGATGCGCTCTATGAGTTATTAAAACAGGCCGCCGAAGCCGAAGGTACAACACCGGAGGACTGGCTCAAAACCCATCTCTGCGTCGATGCGGATGTCGGGAAAAAACCTGTAAAGACCAGGAAAAAACCACAGACCCTTGCCGATCTTTTCTCTGGTCGTGTAGGGATTGTCCGGAGTGGGGATAAAGCCGCTCTGTCCGAGGCGTGCGGCGACAGGTATACCGATTATCTGGAATAAAAACGCCGCGGGGGACATTTGTGATTCTCTGCGATACCGGGCCGCTCGTTGCCCTGATCGATCAGGATGACCCGCATCATCAGGACAGTCTCAGATCTTTACGGATTCTTCCGCCCGAACCCCTGCTGACACGACCGGGAGACCTTTGTTACAATTCCATGACGCCATCATACTGACCATGTGCTTTTGGCAGATCACCGACCGCATCTCATCTCCTTCAACCTGATCGACTTTCCAAAAACCCTCAAACACCTGCCTGCCGAACACTAATCCCGATTGAAGCCTCCCGCGCAACAGGCTGTGGGGATTGCCCTCATCGTTTAGTTCATGCTCCGAAAAAACCTCGTCGGACGGCTTGCCAATTTCCGGCTCTGTCCTCACATTATGCCGCGCTGTCCGGCTCCGGGCGTTGCTCGAAAAGCGCAACCCAAGAGAACGCGGAGAAAACGCCGAGTAGCAACACCCGAGCGTCTTTTATCCTTTACAGGGCAGACCGACAGCCTGCCCTCATCTTGTCCTTTATCCTTTCACGGAGCGTTTGATGAATGTTCCACCGAAAATCTTTATCCGGGTCATGCACGATGATCTTCGCGATCTGTGTGTCCATGTACTGGTAAAGACAACGCTTTCGCGGCGCGACGCCCAACGGGTCGCCGAACTCATGGTGGATACCGATTTGCGCGGGGTGTTCAGCCATGGTTCGCAGACGCTCGGCGGCTATGCGCGTGCGTACCGGAGCGGCGCATTCAACCCTTCCGCGCAACCCCATGTGGTAAAGGACACCGCCGTCATCGCCTTGATCGATGGCGACGGCGGTGTGGGGCATCTGGCGACACAAATGGCGACCGAAATGGCGATCCGAAAGGCCCGTTCCACCGGGTTGAGTCTGGTCGTTACCCGCAACCACGGCCATTTCGGCAGCGCGGGGAAATATGTGCGCATGGCGGTCAAGGAGGGACTGGTAGGGTTCTGCGTGTCTGGGATCATAGCGCGTCCGGTCAGAGATCCGAACGACAACACATGGGTGCATTATCCGCTCGACAATCCCCCCATGAGTTTTGGTTTTCCCGCCCGAACCGGATACCCGGTCATTCTCGACATGTGCTCCAGCGTAGTGGACGAGTGGGATGTCGAGTCCGACCGGTTCAAGTCGATTTTTGCGCAGATGCCGGCCGCGGTATTCCGCAGTTTCGGTCTTCGCGCGGCGACCGACTTTCTCTCTGCGGCGCTCGGAGGTATGATGATGCCCGGTTTCCGCGATAGGGAACGCAAACACGCCGGCGCCTACTACGGAGCTTCGATCTGGGTGATCGATCCGGGGATGTTTACGGATACCGAAGCGTTTAAGGACGAAGTGGACCGCACGACGGCGTTGATCCGCACCATGAAGCCCCTGCCGGGCTACGACCGCGCGGATCTACCCAGTGGACCGGAGTGGGACCGCGAACGCGAATATGCGCAGACCGGCATCCCGATCGGGGAAGGCCACCGTCAGGCACTCGAATCCATCGCCGATGAACTGGGCGTGCCCATCCCCTGGCGGACGTAAGGACGAGGTGAACGTAGCGGCCTAACTCGTCGGATCGTCCCAACAAACCCTTGCCCCACCGCTCCGTCTGCAATATCTTGCCTGTTATGACGATCCCGGCGTATCGAGCAACGGGGTAGTCAGGTATCTACGGTATCCGGGCAGATGGGTATCGGGGCAGATTTGAGACCTGCCCCCTTTATCGGACAGGGGTTTTATGTTCAAGCCGTTTTCAGGACAGATGAATTACCCGGAGATGGAACTGCGCATCCTTGACCGATGGAAGGAGCGTGGTACATTCGACCGTCTTCGGGCGCAACTGGTGGACAAACCGCTATGGTCTTTCATCGACGGTCCGATCACCGCCAACAACCCCATGGGCGTCCATCATGCATGGGGACGCACTTATAAGGACATCTACTTCCGCTACAAGGCCATGAAAGGCTACAACCAGCGCTGGCAGAACGGATTCGACTGCCAAGGGCTGTGGGTCGAAGTCGAGGTCGAAAAGGAGCTGGGGTTTAACTCGAAACGCGACATCGAAGCGTTCGGGTTGGAGAAATTCTCGCGCGCCTGCCGCGAACGGGTGGATCGGTACGCCGAACGCATCACCCAACAGTCGATTCGCATGGGCCAATGGATGATGTGGTATGGCGACGACGGCGCGCCCGCATCGTATTTTACCCTCGACGACAACAATATCGAACACATCTGGCATTTTCTCAAGAAGTGTCATGAAAAAGGCTGGTTGTACCGTGGCTATAGGTCCATGCCGTGGTGCTGGCGATGCGGCACGAGCCTGAGCCAGCACGAGCTGGTGGATTCGTACCGCGAACAGACCGACCCGTCGTGTTTTTTCCGCTGCCGTATCGAAGACCGCCCCAACGAATACTTTCTCGTCTGGACCACCACGCCGTGGACACTGACGGCCAACACGGCGCTCGCCATACAACCCGACGGCGACTATGCCCGTGTCGAATCGGATGACGCGGTCTACTACCTCATGGCATCGCGCGTGCCGGTCGTCATGCCTCAAAACGCAACGGTAACAAACACCATAAAAGGCCGCGACCTCATCGGCCTGCCCTTTGCTGGCCCGATGGAAAACCTGCCTGTCCAGAGTCGGATCACCCGACGGACCGTCCCGTGGGATATCATCTCCGCCGAAGAGGGAACCGGCATCGTACATATTGCCCCCGGATGCGGCGCGGAAGATTATCAACTGGGACGTGAGCTCGGTCTGGACGTGATCGTCCCCATCGACGAAAACGGGTATTTCACCGACCGGCTCGGCTGGCTCGAAGGTGTACATGTCCGCGAATCCGCCGACCGGATCCGTGAAGACCTCGAAAAACGAGGCGTTCTTTTTCGGTGGGAAGACTATGAACACCGGTATCCGTACTGCTGGCGGTGCAAAACACCGCTTGTATTCCGGCTGGCCGCGGAATGGTTTATCTCGGCGGACGAAATCCGCGCGCCGATGAAACGCGAAGCCGCCCGTGTCCGCTGGATCCCGGAATACGGGGGACGGCTGATGCAGGACTGGCTCGACAACATGGGAGACTGGTGTATCTCGCGTCGCCGTTTCTGGGGATTGCCCCTGCCGTTTTATGTCTGCGGAGACTGCGACCATATCGACGTCGTAGGCAGCATGGGCGAACTCAGAACCCGCGCCGTCAACCCCGAAGCCATCGACACCCTTCCCGAACTGCATCGTCCGTGGATCGATGACATCCGGATCGCGTGCGGAAAATGTGGCAAACCCATCGAGCGCGTCTCCGAAGTGGGTGACTGTTGGCTCGATGCCGGGATCGTACCGTTTTCCACGCTCAACTATCTCCCCGAACATGAACGAGTCGAAAACGCCATCCGCTCTGTCCGGGGACCGGAAAAAAAGGCAGGAGCGCTGGAGCGCAGGGAAGCCGATAAACAGAAAGGGACAGGTCACCAACCTGCCCTGGACAACATGGGAGCCGAGACGGTCTCCGCTTGGTCACAGTGGTTTCCGGCGGACTGGATTTCTGAGATGCGCGAGCAGATTCGGCTATGGTTTTATTCCCAGTTGTTTATGTCGGTGACCTTGCGAGATCGTGCGCCCTACAAAGCCATTCTGACCTATGAAGAGATGCGCGACGAGGAAGGCAACCCATTTAGCAAAAGCGGTGGAAACGCCATTGCGGTGGAAGAGGCCGCCGAACGTATGGGCGCGGATGTGATGCGATGGCAGTTTGCCGGCGCACCACTTAGCACGGTTTTTCGTTTTGGCTACGGCCCCGCCGAAGAAGTACGCCGCAAAATGCTCCGGCTGTGGAACGTATACTCGTTTTTCGTCACCTACGCCAACCTGCCCGACTGCCCTCCGCTGGCGCCGTCCGCCCCGATGACGGGACGCAGCGAACTGGACCGCTGGATCGTCTCCCGATTGCATATCCTGATCCGGGTTTGCAACGAAAAGCTGGACGATTTTGACGCGGCGGCGGTCGTTCGTGAAGTCGAGGCGTTTGTGGACGACCTGTCCAACTGGTATGTGCGTCGTAGCCGAAACCGGTTCTGGAAAAGCGGGGACGGAGCCGACAAACAGGCGGCA
>VGJU01000220.1 GCA_016867335.1 Candidatus Zixiibacteriota bacterium | reverse complement strand
ATCAGGATTTTACCCTTCCGTTTCACGGAGCGCCGCGTCCTTTTTATCTATGGCATTTTGTTTGTCTGGACGATGTCTCACCGGAAAACGGCGCCACATGGATCATACCCGGGAGCCACCGCGCTACCGACCTGACGATTCCGGCGCATGGAGAACACCGACGGATCGGATGCGGCTCGGCGTTTCAGGTGTGCGCAAAAGCCGGAGACATCATCTCGCTTAACCCGTGTTGTTATCATACACCGGGGATCAACCACAGCAGAGACCGACAACGACGCTATCTCGCCGTGCAGATGTGTTATGCCACCTTGCCGCCTATACACGACCACTGGGCGGTCGTCGGCCCGAAAATCCATGCCGTCGCCTCTCCACGTCTCAAAAAACTGCTGGGTGGGGAAGTCACCATGGCATACCCGCACGCTTCGAGCGGGTATATACTGCCGGAAGGATGGGAGATCTCCGGGGAGGTATATTGCGAAGGTAAAAACGTGATGGGTCAGGTTCCCGCCGCTCAGTTGCTACGGCGTCTTATGGACAAGCATACCGGATAAAGGATCGCCCTATGCGTCGACTTTTCGGATATATATCGTACCGATGTTTTGCCGCTCTTTTGGGTCTCCTGTCGGCATTTCCCGCGCAAGCGCAGAGACCGGCTCCGCAGATACCGCAGGAACAACTTGAAGCGCTGCGGCCCATTTTGCAGACGAAAGATCCCCGTACCCAATCGGACGCCCTCGACCGATTTCTCGTGCTTTACCCGGATACGCCGCTCAAAGCCGACGTGTACCGGGGGCAATTCGAGAGTCGGAAAGCGTTTTTGACGGACCACGAACTGCTGTGGGCGACGGGAGAGCGGTACGCCAAGGAAGTGGAGATGTTGATCGACAACCTGCCGCCTTATGTGGGCAATCCGGCCTTGGCGCAGGTGTACAACGAAATTGCCTATGAATTTGCCTTGCGGGGTCAGCGTCTCGACGACGCGCTTGCCCGTGTCCAGCAGGCGCTTTCCTGTATCGCCGCCGCGGTCGAGATGCCACCGCCCAACCTGTCGTCAGATGTGTGGAAAACCCAACTCAACGACCTGCACGGTCAGACGCTCGATACGATGGGGTGGGTTCAGTTCAAACGTCATGCGTTGGCCGACGCGGCAAAAGCCAGCGGTGACGCGCTGGAAAAATTGCCGAGCCACGGTAGTTTGCACTATCACGCAGGCATGATCCACACAGCGCTTGGAAACGAAAAAAATGCCATAGACGCCTATCTATCGGCACTTGCGGCGGATCGCCCCGATTCGGCAGCCCTTCCGGAGCTGGCGCGGATATTCGAAAAAAAATACGGGCCGACAGCCAAGATGCAGTTCGATACGCAGATGGCCGCCGCCCACACCCGCGCAAAAGCACGCAGAATGCGTGAAGCCGTCTCCGAGCGGCTAAATCGAAAAGCACCCGATTTTTCCATGAAAACGCTGTCGGGAACAACGACATCTCTAAACGATCTAAAAGGCAAGGTAGTGATCGTCAACTTCTGGGCGACATGGTGTCCGCCATGCCGAGAAGAAATGCCGGCGCTTGAAAATATCTGGCAGACCTACCAAAACAACCCGAACGTGGCGTTTCTGATCGCCAGCGTGGATCAGGAGAGGCGTCTGGTAAAACCGTATATCGACGAACACGGATATACGTTTCCTGTATACTACGCGGGCGTTTCGGCGATGCATTATCAGGTCGTGTCCATCCCAACCACCTATGTCATCGACCGGACAGGGACGGTACAATTCGTACACGTCGGTTATCGTCCGGATATCGCCGAGGTGATAGGCTGGCAGATCGAGACGCTAAAAGAGGAGTAAAACCGATTTTAGATTTTAAATTTTGGATTGAGGACGCGAAAGGCCGTGCCTATCCGGCGATCAGGCGATAGGATATACGGCTTTTCGTGGCAAAGAATACAAGATTATTTTGTATCGTCGGCTGGCGGACGATACCCGGGAGGCGGCTCGGCACCTTCTCCAAAGAAAAACTTTTCCAGATGCTGATCGTAGATCGCCTGCGCCTCTTTGGTGGCGAGGTTGAGCCGGTATTCGTTGATCAGCATCACCGACTGGCGTATCCACAACTGCCACGCCTGCTTGGATACATGATCGAAGATGCGTTGGCCAAGTTCCGTGTTAGGAAACGGATTGAAATCCAACCCTTCGAGGTCTTGTTCGAGCTTGACACACCGTACGATTCGAGCCATGATTCCTCCCTCGTATAAAAAAGACCGTTTTCTCCAGCGGGAAAAACGGTCTTTGGATCGAAAAAGGCGGCACCCGGATTCGAACCGGGGATCGAGGATTTGCAGTCCTGTGCCTTAAACCACTTGGCTATGCCGCCATACGCCTTGCCGCCGTAAAAGGTGCTGTCTTGTCTGTTGATGGAGTCAGCGGCTTACAAAGAAAAGCGGGAGACGGGACTTGAACCCGCGGCCCTCACCTTGGCAAGGTGATGCTCTACCACTGAGCTACTCCCGCAAAAAGCAGGGTGAAAACCTGCGAAATCGTGGGTAAATTAAGACGGCTTCTTCCGGTTTGTCAAGTCTTTTTTCCTTCCTCTGGGCAGGTATGGACGACACCTCTCTGTTACAGGAAATGGAGCGTCTGGCGGAGCGTCTCGCCATCCGGGTGCGATATGCAAAACTGGATGGCGACGGTGGACTGTGTCGTTACCGGGGGGTATATCACTTAGTGGTCAATCGGAAGCTGGATACCAAAAGCCGTATAGCCGTCATCGGACGCGCACTGGCGCAATGCCCGCTCGACCAGGTGTTTCTCGTGCCGGCGGTCCGTGAGACACTCGACCGGGTATCCGAGACATCAGAAAATCCTTGACACTCGCCCTTATACCCACCTATTATGTGCCGTCAGGAACGGACGGACCGACAAAGAGAGCCGTTCACATCCCCGCGCCCGCTCTCCACCACCGTCCGCCACAGAACCGCAATATGTCCTTTTCCAATAAAACCGATCTCACCTCCGACATGCATCCACTCGTACAAAAGCCTCATGCCTCGCTCAAACGCGGTATGGACGTGGTACTGTCTATCCTCATCACTCCGTTTTTGGTGCCCATCTGGGTCGTACTTGCTCTGCTGATCAAACTGGAATCCCGTGGACCGGTGGTTTTTCGTCAGATACGCATCGGGCAAGGGGGACGAGCTTTTGTACTGTTCAAGTTGCGGTCGATGATCGATGGTGCGGAAGATGATACGGGACCGGTATGGGCGGCCAACCCCGATCCGCGTGCCACCCGGATCGGAAGGGTAATGCGGCGTTTTGGTCTGGATGAAACGCTTCAGGTGATCAACGTGCTGCGTGGTGAGATGAGTCTGGTGGGACCGCGCCCGGAACGCCGATATTTTGTCGAACGGCTCCGACATCAGATTCCCGGCTACGAACGCCGCCTGATCGCGCGTCCGGGGATCACGGGCTGGGCACAAATCCATACCGATCACAAATATGATGTATCGCTGGACGACGTAAAAACCAAGGTGGAATACGATCTGGTCTATATCCGCCGTTGGTCGCTCTGGCTGGACGTCAAAATCCTCGCATGGACGGTCGTCACCTTGCTTCAGATTCGCCGCCCCGCTCGCCGACGGTGAAACTCCGTTGTAATCCCGGTTAATCGCCTATCCCAGTGACTTCCACCTTCTCAATCCCAAATCGACTTTCTACTCCCGCTCCTTAGGCGTAGCCCCCCGCACCGCAACGGTCAACGTCGAATCCGATCCCGACGGCGCCCGCCCCGTTCGCATGTCCACCGTCGCAAACTCGATCCCCAACGGAACCGGAAAGTCGTTATACGCCAAAATCGCCCGCCGCAGATACCGGTATTTGGTTTGCGCTTCCTTGGTCAACTGTATGGAAGCGCGTTTCATATATTCCACCCAGATAGGAATAGCGCCGGAACCGCCGGTGGTTTCACGCCCTAATATGGGCTTGAGCGGTTCGGAATCGTCGTGCCCGACCCAGACCGTTGTCGAAAGATCGGCGGTAAACCCGTTAAACCACACGTCTTTGGACTCGCTGGACGTACCGGTCTTTCCGCCGCAGGGCACGGTAAACGCGTATTTGCCGGTAATATCCGCAGCGGTTCCCCGTTGTACGACCGCGCGCAGCATATCGAGCACCAGATAGGCCGACTGCTCACTTACGGCACGCCGATGTTCCACTTTGAACTCCTCCAGGACCTGCCCCTGTGCGTCTTCGACCCGTTCGATCAGATAAGGGCGATGGTATATCCCGCCGGCGGCAAATACCGAATAGGCGCTTGCCATCTCCAGCGGCGACACCCCGGACGTGCCCAGCGCCAGCGAAAGCACCGCATCCAGCGGGCTGGTCACGCCAAGTCGGCGGGCGTACTGGACGACCGTCTGTGGTCCCACCTCGGTGATCAACCGCGCGGATACCACATTGATAGATCGCATAAGCGCCCGTTTGAGAATCATAGGCCCCTCGTATTTGCGCGAAAAATTCTTGGGTTCCCAGACCTCCCCGGTTTCGGTCGTAAAAGAGACGGGTTCATCGACTACCGGCGTGCCGGGACCGTATCCCAACTGGTCTACGGCGGCCAGATACAGAAACGGTTTGAACCCGGAACCGGGCTGACGGTTGCTCTGCACCGCCCGGTTAAACTCGCTTGTGGTGTAGTCGCGCCCCCCGACCAGCGCACGCACCGCTCCGGTATGCACGTCGATGGAAACCAGCGCCGCCTCCAGCCGATTGTCCTTCTGCAACTGCGCCGACCGACGGTAAAACCGGTCCCGCTGGAGCGAATCCAATTCGGCCAACTTGACCCGCACCGCCTCCTCGGCAATCCGCTGGAGTTCGAGGTCCATCGTTGTATAGATTTTTAACCCACCGCTATACACGATATCGTTGCCGTATTTCTCGACAAGCAAGTCCTCGACATGATCGAGAAAAAAAGGACCACGTGCCGCGCCGATGCTTGTACCCCGCAAATCCAACGGCTCCGCTCGCGCCTCGCGCGCTTGGACCTCCGTGATAAAATGATTTTCCACCATCCGGTCCAACACGGTTTCACGGCGTTTGAGTGCCCGGTCCATGTGGTAGTAGGGGTTGTACCGACTCGGCGCCTGAAGCAACCCCGCTAAAAAGGCCGACTCGCCCAAGGTCAGGTCGATAGCGTGTTTGTGAAAAAAACGCTGCGCCGCCTCCTCCACCCCAAAAGCGCTGGCTCCGTAGTACATGTTGTTACAATAGGCGGCGAGAATCTCTTCCTTGCTGTAGCGCGTTTCGATCTGGGTGGCGGCAAAGGCTTCACGCAACTTGCGCAACCATACCTTTTCGAGACTGAAAAACAACCGTCGTGCCAACTGTTGTGTGATCGTACTACCTCCTTGCCCTACCAAGTCCGCCGACCGCAGATTGGCAAACAACGCATAGAGAATACCCCACTTGTCCAACCCGTGATGACCGTAGAAATCCGCGTCCTCGGTAGCGATCACCGCATGACGGAAGTCCATCGCCATCTGGTCAAGCGTCACCCGCTGATGCCCGCCGAGGGTATGCACCAGCACAGCCCTACCCTCGCCGTCGTAAGCGTATATTTCCGTAGCCGGGCCAAAGATGTCCTCAAGACGAGGCGGCAGCTGTGGGATGGAAGAAGCCATGGTCAACATAGTCGCCAGCCCTGCCACTCCCACACCGACCACCCCGAAACACATCAACCGGATCAGTTTTGCATACTTCAGTATCCGTTCCATCTCTACCTTTCATGAGAGGCGTCAGCCCTTCTTACGGCGTTTCGACCTCCGGGACTGCCTCGCCAAGCGCCACGTCGATTTCACGCAACGTCTCTTCCGATATCGAAAGCGGCACGATCGTCACCTGCCCCCCGACGATCTGCTCGACCAGCACTTGCACCGTGCCGTCTTCGGGATCGGAAATCCCTACACGCGTGGTCGACGATTCCCATTCGGTCAGTTTCTCCGTCTCTATGATCCGGTCGCGCGTTTCTGCGGGAAGCCCGCGCAACATGGCGAAAAACCGTTGCGACGTATACGTCCGCCGCGCCGTCCGATCAAACGTCGAACCGGCATTGCTCGCGCCGTACACCCCGACCATCTCGAATTGCTGGGGGGTAATAGAAAATCTTTTGAGTATGTAATTCTGGTCGTCGGCAAGATACACTTCGCCCCCTCGCCCCCCTTCGGGCCGAATAAGAATCGTACGCGACCAGCTTTCCAGTTCAGGCGTCTCCCGCGTCTCACCTATGACGGCAAGCGAAGCACGCAGACTTTCCATCTGATCGTATA
>VGJU01000219.1 GCA_016867335.1 Candidatus Zixiibacteriota bacterium | reverse complement strand
AGCGCGATCATGAGAAACCGTTCGCTGCGGTGCGCGGCGTTGACCATGCGCTGGGCCTCGGCGGCGTTGGTCGCCATCGGTTTTTCGCACAGCACATGCGCGCCTGCCTTGAGCGCGTCTATGGCCACCCGCGCGTGGAGATAGTTCGGAAGACATACGCTGACAAGGTCGGGTTTGAGTTTGAGCAGTTCCCGGTACGTGGTAAACGTATTCGCAATGCCATACTGTTTTGCGCACTGGCGAAGCCGCCCGGCATCCACGTCGGCAAGACCAATGACATTGACCTCCTCATTGCGTGCATAGCCGGCCAAATGCATCCGTCCCAACCCCAAACCGATCACCCCAACCCTCAAATTCTTTTTCATAGTGCCCTCCGTGTGTCCTGCACGCGCAGCGACTTTTCTGCGGTGTATTTTCGATGTGGCCGAGACAGCACGATAGACTCTAATCCCGATAAAAAAGCCTGTCAAACACAAAACGTGCTCGACGGTTTCCGGCGGTTTAAAAGCGCATCTGTAAAATAAGTTCGCGGACACGCGGCGCGGCGAATATCTTGCAGATAGCTCCGGGCATAAAGACGATATCCGGCAGGCATTTTTGATAGGTACAAAGGAGGGCCTAACAGTGCGTGTGCTGTTGATCACCTTTGGAAGCGCTGGGGACGTACACCCGATGATTGCGCTGGGGCGGGCGTTGCAAGACCGGGGGGTTCGCGTCACGCTCGTTACCAATGGTTATTTCCAGCGGATTGCACAAGACGCGGGACTGGGCTTTACGGCACTTGGCAAAGCGGATGAATATCTGAATACGATTCAGAATCCGGCGCTGTGGCATCACCGGAAAGGATTCGAGGTGGTGGCGCGCGCGGGTATTCTGCCCGCCATACGACCGGTGTACGACCTGATTGCCCAGTACGATCCTCAAGAGACGATTCTCGTCGCCTCTTCGCTGATTTTCGGGGCGCGTATTGCGCAGGAGAAGCTGGGGTTTCGGCTCATTTCGGTGCATCTACAACCTTCCATGTTTCGCAGTGTCTACGAAACTCCGGTTATGCCGGGGATGATCGGGGTCTCAAAAATGCCCGTATTTGCGAAACGGTGGATGTACAGAGCTGTCGATGCGTTCGCGCTCGACCCTGTGTTGGGGCCGGAAACAAATGCGTTTCGCAGAGAACTGGGGCTGTCTCCGGTTAAAAGTCTTTTTGGCGCGTGGATACACTCACCCGACCGTGTCGTGGGTCTGTTTCCCGACTGGTTTGCCCCGCCGCAGTCCGATTGGCCAGCGCAAACGGTGTTACCCGGTTTTGTGCGGTTTGACCGGGCTGAGTTGGAAAACGAAATTCCAGCGACGGTAGAAGCCTTTTTGGAGTCGGGCGATCCACCTGTCGTGTTTACCCCAGGAACGGCGATGCAACACGGAAGCGCTTTTTTTGCCGTTGCCGTAGACGCCTGTAAACTGCTTGGAAGACGCGGACTGTTGCTGACCCAGCATAACGAGCACCTACCCACGGCACTGCCGGATTCGGTGCGGCATGTTTCCTATCTTCCTTTTAGCCGGACGCTTCAACGGGTTGCCGCTCTCGTACATCACGGCGGTATCGGAACATGCGCGCAAGGGCTTGCGGCGGGCATCCCTCAACTGGTCATGCCCATGGCGCACGACCAGCCGGACAATGCCCACCGGCTCAAACGGCTTGGCGTAGGAGATTTTCTTTTACCGGGCGCTTTTCGGGGAAAAGCGGTCGCAGCGCGGCTGGACAGGCTACTCGGTACACTGGAAGTCACGCAGGCGTGTCGGGCGTTTGCCGCGAAAACGGATTTCGCAGAGGCGGCACAACGGGTTTGCAAGGTCGTGGAAGAACACGCTCCGGTCAAGCCGGTTTGAGAAAGCCTTTTTCGGTCAGATAGGCGACGATGCGTTCCGCGTTTTCTTCCGCTGTACACCCTACGGTATCGAGATGGATTTCCGGGTGAAGCGGCGGTTCGTACGGATCGTCTATCCCTGTAAAACCAGCGATTTCGCCACGCCGCGCTTTGGCATACATCCCTTTTACATCCCGTTTTTCACATACGTACAACGGCGTATCGACAAACACCTCGACAAAACGGTCAGGGTCTATCATGGCGCGTACTTCGTCGCGTGTGGCACGATAGGGGCTTACCGCGGCGCACACCGTCGCGCCGCCGTGGCGGACGATCTCGGACGCCACAAACCCGATCCGTCGTATGTTGGTGTCTCTGTCCTCGCGGCTAAAGCCCAATTTTTTCGAAAGATGCGTCCTGACTACGTCGCCGTCGAGGACCGTTACCTGACGTCCGTACGCTTGAAGCCGCACCGTGAGTACGCTTGCCGTGGTCGATTTCCCTGAACCGCTCAGACCGGTAAACCAGATACAGAACCCCTGACGACTGCGTGGCGGGTATGTTTCTTCCAGTATATCCGCGGCTTCGGGGCGTACGAACCACGCGGGGATCGTCGTGCCCGTGTTTAGATAGCGCTCGCGCAGATGAGCGCCCGAAAGCGAAAAAAACCGTGCGTCTTTCGGTATGTTTGTGATTTCTTCGTAGCGTTCTTCATCGGGTAGATAGACCAACTCGCGGAACGGGATGATGATAACACCGATTTCGGCGGCGTAGCGGTCGAGCAGGCTTTGCGCGGCATAAGGCTCGTAGAATTTCGGACCGTTTTCCTCCGACCCCGGAGTGCCGTGGTCTCTTCCGGTGACGATAAAATTGGCGCCATAGTTGCGACGGATAAGCGCATCCCACAGCGCCTCGCGTGGCCCCGAAAGCCGCATGGCCAGTGGAAGCAACGCCAGTAACACCTTGCCGGGTTCGAAATACCGCCGCGTCAGCGTATTGTATGCGCGTATCCGTGTATAAGGGTCCACCGCCCCCGGTTCGGTCATCCCGACCGCCGGATGAAGCAACAGCGTGCCCTCCGTCTCCTGTATCGCACGGCGCATCATCTCCTCGTGCGCCCGGTGTAGCGGATGACGGGTTTGAAAGGCGACTACATTTCCGCGTCCGAGACTGGCAAGCCGTTCCCGCGTCGCCGCCGGTGTCAGCCGAAGCGCCGGAAAATCATGGTGTGCTGGCAGTTGCAACACCCGTAGACGTCCCGCAAGGTTATATCTCCCCCAACGACGCAGTTCCGCCACAAACGGATGCCGCTCGTCGGTCGTTCCGCAGACGCGATACGCAAGTTCCGCAGGATCCCATGGGTATATCTCCTCGACCGTCATGACCGCCAGCAGCTCGTTTTGGGTGTTGCGAAGCGCAAGGTCGCTGTGTAGACGGATACCGGCCGGGGACTCCACGGGAAGCGTGACCGGCACGGGAAAAAGATGCCCCGATACCAGTCGCATCGTCTCCAGCACAGCGTGATAATCGGCTTCGCCCATAAAACCGGTCAACGGAGAAAAACCGCCTGTGGCGAGCATTTCGAGATCGCATACGGCCCGCTCCGAAAGTTGAACCGAGGGTAGTCCGCCGACATAGACCTTTTCGGCTTCGCGTCTTTCTTCCGGAACCATAAGGTCTGTCAGATAACCACCGCAGGGGGAAATCAACGTGATCGGAGGGGAGGATGTGGGCATCAGATTCTCGCCTGATACGTGTACAAATCGAAATAGCGGCCTTGGCGCGCAATCAGCTCGTCGTGTCTGCCCGCCTGCACGATACGGCCTTCTTCGATGACTAGTATCTGATCTGCCTGACGGATGGTGCTGAGTCGGTGGGCAATGACAAACGTGGTCCGGCCTTGCATCAGATGCCGCAGGCTCTCTTGGATAAGCGCTTCGCTTTCGGTGTCTAAATTGGAGGTGGCTTCGTCGAGAATCAGGATGCGGGGATCGGCCAGCACCGCCCGTGCGATGGTCACTCGCTGTCGCTGTCCACCCGAAAGTTTGACACCCCGCTCTCCTATGACCGTGTCCAGCCCTTTTTCAAAACGGTCGGTAAATTCGGTGACGTAGGCGGCCCGTGCCGCTTCTTCCAGTTGCCCGGTGCTGGCATCCGGACGGGCGTAGAGGATGTTTTCGCGTATCGTACCTTCAAACAGGAAATCGTTTTGAAGCACCACGCCCAGCCGGCTTCGGTAGCTTGCGAGCGTAACGGTGGCGAGGTCTATACCGTCGATGCGGACGGTTCCTGCGTCGGGTTTGAGAAACGACGCAGCCAGCCCGGCCAGCGTGGTCTTGCCGGAGCCGGAACTGCCGACAAAAGCCGTGACGGTCCCGGACGGCGCTTCGAAAGAAATGTCCTGCACCGCAGGTTTGTCGGGTTCGTAGGAAAACGATACGTTTTCGAAGACGATGTCGCCGTGTATTTCGTCGAGTCGATGCGTCCTTCCGGATTCTCCACCTTCGGTTTCTTCGTTGAGCACCTCCTCCATCCGGTCCAGCCCGGCAAACGCCTCGGTCATCTGCGTGCCGATATTGCTCATCTGAATGATGGGGGAAATCATAAAGCCTAAATACAGGGTAAAGGCGAAAAAATCACCTACGGTCATTTCTCCACCGACGATCCGATGGCTTCCAAACCACATCAGGGCTACGCTCGCCAATCCCATGAGCAACGTGGCGATGCTGGTCACCAGACTGGTCACCGTCATGGACCGCCGGACGATAGCAAACAGGTTGTTCGCGCCCACGGTAAACGTTTCTTCTTCTCTTCCTTCGGCATGAAACCCCTTGATCACCCGAATACCGTTGAGCGCCTCGGTCAGCCGGGCCGTGACCTCCGCGCTGGCCTTGCCCCGCTCGCGGAAAATAGGTCGCACCTTCTTAAACGCCTGCATGGAAATCACGGCAAACAGCGCCAGCGGAATCAAGGAAACCAACGTCAGCGTCACGTTGATCCGCAAAAGGATGACAAAAGAAGCGACCGAAGTGAGCACCCCGCCGATAAGTTGTACGAGTCCCGTACCGACCAGATTGCGGACGCCTTCCACGTCGGTCATGATCCTGGATACCAGTTCACCCGACCGCGTGTTATCGAAATACCGCACCGGAAGACGAATAATATGCGCCTGTACTTGCGCCCGAAGCTGTTGGATAAGTCGGTGCGCCTCAACCCCCATGAGTTGGGTCAGGCTGTACGAGGTCACCGACTGTACGATGATTGCGCCCCCTACGGCCAGCAGGATCAGATCAAGCAGGGCCAGGTTTTTGTTGCCGATCACTTCGTCGATCAGATACTTGGATGCACCCGGGAGCACAAGCCCCGAAATTCGGTTGATAAGAATCAGCCCCAGCCCCAACAGGATCAGATACCGGCGCGGCCAGATAATGGCCTTGAATACGTGCCGGACGCTGGACAACGAAATCTTCGGTTTGGGTTTGGGCGGTGGGTGCGTGGGGTTGGAACCGGCGGCAAACGCGGACGCCCGCGTGGCGGAGGTGCTCATGGATAATCCTTCAGGATGTGTAAGCTTATGATAGCCCTGCCTGTTTATATACCTTCTCCAACAAGTCCGGCACGCCAAGAGCCAAGGCGGCCTGTCGCAGATAAACGAAGTCTAACCGCCGTCCGTATACTTTCAACACGCCCAGCGCGTCCTGCCATTGACGATCCGATACCTCATCTCCCAATCTATACCAGTACAGCTTGTGAACGATAGTATCTTCCGGGCTGGCTACCACTACTTTTCTTTGCGGGGATTTGGTCACCACGTAAGTCTGGCGGCGTTTCAGTTCGTTTTGCGATACTTCGTCGTCTTTCATGACAAATATGTCGATTTTGAACATGGTCGGAAGATAGATGATATGGAAGGTGCTACGGTGTGCGATAGCCGATCGAATCATGGGGGCGTCTACATAAAACTTTTTGCGAAGCCGCTCGACAAACGCTTCCACCTGCTCTTCTTCAATATCCGCGACAATGTCAACGGTTCGCGTGGCGCGCGGAATGCCGTGAAGCGAACTGGCCAGCGATCCACCCACAAAGTAGTTTATATCGAGCGCCTCGAAGGTGCGCGTCACTTGCAAGGTAATATCGAGAATATCCTCCATGCGGCTCAATATCCATGTATTTCAGGGTCCCATCCGAATACGCGGATCATGGTGTCGCGGTCTAACCGCAACGAGGCAAGCCGAAGACGCAGTTCCTTTTCGGACATTTCAGGTCCGTACATGGTTTTGATGCGGCTCGAAGCCAGTTGCTCCAAGACGTGGTTAAGCGTGGCTACGGCGGTCAGTTTTTGCACCGGCGTCATGTCTCGATAGCCTTCGAGCAGACGATTTTCGATTTCGGGTGACGTATCTTCGAACAGCGGTTTCATCCGGCTCCTCCTTTTCCATTTCGCAAGATGCTATAGGTCGGAT
>VGJU01000218.1 GCA_016867335.1 Candidatus Zixiibacteriota bacterium | reverse complement strand
GTCCCGCCGTGCGTAACATGAATTTATTATAACGATTTGGGATGGTGGGCATGTACGAGCCCTCGTTTGTTTTTGCTTCACCCTTTATTTTTACCCCTCACTCTTCAAACTTCTTCTTGACCTCAGACGCGATTGAAAGGAAAATCAGCCATCGTTCGTTTTCCCTTCACCCTTCAAACTTCACCCTTCAAACTTTTCTTTACAAGGACTAAACAAATGAAGATCACAAGACTGGAAACTTTTCTGGTAAAACCACGCTGGTTGTTTCTGAAAATCCATACCGACGAGGGGCTTGTCGGGCTGGGTGAGCCGATTTTGGAGGGACGGGCAAAAACGTGCGCCGAGGCGGTCGCCGAATTGGAGCCGTATCTGATCGGTAAAGATCCGCGACGTGTGGTACACCACTGGCAGGCGATGTACCGTCATGCGTTTTACCGGGGAGGTCCGATCCTTACGAGCGCGTTGAGCGGGGTGGAGCAAGCGCTGTGGGATTTGGCGGGCAAATCGCTTGGCGTTCCCGTTTACCACCTTTTGGGAGGCCCGACCCGTGACCGCATCCGGCTATACAAGGGCGGGGGCGATCCGGAAACCATACGCGATTGGGTGGCAAAAGGGTTTACCGCGTTCAAAACAGGCCCTGCCGGCGGACGAGAGGCCCGTATCGTAGAAAACAAGGCGTTTGTGGACCGTGCGGTCGAACGTTTTGCCCAGTTGCGCGAAGCGGCAGGCCCCGAAGTGGATATCGCCATCGACTTTCACGGGGCGATCAGTCCGCAGACCGCCAAACTGCTGATCAAGCAACTTGAGCCGTATCAACCTATGTTTGTCGAAGAACCGGTGCAATGCCAGAACGTAGATGTGCTTGCCGAGATCGCGCGTAGCACGCATCTGCCCATTGCCACGGGTGAACGCGTGTTTACCAAATGGGGGTTCCGAGAGATACTCGAAAAACACGCCGCCACGATTCTGCAACCCGATCTATGTCATGCCGGTGGAATTTTCGAAACCCGGCTGATTGCGGGGATGGCAGAAGCCTACTACGCGGGGATCGCGCCGCACAACCCGCTCGGTCCCATCTCGCTCGCCGCTTGTATCCAACTCGATGCGTCGATCCCCAATTTTATCGCGCAGGAACACACCACGCTTGGCGAAGGGTATCTGAAAAATCCGTTTGTCTTCCGCGACGGCTATGTGGACCTTCCCACCGGTCCTGGACTTGGCATCGAACTGGATGAAGACGCACTCGAAGACAAGATCGACCATGACTGGCGAAATCCCGAATCGTATCTGGCCGAGGACGGGTCGGTGGTAGACTGGTAAAGAAACGTCAAAACCGGAAAGCGAGCATGTATGAGCGCCATTTATCGCGCAGGAATCGTCGGAGCCGGACAGATCGGTCGCGCGCACGCCATCGGGTATCAGGGGGTAGCGTCCGTCGAAGTCACGGCAGTAACCGAACCCAACGAACGGGTACGAAAAGAATTTCAGGAGAAATACGGCATCCCCAACGGATATGCCGACATCCGGGAGATGCTCGACCGGGAAAACCTCGATTTTGTCAGCATCTGCACTTGGCATCTCCTCCACGAACCGCATACGCTTTTGGCCGCGGAATACCTGCCCAAAGCGATTTTGTGCGAAAAACCCATGACGGTCGGCATGGCGTCGGCGGACCGGATGATCGAAGCCTGCGACGCCCGGCATGTCAAACTGGTGATCGGTCACCAACGCCGGTACTATCATTCGTGGACCAAAGCGCGTGAACTCGTGGCTACAGGCGCTGTCGGAACCCCGCTTATGATCACCGGACGCAACGGAGAAGGTCTGCTCAACTGTGGAACCCACATGATCGACGCCATGCGATACATACTCGGTGATCCGGCCACCGAGTGGGTGATGGGCGCGGTCGAGCGCAAAACCGACCGATACGAGCGTAACGTCCGCATCGAAGACGCTTGTCTGGGGCTGATCCGGTTCGAAGGGGGGGCACAGGGGTTGTTACAGTCGGACCTTACCCCCGACTCGTGGAGCGTCGAGGACTATCAAATCCGAGGGACCGACGGGCTGATCGAGACCAACAGCCGGGAAACACGGTATGTAAACGGTGCTACGCAGGGGTGGGTGACGTTTGACCTGCCTACGGAAGACCCGTGGATTTTGCAGGCACAGGATATGGTGCGCTGGGTCGAAGGTGGGGACGGTCATCGCGGCGATGCACGGCAGGCGCGTCACACCGTCGAAATCCTCATGGCGATATATCAGTCGGCACGCGATCATGAAGTGGTGCGGATCCCTCTCAAAGAACAGGGGTATCCGATGGACCGTATGTTCGAGGAAGGCAAGATACCGGTAGAAGAACCGGGCGCGTACGACATCCGTGTGTTTCTCGCGCTCGAACCCGACGAGCGCCAGCGGTACGGGGAACTGCGTGGCCAAGGTATGAGACACCGCGACATCGCGGAGGCCATGCATCTGGTAAAGTAGCCGGTACAAGACGTGCCCGCCTACTTTTGGAGTGTTTTACCGGGCGTTATGTCCCAAAGAGGCGGTCACCCGCATCGCCAAGCCCCGGCACGATATAGGCATGGTCGTCGAGATGGCTGTCGAGCGCCGCCGTATACAATGGAACCGAGGGGTGCGCGGCATGAAAAACCCGCACCCCTTCGGGCGCAGCGATAAGCGCCATAAACCGAATGCGGGCATCGGGGACATCGGCGGCGTTGAGCACGTCCACCGCGCAGACCGCCGAGTGCCCCGTGGCAACCATCGGGTCCACGACGATAAACACCGAGGTGGCGGGCGCGGGTAGCTTGCTGTAGTATTCCACCGGGCGTTTGGTGTACGGGTCACGAAACACGCCGATATGACCCTCGCGAGCGCCCGGAAGCAAATTGCGCAGCCCCAGCGCCATCCCTAATCCCGCACGCAACACCGATACGATGGCGACGTCCGTCTCGTCGATCATCCGGGCGTGGACACGCGCCAACGGCGTCTCGATCGATGTGTCCTTCCCCGGCAGATCGCGGGTCATCTCATAGCCCATCAACGCCCCAATCACGCCAAGATGGTCTCGAAACTGCGCCGACGGGGTTTCCTTTTTTCGCATCTCCGCCAAACGATGCCCGATAAGCGCGTGATCACCAAGGATAAAAAGATTCGGAAACAAAGGAAGGGTATGCATAAGGGCAATTTATGAGCTATAAAGGAGAAAACAAAACATCAAAATATTACCGCACAACTATACCCGGTGACTTCGACAACGTCCAGAGATTTTCTTGACCCATATTACAGCAACCTGTACTGTAACCAGATAAAAACCGGGAAGGTTTTTTCAAACTTCAAACATCACCCTTCAAACTTCCCCAAGGAGTCCCCATGTCCCGCCGTCCGGTTATCGCCGCGATTGCGACGATCTATCACAAATTTTCGCACGCCCAGCATATCGTGGACCGGTTTTTGGAGGGCTATGGCTGGGCAGGGCGGCATCATCGTCCACCGATGGATCTGGTCTCGCTCTATGTCGATCAAGTGCGCGAAGACGATGTGGCCTACGACCGTGCCAAGCGTTTTCCTCATCTGAAGATCTATCCGACCATCGCCGATACACTGACACTCGGCGGCAACACCCTGGCGGTAGACGGGGTGCTGTTGATCGGCGAGCATGGACAATACCCGCAAAACGAAAAAGGCCAGCGGCTTTATCCCCGCTATGAGATGTGGCAGGAGATCGTCCGTGTGTTCGAGACCAGCGGGCGCGGTGTGGGGGTGTTTAACGACAAACATCTGTCGTGGAACTGGGACTGGGCGCGCGACATGTACGACACCGCCCGTCGGATGGGGTTTGCCTTTATGGCTGGCTCCAGTCTGCCCGTCACCTGGCGTACTCCGTCGCTGGAAATGCCCTATGGCACAAAGATCGAGGAAGCTGTCTGTGTCGCCTATGGAGGGGTAGACAGCTACGACTTTCACGCACTCGAAACACTGCAATGCATGGTGGAACGACGTGACGGCGGCGAAAAGGGCGTCAAATGGCTACGGGCGTATCGGGGCGATGCCTTCTGGCAGGCCCTGGCCGACGGCGTATGGTCACGTGACCTGTTCGAAGCCGGTCTGTGCCGAAGCCATACCCTCAAACCCGCTCGGGCCGGATTCAACCATATCTTTCCGACGATAGACGAGATGCGGCAACTTGTAAAAGACCCGTACGCTTATGTCTATGAACATACGGACGGTCTGCGTAGCGCCATCATCATGATGAACGGACTGATCGAAGACTTCAACTTTGCGGCGCGGCTATCCGGGCAACAAGAACCGTTTTCCACCCAGATGTATCTACCCATGCCGCCTGCGCGCACCTCGCTTGCCAACTTTTTCTCGCCACAGGTCAACAATGTCGAAGAGATGTTTCTGACCGGCCACCCTGCGTATCCGGTGGAACGCACCCTGCTTACCACAGGACTTACCGCCGCCGGCGTGGAAAGCCTGTATCAAGGACAAATCCGGATCGACACGCCTCATCTCGACATCGTCTACTCCGCGCCGGAGCGGTCCACGTTCTGGAGAAACTGACAGATTTTGACCTCGGTCTTCCGGGTATACCGGTCACCTCGGAGAAATGTAATGCCTCAAACCTCGCCCAAACGCATCGCCGTCATCGCTTCGGTGTACCATTATCTTTCGCACGCGCAACACTTTTCCGACCGGTTTCTGGTGGGCTATCCGCACCGCGGTCGGTGGCATAGACCCCATATGCAGGTCGTCTCGCTATATGTAGACCAGAAAAATGCCGGAGATCAGAGTTTGGACCGCGCGCGCGAGTTCGGATTTGGCGTATATCCTACTATCGCCGAGGCGCTTCGATGCGGCGGCGACCGTCTTGCCGTCGATGCCGTGTTGTTGATCGTCGAACATGGCGAGTATCCCAACAACGAAAAAAATCAGAAACAGTATCCTCGCTACGAGATGTTCAAGGCGTGTGTGGAGGTGTTTGAAAAAGACGGGCACGCCGTACCCATTTATGTGGACAAAAATCTTTCGTACAGTTTTCCCCAAGGTCTCGAAATGGTATCGGACGCCCGACGGCTTGGATTTCCCGTGCTGGCCGGCTCGTCGCTACCCGTTACCTGGCGGTTGCCGGATTTGGAACTCCCGCTTGGCTGTCGGATCGAAGAAGCGCTCATGGTCGGCGTGGGTGGGTCGGATGCGATGGACTACCACGCGCTGGAGGCCATGCAGTGCATGATCGAGCGACGCGGGGACGGCGAGACGGGGATAAAGGCGGTCCGGATGATCGAAGGCGAAGCCGTTTGGGAGGCGGGCAGACAGGGGGATTTTTCTCAGGAACTGCTGATTGCTGCCCTTTCTCGCAGCGATACCCCGCAAGGGCTGACGATACGCGACGGGCGAACGCAGGACATGGTCGGCAACGGAGAACTGCCCCGGATCGTCCCACATCCGGCGGCGTATTTTATCGAACACCGAGACGGTCTACGTACCACACTGCTTATGCTCAACGGTGCGGTGGGCGACTACTGTTTCGCCTGTCGGTTAAAGGACAACCCCACCCCGCAGTCCACTCAGTTTTTTCTACCCCCCACGCCACCGGTAACGTATTCGGCGTGTCTGGTCTCCAAAATCGAAGAACTGATAGAAACCGGGCGGTCGCCCATACCGGTGGAACGCACACTGACCGTATGCGGGATACTGGATTACTGTCTGACTTCGAAAACGCAAGGGCATGTTCGCATCGAAACACCCGATCATCAGGTGATCTATCGCGCCCCTTCGGGTTCGCACCATGCGCGGGATTGACGGAAGGGAAACTTTATGCCGTTGTCCATAGAGGACCACGCTTTTTCTGTCGTCTCCGCCGGGTATACGATTCTGCCCAACCAGCTTTCGGAGACGGAACTCGACGCGTTTCGCGGCTGTGTGGACCATGCCTTCGAGGCCATGCGCCGGGCCGTCACCCAAGGACGTACCGACCCCGTTTTCAACTTTCCCTCCGTGCAAGCCATGTACGTCTGGGGTGACGCCTGTGTACAGTTGCTCGAACACGACGTCATACACGACCTGACCGCGGCGCTCATGCGGGAGTACCGTCTGTGGGGATACAATGTTCTTGCCAGTGCGCCGAACCGGGAAGGACACGAACTGCCGATGCTGGATGGGCAGGAGGGCATAGGGTATCATCAGGATTTTACCCTTCCGTTTCACGGAGCGCCGCGTCCTTTTTATCTATGGCATTTTGTTTGTCTGGACGATGTCTCACCGGAAAACGGCGCCACATGGATCATACCCGGGAGCCACCGCGCTAACGACCTGAC
>VGJU01000217.1 GCA_016867335.1 Candidatus Zixiibacteriota bacterium | reverse complement strand
TTACCCTCGGACCGGTTAGCTATGTGGTGGCCATGCGCGAGTTTGCCGTGGTCGTCGGCGCGATCATGGGATTCACGTTTCTCAGAGAGCCTGTCACTCCGGCTAAAATCGGCGCTATCGTGGCCATCACCGCAGGACTGATATGTATCCGGATGGGATAAAAAGAGGAAAGGGCAACCCAGTGGCAAATGGCCTCTATCTGTGTATCCTTTTGCTTTTTCCCGGTGTCGTCTTTGCCGACACGGAGCACACACAACTTCGCACCCTGTCTATCGGCAAAATGGAGCGGACCTATCGAGTCCATGTGCCACCTTCGTATCATCCGGGGGTTCCCGCAGCCGTCGTAATGGCGTTTCACGGAGGCGAAAGCGATGCACAACGGATCGAAAAGACATTGCGTTTTTCCGCGATCTCGGACCGGGAAAACCTGATCGTCGTCTATCCCAACGCGGTGGACGGCCACTGGAACGACGGACGCAAGTCGGCCCTGTTTGCAAAACACGATAAAAAAGTGGACGACGTATCCTTTGTCCTCAAGATGCTCAAGGCCCTTCGAAAAGAGTTTTCCATAGATACCACGCGCGTTTTTGCGGTCGGGGTGTCCAACGGGGGTATCTTCGTTCAGCGGTTGGCTGTCGAACACGCCGATCTTTTTGCGAGTATCGGCAGTGTGGTCGCCAGTATCCCGGAGCCGCTCAAAGAAAGGTTTCGTCCTTCCGCACGTGTGTCGGCGATTTTTATCAACCGCACGGACGACCGGTTTGTACCTTATGCGGGCGGCGAAGTGAGTTTTCATCTGCTACCGATGCTCAAGACCTTGCGCCGACCTCCGGACCGGGGGCGCGTGCTTTCGACCGAGGAGTCGGTCAACCTCTGGGTGCAGTACAACCGAGCCACCAGCACACGGCTTTCGGCCAGAATCCCGGATCATGAGCCACGCGACGGCGCTACGGCCGAGATGTTTGTGTACAGCGGCGGCGACCGGGAAACCTTTGTTTCGCTATACCGGGTAAACGGAGGCGGACACACTATTCCGGGTGGCAGTACCGGGATTCCGCCCAAACATATCTTTGGCAACATCTGTACGGACTTTGACTCTACGGAAGCCATCTGGCTGTTTTTCAAACACAACGCCAGAAAATAGCCCACGAGACGTTGCTTGACAGCCCCCGGAAAAACCGTTTATTGTTTTTAACCCCCGTCCAATGTTCCCCACCCCGGCGGCTTCGCCGTTTCAAAGGACACGGTCTATGACTCCGTTCCGGCTTGCCGGCCCTACGCTCAGAACCAATCTGCACACGCATACCACCTTTTCGGACGGCAAGTTTACGCTTTCCGAAGTCGTCGCCGCCTACGAAGCCCTCGACACCGACGTCGTAGCCATTACCGATCACAACCAATGGCGTAACCACAGCGCCGCCTCCACCGAACGTCTGTTGCTTCTCAACAGCAACGAGCCTTCGCTTTCGCACCGCGAACACGTGCTGGCTACCGGGGTCCACCACGCTTCGCCGGTAGACGAAGGAGAGCGTTCGAGCACCCGCACCCAGGAAGTCATCGACTGGATCGAAGAAAACGGCGGATTTTCGACACTCAACCATCCTACATGGACCGGGATGTCGATAGATCGCCTACTCGAACTGGACCGTTACCGTTCCATCGAAATCTACAACGGAGGTTGCGCGGGACACGGCTCCGAATATGCGCTGACCCACTGGGATGAACTCCTCCGACAGGGTCGCCGCGTCTGGGGCCTAGCGACGGACGACAGCCACTACGACTGGGATCGGGGTCTGGGGTGGGTGGAGGTCTTTGCCGAAAAAAACGAAACATCTGTCCTGGAAGCCCTCAAAGAAGGTCGGTTCTACGCCACCATGGGACCGGAGATCAAACACTTTGAATGTGACGGGATACGGTTGTATATCCGTACCGAACCCGTGATGGGCATCGCCGTGATGTCCATCCCTGGCCCGATAGAAGTGGCGCATGGCGGTCTGAACACCGTCTGCGAACTGGAATGGAAAATTTCGAGCCGGGCCGAGCGCTATGTGCGCGTGGAAATTCACCGAGCGGACAACAAAAAGGCCTGGACCAACCCCGTATTTCTCGACTGACGATCCCAATCGTCTACATCCATTTTTCGAGATTTTCCGCTTCGCTTCGTCAGTATATGGCGTAGACCCTCAACTGTTCCGGCATACTCAAAATCGATCCCCTCCGGCGGCTTGTCGCCGCGTATCGACTGTTTTTTCATTCGACAGGCAAAGATGGAACGACTGCATCCGCTCAACGTACAATAAGTACAAGAGACGGAAATGCCGATCCACTCCGCAACGCAGACGAGCGGTAACGGACGCAAAGGCTATCGACCGTTTCCATACATCAAGGGAGGTTGGACCATGTCGGTCACCGCAGAAACCCCAATCAGCCTGCTGGAGTGGTTCAAGACGCTATACGACCAGCACCGCGAAGAGATCTAGAACTTCCCGAATATCTCGATCTCTGCCGAAACGATCCATTGCTCTACGCCTCTCCACATGAAAGACTGCTCCGCGCTATCGGAGAGCCAGCCCTCTTGGACACCCGCTCGGACGAACGCCTTAGCCGGATTTTTTCCAACCGCGTCATCCGAACCTCCCCGTCGTTCTCGGAATTTTACGGGTTGGAGGACACGATCGACCAAATCGTATCCTTTCTGCGTCACGGCGCCCAGGGGTTGGAAGAGCTAAAGCAGATTCTATATCTGCTCGGACCGGTAGGCGGTGGAAAGTCTTCGCTGGCCGAACGGCTCAAACAGCTTATGGAACAGGAGCCGATCTACGCGCTTTTAGGTTCGCCCATCCAAGAGTCGCCGCTGGGATTGTTTTCGGCGTCGTATCAACGTCAGATGCTCGAAGAAAAATTTGGTATCCCGGTCCGTTACGTACCCAGAGTCATGTCTCCATGGGCCGTCAAACGTTTGCGCGAATACAACGGCGACATCGCGCGGTTCAAGGTGGTCAGACTGTTTCCGTCGCTTCTGAATCAACTGGCGATCGCCAAGACGGAACCGGGCGACGAAAACAATCAGGATATCTCGGCGCTGGTCGCCAAGGTGGACATCCGCAAACTAGAAGAGTTTTCGCAGGACGATCCCGATGCGTAAAGCTTTTCGGGGGGACTGGGACGGGCCAATCAAGGAATTCTCGAATTTGTCGAGATGTTCAAGGCTCCGCTCAAGACGCTCAATCCGTTGCTTACCGCCACACAGGAAGGTAACTACAAAGGAACCGAAGGGCTTGGCGCGATCCCGTTCAACGGTATCATCGTAGCGCACTCGAACGAATCGGAGTGGGAGGAGTTCGAAAACAATCGGCGTAACGAAGCGTTTATCGACCGCGTCAACATCGTCAAAGTGCCTTATTGTCTGTGCGTATCCGACGAAGAAAAAATCTACCGGAAACTGATCCGGGAAAGCGCGCTTCACGATGCGCCGTGCGCCCCGATGACATTGCGTATGATGGCTCAGTTTTCCGTGCTTACCAGACTCAAAGAGCCGGGGGCCAACTCGTCCGTCTTTTCCAAGATGCGCGCCTATGACGGAGAAAATCTCAAGGACGTCGATCCCAAGGCAAAACCCATTCAGGAATACCGAGATGTAGCCGGCGTGGACGAAGGCATGGAAGGCATGCCCACCCGTTTTGCCTTCAAGGCCCTGTCGAAGACCTTCAACTACAGTCCCGCCGAGATCGCAGCAAATCGGGTCCATCTCATGTATGTGCTCCGTCAGGAGATCATGCATCTCCAGCACCCCAGAGAACAGGAACTGCTCGGATTTATCAACGAATATCTCGCCGACCGGTACAAGGAATACATCGGCAAGGAAATCCAGACCGCCTTTGTCGAGTCGTACTGGGAATACGGACAGAACATTTTCGACCGCTATGTGCAGTATGCGGATTTCTGGTCGCGCGGGGACGATTTCCGCGATCCGGACACGGGAGAGATTTTTGACCGCGCCGCGCTTAACGCGGAACTCGAAAAGATCGAAAAACCCGCCGGCATCGCCAACCCAAAGGATTTCCGCAACGAGATCGTCACGTTTGTCTTGCGCTGGAGGGCCGAACATGCAGGACAAAATCCCGAGTGGACGGGCTACGAAAAACTGCGTGAGGTCATCGAGAAAAAGATGTTTGCCAATACCGAAGAACTGCTTCCGGTGATTTCGTTTACCCGGAAAGGTTCGGCGGACGAACAGAAAAAACACGAGGACTTTGTCAACCGGATGATGGACCGCGGATACACCGAAAATCAGGTGCGTCTCGTGGTAGATTGGTTCCAGCGCGTACAACGGTCGTCGTGACTACTTCGATAGAGATTCAGACAAGGTTCCGTGGTCATTCGCGCAACCTCCTCAGGTCCGTCACTCGGGCAGAACCCGGGGTCCAGCGTCTTCAAACTTCACCCTTCAAACTTCTGTTATGCCCATGTTACTCGACATCATAGACCGACGTAAAAACCCCAAAGACAAAAGCCTTGTCAACCGTCAGCGGTTTCTCAAACGGCAAAGCAAGGAGATACGCACGGCGGTGCGCGAAAAAATCCGTGACGGTTCGGTAAGGGACGTATCGTCCGACCGGCCTTCGCGGGTCCGGATCTCCACACGAGGCACCGAAGAACCGGTCTTTCGTCATGCGCAAGGCGGTATCGTCGAGGAAACCCTACCCGGAAATAGAGAATACGTGCCGGGTGACAAACATCCCAGACCCTCAGATGCCGCCGGACGGGGAAAAGCCGGCGCGCCCGACGGCGAGGGAGAGGACGATTTTGCCTTCGAAATTTCGCAGAACGAATTTCTCGAATACTTTTTCGAAGACCTTGCCCTGCCGGATTTGGTAAAACAAGCGCTGACCGGTGAAACCGCTTGGGAGACACACCGGGCAGGGTTCTCCACCGACGGGCCGCAAAGCGCGCTCGACCCGCTGCGTACCATGCGCCATGCTCAAGCCCGCCGGTTTACCTTCCGGATGCCGAGACTGCAAAAAAACGGGCGCTGGAACGCGAACGCGAACACCTCGTGGCAGATATAGACACGCTCGACCCCGAAGAACAGACTATCCGGCGCGAACGCATCGCTGGGCTGGACGCCGAAATCGCCGCGTTGGAACGCAAAATCAAAGCCGTCCCGTTTCTCGACGACACCGATATCTGCTATCGTCGGCGCGAACGTATCGAAACCCCCATCACCCAAGCCGTCATGTTCTGCATACTCGATGTTTCGGGAAGCATGGGACCTTGGGAAAAGGAAATGGCCAAACGGTTTTTTATGCTGCTCTATCTGTTTCTT
This sequence comes from Candidatus Zixiibacteriota bacterium, assembly GCA_016867335.1. GTDB lineage: Bacteria > JAAXHH01 > JAAXHH01 > JAAXHH01 > JAAXHH01 > VGJU01. The sequence goes on along the minus strand of VGJU01000217.1, from coordinate 1,057 downwards.
TCATGTAACTACAGCAAAGTGGATATCGTCTTTATCCGGCATCACCACACGGCTCAGGAAGTCGAAGAAGAAGAGTTTTTTCGGTCGCGCGAAAACGGCGGAACCGTCGTTTCGTCGGCGCTCTCGCTGATGGCGGACATCGTGGAAAAACGATACCCCGTCGAACGATGGAATATCTACGGATGCCAAGCATCCGACGGCGACGACTATACGGACGATCTGCCCGTGGTCTACGATGTCATGAAAAAACGCGTCATGCCGCTGGTCCAGTATTACGCCTATATCGAAGTGGATGCCAGAGACCAAAGCGAACTGTGGTCGGTCTATCGGGATCTTCACGAAGCATACGATCATTTTGCCATGACCCGCATCACCGCCGCCGCCGACATCTATCCAGTGTTCCGTAAACTGTTCGAACGTCGGCGCGAAGGAGCGTCCCATGGCTGAACAACCGCTGTATACCGACGCGGAATGGACCTTCGAAAAAATCGAACGGATTACCCAAGCCATCGGGCAAATCGCAGACGAAGAACTCCGGCTCGACTACTACCCCTTCCGTATCGAACTCATCACCAGCGAACAAATGATGGACGCCTATACTTCGGCGGGCATCCCGATCAACTACGCGCACTGGTCGTTCGGAAAACAGTTTGTCCTGCTCCAAGATCAGTACAAACGCGGCAAAATGGGTCTGGCCTACGAGATCGTGATCAATTCGGATCCGTGTCTGGTCTATCTGATGGAAGAAAATACGATGACCATGCAGACGCTTGTCATCGCACACGCCGCGTACGGTCACAACACCTTTATGAAAAACAACCATCTGTTCAAACAGTGGACCCACGCCGATGCCATTCTCGACTATTTTGCGTTTGCCCGTCACTATATCGGCCAGTGCGAGGAACGATACGGCATGGAAGCGGTATCCGAGGTGCTGGACGCTTGTCATGCGCTCCAGACGCACGGCGTTCACCGCACACGCCCCTTGCGCAAATTGTCGCTTGTGGAAGAAGAACAACGGCAACGCGAGCGCGCCGAACAACGCGAACGCGATCTC
>VGJU01000216.1 GCA_016867335.1 Candidatus Zixiibacteriota bacterium | reverse complement strand
TCTTGTCAGCGCCTCCTCGCTGTTGATCGTTCTTTGGCTTGGCGGCGAGAAAATCATCCGAGGCGAGTTGACGCTTGGCGAGTTTGTGGCCTTTAACGCCTATCTTACGCGGCTTGTGTTTCCCATGATCACGCTGGGCTGGATGATCGACCGGTTTCAGCGCGCCATGGCCTCGATGAAACGCATCGACGAAATCCTCGACACCGTACCGGACATCCAAAACACCCAAGACGCCAGCACCCTACCGGTGGAGGGACATATCCGGTTTTGTGGGGTCAGTCTTTCCTACAACGGCGCGCCGGCGCTCAAGGACATCGATCTCGACATCCCCGCCGGAAGTACGCTTGCGCTGGTAGGTCGTGTGGGCGCAGGCAAAACATCGATCGCCCGGCTTATCCCGCGACTGGTAGACGCCACCCAAGGCCATGTGTTGATTGACGGACGCCCCGTTGAAACGTACGACCTCCAGACGCTGCGTGCTTCCATAGGCTATGTCCCGCAGGATACGTTTCTTTTTTCGGATACGCTTCATGAAAATGTGGCCTTTGGACTCGATGCGGCGGTCCCGGAGCAAGTGGAGTGGGCTTCCGCCGTGTCGCAACTGTCCAACGACCTGGCCGATTTTCCCGAAGGAATGGAAACGGTGATGGGGGAACGGGGCGTCACCTTGTCGGGGGGGCAGAAACAGCGCACGGCGCTTGCACGCGCGGTGATCCGACAACCCCGTATCCTGATCCTCGACGATGCGATGGCAAGCGTAGACACCCATACCGAAAACGAAATACACCACAGACTCCGAGGCGTCATGGCGGAGCGTACCACGATCCTCATCGCGCATCGCATCTCCACAGTCCGTGACGCCGACCATATCGTAGTACTCGAAGACGGACACATCGCCGAACAAGGAAAACATGTGGAACTCGTGGAAAAAGACGGGCTTTATGCGGAGATGTTTCGCCATCAGCAACTGAGCGATGAACTAAATCGTTTGTAATACCCCAAACTCCCGCCGACCGTCCATGCGAGACGTCAAAGGCTGGATACGTGAACTATCAGGAAGAAGAAATTACTGAACGCCCGATCAACGCCCGGCTTATCTGGCGACTGCTGGGGTATTTGCGTCCCTATGCCAGATGGGTTACGTTGGCGGTTGTGCTTATCCTGGCAACCACCGCGGCCCGTCAGGCTACACCTTATCTTACCAAAATCGCGGTGGACGAGCACATCCTGACCGGCGATCTTGCCGGGTTGCACCCGCTTGTCCTGCTGTTTGCCGGAATACTTGTCTTTCAGTCGATTACCAGCTATTTCGAGCGATATTTGACTCGGTTGACCGCGCAGTGGGCCATGTACGACGTGCGGACCGAAATCTTCGGCCACATCCAGAAACTGCCTCCCAAATTTTTCGACCGCATGCCCGTAGGCCGACTGATGACGCGCAATACAAGCGATGTAGACGCGCTCAACGAACTGTTTTCGGACGGTATCGTTTCCACGTTTAGCGATCTGTTTACAGTGTTTACCATTCTGGTCTACATGTACTATATGAACGCCGAGATGGCGTTTGTGATGTTTGGCGCGATGCCGGTCATGTTTGTCACGGCATTTTACTTCAACCAGCGCCTGTTGCGGGCGTTTCAGGTGGCACGAAGCCGTCTTTCGCGGCGCAACGCCTTTCTAAATGAAAACATCTCCGGTATGCCGGTCGTCCAGCTTTTCAACCGGGAACGCCGACATTTGGACAAATTCGATCAAGTCAACCGCAGCTATCTCGATGCCAATCTCAAGTCCACGTACTATTTTACACTTTCGTATCCGCTGCTCGAGTTTATCGGCGCGGGTACCACCGCCTTTATCCTCTGGTACGGAGGGGGAGACGTCATTCGGGGTGCGCTCGGCTGGGGGATTCTGGTTGCCATGCTCCAGTATATCCCCCGGTTTTTTCATCCTGTTATGGACATATCGGACCGATATGGTACGATGCAGACCGCCATGGCGTCAGCGGAGCGTATTTTCGATCTTATCGACACCGAACCGGAAACCGAAGGCGGCCCTGTCGCGCGCGACAAGGTGGAAGGAAGGATCGAATTTCGCAATGTATGGTTTGCCTATCAGCACGAAGACTGGGTGTTGCGCGACGTATCGTTTGTCATCGAGCCGGGGTGTAGCGTGGCGATCGTCGGTGCGACAGGTTCGGGAAAGACGACCATTGTTAGCCTGATCGCTCGGTTTTACGAGCCGCAAAAAGGTGAAATCCTCATCGACGGGATCGACCAGCGCCAGTGGAACGTGGAAGCCCTGCGCCGACGCATCGGCGTTGTCCAGCAGGATGTGTTTCTTTTTTCGGGTACGATTGCGGACAATATCCGGCTGGGTGAGATCGCCATTACCGACGAGCAGGTACGCCGTGCCGGACACGATGTCAACGCGGATCGGTTTGTCGATCGGTTTTCTGACGGGTACGGTCACTTACTTGGCGAACGCGGCGGTACACTCTCGTCGGGGCAAAGACAACTGATTGCTTTTGCCCGCGCGCTGGCCTTTGAACCGGACATTCTGGTGCTTGACGAGGCGACGGCCAATGTGGATACGGAAACCGAGGTATGGATTCAAGAGGCGGTTGAGCGGCTCATGCACAGCCGTACCAGCATCGTCATCGCACATCGTCTTTCCACGGTGCGAAACGCCGATCACATCTTTGTCATGCACAAAGGCGAACTTCGTGAAAACGGAACCCACGAATCCCTACTTCGCTTCGACGGCATTTACCGTCGTCTCCATGACCTTCAGTATCTCGATCATACCTGATCTCGATTTGCCCATTTCTGAAGAGACCTGACCCCGTAGCGTCAAAAGCCCATCTGTCACTCCACCACCGGCCATCGATGCGGAATCCGATAGCCCATCCGTTCGTAGAGGGCGCGAGCCGATCGGTCGATGTCTCGGTATTCGGAGGTCTCGTTTACCCGGGTGGCGCGCCCGTTTTCCAGACAGATGTTGCCGTCCACGATGACGGTATCGACGGACACGGATTGCGCGCTGTAGATCAAGCTGTTTACCGGATCGAGACCGGGATGCCATTCGGGACGGGATTTCGAATGGATGACAAGGTCGGCCATTTTACCGGGTTCCAGAGAGCCTGTCCGGTCTGCGATGCCAAGTGCCCGCGCGCCGTTTATAGTAGCCATCTCGATGACCTGTTCGGCGGAGATGACAGGCATCCGACCACGCGCTTCTCGATGAATCGTGGCGGTCAGATACGCCTGTCGTCCTATATCAAAAAAGTCCGAATAGTTCCCGGAGTCCGATCCGAGCGCGACATTGACACCCGCATCGACCATCTCCGGAAAGTGACCGACATGGGATACCCCCATGGCCACACGGGTAGAGGCGGCAGGACAGTGTATCACATTCGTTCCGGTGCGCAATAGAATTTCGATTTCGGAAGGGTCGGTATGGATCATGTGTACAAGCTGGGTTTGGTCGTCAAGCACACCAAGACGTTCGAGATGCGCCGATGCGGTAGCGCCGCCGGCGTGTCTGCGATACGCTTGGGTATCGGCTGAGCCGAAGGATTGGTGCAGGTCGAGGGTGACGCCGGCGTTTCGTGCAATGGCTTTTGCACCGGCGACGAGCGCATCGGAGCAGTAGCCCATACCCGCAAGGCTTACACCGCTCCACACCCGACTGTCTTCGGTAAAGGGCAATGCCGCGACCAGCCGTTCGAGCCGTTGCAGACACATTCGGGTGTCGCCGATCGCCACTTCCGGGTACGGCGGGATGTCCCAGCAGACTTCGCCCACCATGGCGCGAAGCCCCACCCGGCGCGCTACAAAGGCGTTGAGTTCGCCCTGAAACCGTCCCCCGTTGTCGGCAAAGGCCGTCGTCCCGTTGCGAAGCATCTCCAGACACGCCAGCATAGCCGAGCAGGCCGCGTCTTCTTCGTTCATGTGCGTCCAATACGGAAACCACTGTTCGTGTTCGCGTTCTTCGGGCCATATGTCAGGGATCGTTCCACGTCCCAGGTGTTGCGAGAGATGAACGTGGCAGTCGATAAATCCGGGGTGCACCACGCCCCCATCGGCGTCGATGGTGCGGGTGGCGGTATAGAGGCGCTCGATTTCGGCGGAAGGGCCTACCGCCTCGATACGGTTGCCCTTTATAGCGATCGCGCCGTTGGCAAAGATGCGACGGTCGGCGTCTACCGTAAGCACGACACCACGGACGATAAGCAGATCAACACGCGGAATCGACACGATCGTCTACCCCTTTAGCGCCATGACAAGCGCTTTTACATACCCGACCGCATAGGCGGATGCGATCTTGCTATGCCGGTCGTCGGTGTCGTAGTGCGGCAAATGGTCAATCTGAAGCCCACCGTCGTATCCGGTTTCCCGGAGCGTTTTGAGTACGGTAAACATGTTCATGTCACCATCGTCGAGCGCCATTTCCTGATAGCCGCCGGCACTGGGGATCGTTCCCCGCACGTTGCGGAAGTGGGTGTGAAAGATTTTGCCTTTTCGTCCCCACGTTCGTATGTCGTCAAGAATCGAAGTACCCGACTCGTAACGGGTTCCGATACAGAACAGCAGTCCGTTATGGTCACTCGGAACGGCGTCCATGAGACCGAACCATTTGCGGGGCGAAACGTCGGTGTCGGGCAGGGGAGGATCGGATGGATGCGTAATCAGCCGAACCCCCACACGCTCGGCCACCGGAACCAGTTCTCCGTACAGCGCAACGCTGCGTTCCCAGTGGGTTTCCAGCGGCACGGGGTCCGTATACCCTTCTGCCGCAATTTTTTTGCGCATAAGCGTCATATCGAACCCGTGCATGGTATATCCGCCGCGATGGACAAACGCGTACCCACCCCGGTAACCGGGGTTGTCCAGATGGATCGGCATGGACATAAATGGGATGCCGACGACACCGAAGACTTCGAGCGTTTTTTTAAGACGGTCCACATCCTCCTCGCCGCCGGGTTCGCCTTTCAAGTATCGGACCGGTGTCTGGGGTGCAACACGATATACCCGCAGACCTGCCGCCCGGATGCGGTCCAACAGCCGCCCAAGCGCTTCCCGGTCGGGATAGCCCTGTTCGACCACACCCGGCAGGTTGAACGGATCGTGGATGTCGAAACCGTCCGCTCCGATCTGTTGTGCAAAACGGATATATTCGTCGGAAAGATCCTGTTCTCTGAGAAGCACTTTCATAGCAGTATCCTTCGAAGAAAATGAGACACAAAAGCGGATGTTACCTGTTTACCCGCGCGTAATAAAGTCCGTTCGAACCTGCGTTCATACCGTACAGGTCTATATACCGGGTAAGGTCCGAGCCGTTACGCGGAGCGGGGATAAAAAAGTAGTCGATCGGGCGTTTTAGTGGGATACAAACGGGGGTATCGCCGATCCATGGATATATCTGCATGAGATACATCCCTTTTCCTGCCTGACAATAGACAGCTCGCAGCGTGGCGTCCGGTCCTGCATGAAACGCCGCACCGGTGTATATGATACCCGATTCCGCGGTGTCTGTTTTGTCTTTGACATGCGAGGTCAGCGTATGCGAGCGGATGATGTTTCCATTTTTGATCATGCGGTATTCAAGCGTGCTGACGATTGGCGTGCCGGGGAAGAAGCGATCCCGCATAAAATCGTGCCAGATGTTTTTGGCGGTAAACAGGATATGCACCGAGCCGTCGGCATCGATCCAAAGGTCTGAGTTTCGGATATGCCCGGCGGTGTTTTCATGCGAGGCGATTTCCAGCGGGGTATGAAACGGAATGGAGCGAAGATCGGGGGTCCACGTATAAAAAAGACTCCGGAAGTCGTAATCCCATGCGTTTCCGGTCATCTGTCTTTTGTAGGATCGCCAGTCTTCGCGGGTTTCTACGATGTCGCCGACGGCGAGTACATGCGCACTGTAACCGCGAAGTCCGACCTGCGGGTAGCAGGCCCGAATGGGAAAGGTCAAAAAACCCTGATGAGGCCAAGCGCCAGAGGGGTCCATAAAACTCCATGCGTAGCCTTGGTGGGCGTCGATATGAAGCAGGAGTACCGTCTGAGCGTCGGGGTCGGTTCCGATGCCGCGATAGGAGTGTTCGCAAAAGCTGTCGTAGACCTTGTCCCACACAGGGTGGTGTACGACGGGAGAACGTGCCGGATCGTCTGCGGGCCATTCGAGGAGATAGGGGGAGCATTTCCCGCCGCCGCTGGCGATAGTACGGTCGATCAGCGGGTTGACTGATAAGAGAAGACGCTCGCCGCAACGGACAAGCGGGCAGGGTTCGCGTTCATCGTAATGGTCGCCGTTGCGGATCGTACGCCATCCGTCGATCCGCCGATGCCACAGTTGCCACCGGGTTTTGCACAGACGTCCGAGTGCCGGATCGG
>VGJU01000215.1 GCA_016867335.1 Candidatus Zixiibacteriota bacterium | reverse complement strand
CCGCGTATCGGGAAACCGACTCCTCCGCATCAGGACGGCTATTATTTCATGCTCGATCCGATGATCGCCATGACCTTTTGGATCGCCGTAGACCGGGCCGACCGGGAAAACGGATGTATCCGGTATGTTCCCGGTTCGCACCGGAAAGGCATGAGACCGCACGCGTTGAGCAATGTGCTGGGGTTTTCGCAAGGGCTTGTGGATTTCGGCGAAGAAGACAGCCGGATCGAGGAGGAAGCGATGGTAGCACCGGGTGATGTCATCGCGCATCATTGTATGACGATTCACCGCACCGACGCCAACCCGTCGGATCGCCAGCGGCGCGCGCTCGGATGCGTATATTTCGGCAAGAGCGCCAAAGTAGACCGTGAAGGCCAGCAGGCGTATCAGAAGATGCTTTTTGAAAAATGGGAAAACGAGGGGAAGATTTAGCGGCTATTTCCGTTTTTGTTTTGGCGGCGCGGCGGATACGCCCTCCAGACCGCCGCTGACCCGCAGCACCTCTCCGGTCATCCACCCGGATGCCGGACTGCACAAAAAGACGACCGCGCGCGCGATATCTTCGGGTTGTCCCCACCGTCCCAGCGGAATCGAAGCTCGGATACGTTCGATCATCTGTTCTTCGGTAAGACGCAAGGTTTTGCCCCGTTCGGCCATGACGGTTCGGTTAAACTCGGTGTACACCGGTCCCGGACACACGGCATTGACACGCACGCCATAGGCCGCCAGTTCGAGTGCCAGCGTGCGGGTAAGGCTGATCACACCCGCTTTGGCGGCGTTGTACGCGGCGACCAACGCCGCCGGATTCTGACCGTTGATCGAGGAAATGCTGACGATGCTCCCTGCTTCCTGACGCTCCATGATACGTCCGGCGGCCCGGCAACAGTAGAACGCGCCCGTCAGCGTCGCCGCGATGACCCGGTTCCACTCTGCGTCAGACAGATCTACCACGGCGGCGATATGCTGGCCGACACCCGCGTTGTTTACCAGAATATCCAGCCGTCCTTTCGCGCGGACAAGCGTTTCGAAGACGTCATCGACCTGCGCGCTCTGGGTGATGTCAAGCGAAACCGCTGCCACGTCGAACCCTGCCGCGCAGAGCCGTGTCGCCTCGGTTTGAGCCTTTGCGACCTGAAGATCGGCTATCGTCACCGCCGCACCCTGCCGCGCCAACTCTTCGACGATCCCCAGTCCCAGCCCCTGCGCCCCACCTGTGACAAGCGCCGTACGACCGTCCAGACGGTGAATATCCTCCTGTGTCATGGCAATCCCCCTCTTTTTATTATACCGATCTTCTCTTTATGTCCCATGAGTGAGGCATCTCAAGCCATTTCAAAGCAAGGGATTATGTTCATGATCATTGACAATTGACAATTGTGCCTACCAATCGTCTATGGCATGACCGCTACCGGGGAACCAGATCATATCCACAAGATACGAAACGAATACGCAGGTGGCATGCGCGACGATCATACCCACGACAAGAGGCTGGACACGTTTGTACAGTTGCACCCCGCCAAAACGGAGCAGCAGGGTTTTGACGAGCCATACAAAAAAGATCGAGAACACGCCAATATTGGCCGCGTGCGTCATCACCACGCCAAACCCCACCGGATGAATCGGCCACCAAGGGAACCGGTGATGCCCGAACACCAAAAAGCCGGAGACCGCCGCCCCGATCCAGAAAAAGACAAACTCCAACCCTGTCATGGTTTTGGGGTTGCCCATAAGATTGGCAAGCCCATCCCAGTACCCACGCGATCCGGCGGGGAAAGCGGGTTCGGTAAACTGGGAAGCACCCACATCGTATCCGATATAAAGCGTGTAGACCACGGACGTTACAAAACTCAGACCCAGCGATACGGCGATGGCGGAAAATACGCCCCTTCCGACACCGCCCATCTGGTCGCCCACTTTGGCGCAATGCGCCATCGAGGTCATGCCGAGCGTGCGCCAATTTCTCGAAAACGTCTGGCTGAGCCATAGCGCCGTCAGTGTTTTGGGGGACACGTTGGCCGATCCTACAAACTGTGTGGTCACTTCGTTGGCGCTGTTGTAGGGTAGATCGAGCGACACCAGTCCTGTCTCCGCCACGACACGCGTTACACCAAAAAAAAGGATAAGCAGCGCGACAAGCATCACGACGCCGATGGCAAGGTCCATCCCGGCGGTATACAGCCAGAACAACATGTACAGCAGTCCGGCGGCCAGCCCGGCTACTGCGGCGCGATATGAGAAAAATTCGCGTGTGTCGTCGAGTTCGTCCGACTTGCCCAATGCCTTTTCCCACACCAGCTTGAGATGTTTACGCGCCACCCATATCCCGAACAGGATAAAAACGGTAAACCCGGCAAAATGCTGGGTCTGTACGATTTGCGCTACATTGGGCATGCCTACCCGGTTGAGCGTGCCCTCCTCCACTACGCGAAACAGATAAAACAGCCAAACGCTGAGCAACACCTCCACGCGGGTAAAATAGGCGACGCCGGCCACCAAAAAGTTGAATTTGAGTTGTATCGCCGGAAACGACTGGGCCAAGGTAAAGGGGGTGCTGTACTGCGGTCCGATGGGGATCGCCGGAACCCTTCCGAAATACGCGATCATATTCCAGATCAGCATGCCTGCCGTAAGGGCGAATCCGCACCAGAACAGGCGTTCGCGGGCGATGCGGGGTAGAAAACTACGGTCTTCGACACCCTCCACGAGAATCAGCGGAACCTGTGCTAGCGGAAACGCCAGCCGTTCGTGTTCCACCCACTGTTTGCGGAGAATGACCATCAGGGACGCGCCCGTGAGAAAAAGGGCCAAATAAAAGGTTCCCCACCAGAACAGCGGAACGACCCACACCTGCCACGGAATCGCCGCATCTTTGGGAGCACCTTCGAAAAACCAGGTGATCGCGTTGTTATGATTCGGGATGATGAGCCAAGACGCGAGATGTTCGAAAAACAGTTCGCCCCACCGGTTTTCGGGAGAAGCGAAATAGTTTGGGCCGCTGATAACCGAGAGGGCGTACGTGCTGAATGCCCAGCCCGGGATCGCCGAAGCGGTAAACACTAGAAAAAAAACGACCACCATCTCCTGCGTGCTAAAACCGTTTTGCCATCCGGTTCGCTTGAGAAGGGGATTGAGCAGAAAAACGACACAGATAAAAGGAAAAAGCGCCGACACGGGAAGATGCATGACGCTGATATGCGAAGCATGGACGACATACGAGGAATGAATGGCCCATATCGTCAGCAGGACGGACAGCGTCAGGCCGGTCAGAACGGCCCGAATCGTCAACCCGGTCGCCACCGGGCGCGGCGAGCCACCGGTTGCGGACGACTTCTGCAAGGGGCCGACTTCGGTGTTTGTAAGAGACATGCACCTGCCTTTCCAGTAAAAATCTTGTTTGCGGTGAGACGGCTAATGCACAATCACACCTTGACGGATAGCGTACGGTATTCGTATGTTAGGGTTTTGAGTTTATTGACGCTCGACATGCAAAAGGGCCGCCTACCGGAGACCTACGTGTTTTTTTTGAGCAAACAGCACAGAGAAGTTGTGTTATTTAAAGCATTCGCCAAACTCAGGGTAGAGGCTTCTCGGTATTATTTGGGTTTTTTGTGGTGGGTATTTCATCCCCTTCTCACCATGGCGATTTTTTATCTGGTGTTCCATGTGCTGTTGCAGCGCGGGGAGCCGGATTATGTCGCCTTTCTTTTGATCGGTGTCACTACATGGCATTGGTTTTCAAATACGATTTCGCATAGCATGAACTCGATCTGGGGTGGTGGCTCGCTTATGTCGCAGGTCGATATCCCCAAGGTGGTTTTTCCATGCGTCATAATCGTTCTGGACACGATCAAGTTTTCTTTTGTCTTTCTTATTCTGCTCATATTCTTAATCATTTACGGACACACCCCGGACGTCAAGTATATATCGCTTCCGTTGATTCTTCTGGTTCAACTTCTCGTGATCACGGCAGGCGCCTTCCTGGTAGCCGCGGTCGTTCCGTTTATGCCGGATCTTGAATACGTTTTTGGCGTTTTGCTCAGGTTGATGCTCTTTCTCTCCGGTATCTTTTATTCCAGTGAGCGAATCCCTGAAAAATACAAAGAATATTTTTATCTGAATCCCATGGCGAATCTGATCGAAAGCTACCGAGCCGTTATGATGAAACACGACTGGCCCGACTGGACCTCGCTTGGGCTTGTCGCGAATGCCGCTATCATCGGTATCGTGGCAACGAATCTTTTTATCAAGCGTTTTGACCGCCTCTACCCCAGGATATGTCCATAATGTCGGCGGAACCCATTTCGAGTGAAAACGTGATCTCGCTCCGTGGCGTGGGGGTGCGGTTTTACAGACGATCCGGCCTGTTCCGACAATCTCTGTTTACCGCGCTACACGATATTTCGTTTGATTTGCAGATGGGCGAATCGCTTGGCATCATCGGGCGGAACGGCTCTGGAAAAAGCACGCTGATTCGCGTGCTGGCCGGGATCATCGAACCGGATTCAGGTGTGTGCATCAATCATGGATATTCCACTGCGCTCTTGTCTATGGGGATCGGATTCGACAAGATGCTCAGTGGTCGTCACAATGCCATTTTGAACGGTCTTTTGCTCGGTTTTCGAAAACGGGATGTGGTAAACAGGATGAGCGACATCATCGCTTTTGCAGAGCTGGACGACTTTATCGATCATCCGCTTTATACCTATTCATCGGGTATGCGGGCAAGACTTGGATTTTCCGTCGCCTTAAAACTCGATCCGGACATTCTGCTGGTCGACGAAGCGCTGGGGGTCGGCGATGCCCAATTCAAGGCCAAATCCTCCGAGGTGATGCAACAAAAGATACAATCGAACCGGACGGCCGTGTTGGTGTCGCATTCGACGGATGTCATTCGGAAGTTGTGTCAGCGGACAGTTTGGATAGACCACGGGGAATTGTGTGGCATGGGGCCAACCGACGAGGTGTTGAGCAAGTACCATCGGTTTTTGAAGATAGAACCTTCATAGCAAGCCGGGGGATTTGAGTCATGCGTTTTCGTGGCTTTTTGAACCATTTTATCCGAAAAAACGGACAGCCTGTCGTTTCTCAGACGGTTGATACTGGTGCTCAGACCCAAGGGGTGGAGATAGATCCGAAACAGCCCCCTGTTGTCATCCCCCAAGACCAGATGACGTACCGGGAACACAACGGTGCGGTCCATGTTACGGAGAGTCATCCGATCGAGGTCGGTGAAGCGTTATTAAAACAGAGTAGATTCGATGAGGCCGAACAAAGCTTAAAAGCCGCTATGGAAATCTATCCTGAGCATCCGAAAGGGTATGCAGGATATGCCATGGTAGCACATCGTCGCACGGAATGGGACGAGGGCGGTTACCCGTTGGCAGGCGCTATTGGAGGTATTTCCGGAAAGCGGTACCGGTTGGCCCGGGTTGGCCGACGGACTCGTCAAATTGAGAAGATATGACGAGGCGGAGCAAATTTACGTGATGATGAAACGGCGTTTTCCCGATCAGGTCACTGGGTACACGGGGTTTGCGCGTATAGCGGATCTTCGTAGACAGTGGGAAACGGGGATAGAGCGCTGGGATGAGGCAGTCGAAAAATTCCCATCGAATATGCAAATAGCTCGTGAGAAATTGCGTTTGTTGATCCATTGGGCTGAATTTGAGGCGGCAGGGCGTTATCTCGAAGTTTGTAATTCTCAATTTGATCCTAAACACTTTATAAGCGAAAAGTTTAATTTTCATAAAAAACAACATGATCTAGAGAGGCTGGCAAGGGTTGTGGAAGAAGCGCTTACCCTTCAGGATGTCACGGTTGAATTTAGCGGGATGATAAAACAACTATACAGAAATCATAGCTATCAAGGCCATGCCGAACGTCTTCTCCTGCACGCGTTTAAGTTGCATGGAACACAGCATGGAGGAGATCCCGTAGAACTGCTCAAGCTTCAGGCGTACGAGTGCGAAATGCTCATTTTGAAAAAAGAATATCCTCTGGCGATCGATAAAATACATCAGCTTGAGCAAAAAATGGAACATGAGCCTGATCTACGCCATCGTGTGTATGATATTTGGCTTTAACTTGAGATATGGCGGCTTTCTCATATCGGCCGAATAGAACAAGCCGATGCTTTATGGCGAAATTCGACAAAAGGTGGGAAGTATATCAGAATACGAGACATAGCCGACTGGCGTCTTCTCTCCAGCCATGCAATAAACATTCGACAAAAAGATGTGCTTTTGATAGGTAAAATTCGCAATGAAATATTTCGGATCAAAGATTTCTGCGACTATTATCGCCAGATAGGCGTGGATCGTTTTTTTTTAATAGATAACGGCTCGGATGATGGAACGGTGTATTATCTGCTTTCAAGACCGGATGTATATCTATTTCAGACAACGGACAGTATGCGGAATGCCAGTTCCGGCGCGGTATGGA
>VGJU01000214.1 GCA_016867335.1 Candidatus Zixiibacteriota bacterium | reverse complement strand
AACCGTAGTGCCGGGGGATGGCGCGGACGGTGGGATACGCAACACACCCGACTCAAACGACTCGACTTCGTTGGTGGCCTTGTCACCCTCGATTACACACACCAGATCCCCGGTCTGTACGCGCTCGCCGTCCTGTTTGAGCCACTCGACAAGTGTTCCTTCTTCCATGTTCCATCCCAGACGGGGCATCAGGATTTGATACGCCATGTACGCTTCTCCTGTGTCTGTCGCCTATTCCGCCAGCAGGGCGCGGATTTCTCGGACGATACGGTCGTTGTCGGGTACGATGGCGCGTTCGAGCGACGGGCTGTAGGGTGTCGGAACATGTTCGCCGTTGAGCCGACGGATAGGCGCGTCAAGATCGTCAAACGCCCGATCTACCACTTGTGCCGCGATCTCGGCCCCGATGCCACAGGGCATAAACGTTTCGTCGAGAATCAAAACCCGGCCGGTTTTATTTACCGAGGCAAGAATCGTGTCCATGTCCAGCGGCGCTACCGTCCGTGGGTCGATTATCTCGGCAGAAATACCCTCAGACGCCAGTTGTCCGGCGATGTCCAACGCCCGTTTGACCATGACGGTCAAGGCCACCACGGTCAAATCCGTCCCTTCCCGCACCACGGAAGCCTGTCCGAACGGCGTTTCATAGCGCCCCTCCGGAACCAGTCCTTTCTGGCTGAGCAGGATTTTGTGTTCCAGAAAGATCACCGGGTCGTCGGTTTTGAGCGCCGAGGCCAAAAGTCCTTTGGCGTCGGCCGGGTTGGACGGCAAAGCAACGCGAAAACCGGGGATGTGCGTAAAGATGGAATAATAACTGCCGGAGTGGTGTGTGGCGGCGGAATTACCGATGCCGATACAGCCACGCAACAACATCGGCATACGCAACCGTCCACTGCTCATATACTGCATTTTGGCCGTCTGGTTGATCAGTTCTCCCATGCCGTCCAGAATAAAGTCTATAAACATGAAATCTACGACCGGGCGTGCGCCCGTCATGGCCGCACCGGTACAGAGTCCGATAAAACCGCGCTCACAGATCGGCGTGTCGCACAGCCGCATCGGGCCGTATTTTTCGTACAACCCCACCGTGGTATTGAAATTCCCTCCGCGCGGACCGATGCCTTCGCCCACCACGAAAATGGTGGGGTCTTCGGCCATCGCATCCGACAGCGCTTCGTGTGTCGCCTGAGAAAACGTCATCTCTCTCATAGGCTTTGGGTCATCCTTCCATGCTGTATATGTGCGTGGCGGCGGTATTTCCATCGGGATAGGGGCTTTTTTCGGCAAAGACGGCGGCCTCGCTTACCGTCGCCCGCACCTGTGCTTCTATGGCATCCAACACGGAGACGACGGCGGCGTTGCGCGTGGTCAGACGCTCGCGGAACATCTTGATGGGATCGCGTTGTTTCCACGATTCGATTTCTTCGACCGTTCTATATCCTGCGTCGCGCATCCCTTCGGCATGCGCACGGGTTCTGTATGTCTTGCATTCGATCAAGGTGGGGCCTTCCCCGGCGCGCGCGCGCCGGACCGCTTCTCCGGCAGCCCGATACACAGCCAGCACGTCGTTGCCGTCCACCTCGATCCCCGGCATGTTGTATGCCTGCGCACGCGAGGCGACACTGGGATTTTTCGAGGCGTACGAAAACGCGATCTCGGTAGCGTACAAGTTGTTTTCGCATACGAAAAGCACGGGCAACTGATAGATTGCGGCTAGATTCAGCCCCTCGTGAAACGCACCGTTGTTGACGGCTCCGTCGCCAAAAAATGCCGTTCCCACGCGGTTTGTGCCCAGCAGTTTGGCCGAAAATCCTGCGCCCGCGGCCTGCAAGATGCACGGCCCAACGATCCCGCTTGTACCCATCATCCCGATTTCCGGCGAAAAAAGGTGCATACTCCCCCCGCGTCCGCGCGAACACCCGGTTTCACGCCCGAAAAGTTCGGCGATCACCTCGCGCGGAGGCACTCCCTTGGCAAGCGCATGACCGTGTCCCCGATGGGTGCTGAATACGCTGTCGTCACGACGCAGATGGGCGCATACCCCCGTTGCCACAGCCTCTTCACCCACATAGGTATGACAAGCGCCATGTACCAACCCAGCCAAAAACGACCGGGCAAGCTGTTCCTCCGTATACCGAATCGTAAGCAACGTCCGGTACAGGGAAAATAACTGTTCGTCATCCGGAAATTCGTTCATGAAAGGTCTCTTTCGACAGAAGGATGGACGGAAAAAAGTCTTGCCTGCTTCGTCTGTGCGCGTACATACTGACAGAGGGGAAAATATCCCCGCTTGCAGATCGAATCAAGCCCAAATACGCGCAGATGGACAAAACCGGGGGACACCAAAGGATGAGCACGGAAACGATCCGGCCCGCGGGCCTCACGTTCGAACAGGTGGCCGAATTTCACGAACGAGGATTTGTCAAGATCGGCAAACTTCTCGATGACGATAGGGTCGAAACGCTCCGCCGCGAATACGACCACGAGTTCGATCAGGCATACCTCACCGGCCATTACCGCAATCTGGCCAGAAACGAAACACAGGATGTCGTCGAACGCAACGCCGCCTCGGTCAAGATGCTCCAGATCATGCAGATGTGCGAACGCAACATCCATTTCCGTTCCTTGCTGTACCACAAACCCATTCTCGATCTGGTAGAATCGTTGCTCGGCCCCAATATCCAACTTTTTCACGATCAGGCGTTGTTCAAACCCGCGCATCACGGCGGCGCGGTGTTCTGGCATCAGGACAACGCCTACTGGCAATGTCAGCCCGCCAACCTCGTCAGTTGCTGGATGACGCTCGACGATGCGGACGTACACAACGGGGCCATGCATCTTATGCCCGGATCGCATCGAATGGCGGTGACCCACGATAAATCCGCCGAAACCAACCTGTTGTTCGACATGGAAAAGTCGGTGGACCCATCGAAAGCCGTGACCGTGGAACTGCCAGCAGGCGGTGCGCTTATCCACCACTGTCAGACGTTTCACTACACGCCGCCAAATCTGACCGACCGACAGCGGCGCGCTTTTATCATCCATTTTATGAACCCCGGAACCCGATCGATGCGCACGGGAGAGTTTATTCCCGTCTCTTTCAGCAACCCGATGCTGCGGATGAGAATGTAAAACCCATGGACAATGGATAATGGACGGTGCGGTAATACCTCGTCATAAGACACGAGGAGAGCGGTATAAAACACGGAGGAGGATATGACCGATCAGGAGTATTTTGCCAGAGTCGAGGAAACCAAAAAGAAAGTGCGTCCGGCTACCTATGTATGCCATCACGTAGACGAACCGTTTATCGTGGACGGACGAATTGATCATCCTTCGTGGATGCGTGCCGAATGGACTCCGCTTTTTGGCCACATCGAAGATCCCGATATCATTCCGGAGTGGGCGACACGCGCCAAAATGCTGTGGGACGACCGCTATTTCTACGTAGGAGTGGATATGGAGTGCCCCGATGTGTGGGGTACGATTACCACACGCGACGAACACGTCTATGCCTACGATCCTGACTTCGAAGTGTTTATCGACCCGGACGGCGACGGCGAGGAATACATGGAATTTGGAATGAACGCGCTCAACTGCGTGTACGATTTTCTGCTCCACAAGCCCTATGACCGGAGTGGCGGTGAAACCCGAGACATCGCATGGAATTGGGAAGGGTTGCGTAGCGCCGTACAGATCAACGGCACCCTCAACGCCTCATGGACCGTAGACAAAGGATGGTCCGCCGTCATCGCCTTTGACTATTCGAGCATGATGGCTCAGGCGCCCAAATGCAATTTCCCGCCAAAGGATGGCGACGTGTGGCGGGTCAACCTGTCACGTCTTGTGCGTGACCGCGCCAACACATGGACCGGCAAGGACTGGACATGGTCGCGCGTGGGCATTTACAGCATGCACGTTCCCGAACTGTACGGGTTTGTCCAGTTTTCGGATCGTCCCGTGGGGTCGGCTCGCGTACCGTTTATGGCCTCCACCTGGTAGCATACACCGGGAGAGCGCCCTCCGTGGTTTCGCCTACCCAACGTCTCTATTTCGAAGACGCCCGTCTTGTAGTATTTGACGCCCATATCGTGGAACGGCGGGTGTATGAAGGACACCCCGCCGTGGTGCTCGACCGATCGGCTTTTTACCCGGAATCGGGTGGCCAGCCCGCCGATTCGGGCACGATAAACGACATTCCCGTCGTCCATGTCACCACAGAAGGCGCGGTCGTACTCCACGTGCTCGAATCTCCTATAGAGGGGGACACGGCGCATGGAAAGATCGACAAAGCCCTCCGCTACGACCATACGCAACAGCATACAGGCCAACACGTACTCTCCGCCGTACTCCTCGACCAAGCAGAGGCACAGACGGTTTCGTTTCACATGAGCCGCGACGTTTCCACCATCGACGTGGACCGTATCCCTGTGTCGCCTGAAGCGTGGGATGCGGTGGACGCGGTGTTACGTCGTGTCGTCGAAGACGATCTTGCCATATCGGTCTATGAGGTGTCCATAGAACACGCCGACACGATAGGATTGCGCCGTATACCGGACCGGTCCGGCCTTTTGCGTATCGTCGATATCGAGGGACTGGACCGAACCGCCTGCGGAGGAACCCACTGCCGACGTACGGGCGAACTGCGGACTATCCAGCTACTAAGCCGCACCCCGCGCCGTGTACACGGCGGACTGTACCGCATCCCCTTTGTATGTGGCAGACGCGCCCTCGACGACTACACCCGCCGCATCGCCTACATGGAAGCCCTCTCCACACAACTGGACACCGGTCTCGAAGACATCCCCGGTCTGATCCAAAAACTTCGAGAAAATCTGCGCCAGACGGAAAAGAGGCTTTCTGATCAAGAAGAGGAATTACTCCGAATGGAAGCCCATCGGCTCGTCACAGAGGCCTGTCAGACCGGCTCGGGCACGGTTCTTACGGCCATGTTTCCCGAACGCAACGCGGACACGATAAAAAAGCTGGCCCGGTTATCGGTGGAACACAGTCCCCGCATCGCGCTTTTTGTCTGCGGCACGTCCGAGATGGTGTTTGTACGCGACGAGGGACTGTCTGCGCCGCATCTGGGCGAACTTATGCGAACCGCGACCGCTATGGTCGGCGGACGAGGTGGCGGCAGACCCCACATGGCCTCCGGAGGCGTGCCCGACACGGCCGCTGCACACAAAGCCCTTGCATGGGCAAAAGAACAAATCACCGCTGAAGCGCACGGAACCCCATGACGCCGCCTTTTTCCGCCCTTTTTCTACTCGGCCCTTCCGGCGTCGGAAAATCCCACCTGGCCGCCTATTTGGAACGCGAGCACGGCTGGCTTCATCTTGAAATCGATCAGATGGGACAGGACGGGATCGACCTATACGATCTGCGGATGGAATGGGACGCCTTTTACTTGCATAAACAGCCCGCAACGCTGATCGAAACGTTTAAAAAACGTGCCCATAATCGATCCGGCTGTGTCCTGACTTTTCCCAGCATGGTCATTATGGACTCGGAACATATCCGTTGCGGTCTCGGTTCGATATGCATTCGCTATATGGACGGGCCTATGTCGCTGTGTCTGCTTGCGTTTCGGCAACGCGAACGCGAAACAGGGCGCAACCTGGCTGATGCCCACTGGGCCTTTTACAACCGAAAGATATTCAGGGTATTGAGCCATCGGGCTATCCGACCGCACCGTGTCGCCGCTTTTACACCGGACGGTTGTCGCCGGACGCCGGATGATATCTGGAAGCAAATAGCTACGTTTTGCAGTTCAACCTCGGTATAGCCGAGCCTTTTCGATCGAGAAAGAGAGACGTCATGGGTATTAAACTTGCCGTAGTGGGCGTCGGCGCATTTGCTCAATGCTTTATTCCGCTCTTCAAGGCGCATCCGGCGGTAGATCGGGTTACGCTATGCGATCTCGATCCCGAAAAACTGACGCGGAACGCTGAAAAATGGGACATCGCCTCCACCTCGCCCTCGCTCGATCACGCACTGACGACCACCGTGGACGCGGTAGCCATTATCACACAAAACTGGCTCCACGCGTCACAGGCGATACAGGCACTCAAAACGGGCAAACACGTCTACTCCGCCGTGCCTACGGGGATTACCCTCGATGAAATCGCCGAACTGGTAAAAACCGTCGAAGCAACGGGTCGTATCTACATGATCGGCGAGACCAGTTATTATTATCCCGGTGTCATATACTGCCGCAACCGGCATCGAGAAGGCAAGTTTGGTCATATCGTCTATGCCGAGGGGGAATACTATCACGATTGGGATCACGGACTGTACGACGTGGCAAAATGGCGGGGCGGGGACAAATGGCGCGAGATCGCGGGCGGACCGCCGATGTACTATCCCACACATTCCACCAGCCAAATCATTTCCATCACCGGAGCACGGATGACACACGTATCCTGTCAGGGGTATGTGGACCGTCACGAAGACGGTCTTTATCTTCCCGGTGTCAACCGGTGGAACAACACGTTTAGCAACGAGTCCGCCTTGTTCAAAATGTCG
>VGJU01000213.1 GCA_016867335.1 Candidatus Zixiibacteriota bacterium | reverse complement strand
ATATCCATAGCATACAAAACAGGTCGTTATTTGTCAGTGGGTTTCTCGCTGTCAACCCTTTATGGCATTCCTCCCCACAGCAAGCTCATGGGGTTCCCATCCCACTGGAGAAGAAATGAATCTTATCCGAGACCGCGTACACGATCGGATAGCCCCTATTACCGGCCTCCGAATGACCTATCTCGCCAAAAAGAAGCAATTGTTCCTTATCCATCCGGCCCGGAAAATATACACGCCACGTCGGAGCCGCTCAAGTAAAAACAGCTTTGCCGCGTCTTATGGAAAAGCCGTTGACCTGAGCGTGCTTTTTCGTTATATGGTCTTTTCAGCAACAGTGGATTTCCCCGGACCTTCTCCCGGCGCAAGGAGCAGACGATGATCGCAAGGGTTGTATCGCTTCGCTCATCTTTTATCCTTTCTTCTTTCTTCTTTCTTCTTCCTTCTGCGTTTTTGGCAGACAGGAGTCGCCATTTTTCTTGCGGCGATTATCCCGGCTTCCACGCAGGCACAGACGGGGACGGTGCTGACCTTTGATCAAGTGCTCAAAGAAACCATCAATCTGATCGACGGTCTCTCCGGGGTGATAGCCGTGACGGTTAGCCCTGACGGAAAATACGTATACGCCGCTGGCAACACCGACGATGCGGTGACGTTATTTGCACGGGACTCGACCAGCAACACGCTGAGATTCGTCGAAGTGAAAAAAGACAATACGACCGGAGTGGACGGTCTCAATGGGGCCAGCGCACTGCTTATCAGCCCTGATGGCAAACACCTGTACGCCGCGAGCGAGTTCGCCGACGCGGTGGCCGTCTTCAACCGAAATACCGACAGCGGAACACTTGACTTTTCCGAATTTAAAAAAGACGGGGTCAGCGGTATAGAGGGACTGGACGGTGCCGCATCGCTGACGATAAGTCCGGACGGCAAACACCTCTATGTAATCAGCCAAATCGATCACAGCGTAGCTGTCTTTAGCCGGGCACCGGTCAACGGCGAACTCGGTTTCAAAGAAAAACATACGGATGGTCAAAACGGCGTGGACGGTCTCAGCGGCGGACTGGCGATCGTCATTTCGCCGGACGGCCAACATGTGTACGCCGCCGGTAGCAACGATGACGCCATCGCGGTATTTAGCCGCAACACGACCACCGGAGCACTTACCTTCGTAGAGGTAAAAGTGGATGGGACCGGCGGTGTGGACGGTCTCAACGGTGTAGGCTCGCTGGCCATAAGTCCGGACGGCAGCCATCTGTACGCCGGGGGGAGTTTTGACGACAAAATAGCGGTATTTAGCCGCAACAGCACCACTGGTGCGCTTACCTTCGTAGAAGTAAAGACGGACAATAACGGTGGTATCAACGGGCTGGACGGGATTTCGTATCTTATCGTCAGCACAGACGGCGAACAGGTCTATGCCGCGGCGATCAACGATATTTCGGTGGCGATTTTTGCACGCAATACGACCACTGGAGCGCTTGTCTTCAACGATGTGTTGATCGACGGCGAAAACGACGTAAACGGGTTGAGCGGAGTAAGCGGTCTTGCCCTCAGCCCAAATGGACGCTATCTGTATGCCGCCGCGCAGTTCGACAA
Source organism: Candidatus Zixiibacteriota bacterium (assembly GCA_016867335.1). Classification (GTDB taxonomy): domain Bacteria; phylum JAAXHH01; class JAAXHH01; order JAAXHH01; family JAAXHH01; genus VGJU01. The sequence continues at coordinate 4,976 of VGJU01000213.1, read as the reverse complement.
CGCACTGACCACTTTGGACCGTGACACACTTACCGGAGAATTAGACTACTCACAGTCTCGCTTCGAAGGGGACGGGGAAGCTGACGGACTTTCGGAAGCGCAAGACGTAGCCATCAGCCCGGATGGCAAACATGTGTACGTAGCCAACGGCTCCGGAATCGAGCTTTCCGTGTTTCGACGCGACGATGCACAGGAAAAGCTATTGTTTGTCGAGGTTCACAGCGACAACCAAAACGGTGTCCATGGTCTTCTTTCAACATCGAGCGTAACCGTCAGCCCCGACGGAAAATTTGTGTACACCACAGGTTCTATCGACGACGCCGTATCGGTTTTTAGCCGAAATGCGACAACAGGCGTGCTTACTTTTGTCGAAGCCAAATTTGACGGACTTGCCGGAATCAATGGACTAAACGGTGCGTCTTTCGTGCTGATGAGTCCGGACAGCGCCCACGTATACGTAGCTGGTTCCGACGAAGACGCCATCGTGGTTTTTAGCCGAAACATCGTTACCGGTAAGATAACCTTTGTCGAATATGCACAAACGGGTGTCGGCGGTGTCACCCTGCTTGACAACCCTAAAGGACTCGCTATAAGTCCCGACGGCAAGTACCTGTACGCGACCAGTCTTAACGACGATGCCGTGACCGTATTTAGCAGAGACACACCGGACGACTTAGCTTTGTAGAGACCGTTGTGGGCGGTCAGAACGGGGTGGACGGGCTGTTCGGTGCGCTTGGCGCGACCGTAAGCAGGGACGGCAGACACCTCTACGTCACCGGAAATTTCGAAAACGAACTGGCCGTGTTCTCGCGTGACGTGACAACCGGCAAACTGACTTTTGTCGAGATTCAGCGCGAAGGAACCGCCAATGTGGACGGGATGAGTTCGCCCACCTCGGTGCTGATGAGTCCAGACGGACAGTACGTATACGTCACTGGCAGCGGAGACGGGGCGCTGGTGGTGTTTTCGCGGAATGCATCCAATGGACGGCTTACCTTTATCGAAAAACAGCAGGACGGACGCGGATCGACGGATGGACTGGGTTTTCCTCGGCGCGCCGCAGTCTCCGCATATGGCAACTTTGTATATATCGCCAGCGACTTTGACGGCATGTCGGTATTCAAGTTTAACGATGTAGCGCCGCTCACCCCACGACAGTTTTTCGCGTTGTCGGGTCAGCGTCAGGTGACGCTACAGTGGACGGCCAATTTCGAAATAGACATGGCGCTGTACAAACTCTATCGGCATACGGCGCGGGACTCTGCCGCCGCTTCGGTCGTTCTTACGATCACTCATCCCGATACGATGGCAACCGATACGACGGTGGTCAATGGGACGACCTATTATTACTGGTTGTCGGCGGTCGATACGGCCAATCTGGAAAGCGTGCTTACCCCTGCCGCGCAGGCTCGACCTTTAGACACCCTGCCCGCCAAACCGGCGACACTGACCGCTGCAGCCGGCCATCGCCGTGTGCAACTTGCCTGGTCATCCAGCCCAGACACCGATCTTTCGCACTATATCGTATACCGCGAAACACTTAGCAGTTTTGTGCCAACTCGCCAAGATTCCATTGCCAGCATATTCGTACCCGATACCGCGTATATCGATACCACGGTATTCAACGGCACAACGTATTACTATAAAGTCTCGGCGGTCGACACGCTTGGCGGCGAGAGCATCTTCAGCCCGGAAGCCAGCGCCCTACCCAGCGGCCCTACCGCCATGACGCTCGCCGGTGCGTTTGCCGAAACCCGTTTTGGCGTCGTCCGTCTCGCGTGGACCGTCGCCGTCTCGTACGATCACGCCGGATTTCATATTCTACGCGGCACGACCCCGGACGGGCCATTCGAGCGGCTTACACCTGCCCTCATCCTCCCGCAACCGGAAGGCCGCTACGTTTTTGACGACCCCACCGCCGCAACCGGCCATCCTTATATCTATCGGTTGGAAGCAATAGACACAAACGGAGCGGCGGAGATCGTCCACACCTTTACCCTTACCGTTTCGCCTCCTAAAGCCTTCGAGTTGGGCCAAAACCATCCTAACCCCTTCAACCCCGAAACCTCCATCCGTTTTGCCCTCTCCGAGCCGTCGCGCGTGCGAATCACGCTCTACAATACTGCCGGTCAGCTTGTTCGCACGCTAATAGACGAAGACCGAAACACCGGGTTTCACAGCATACGATGGGACGGACGCAACGACCGCCGCGAGCGCGTTTCCAGCGGTCTTTACCTGTATCGCATGGAAGCCGGTGGTTTTGTGTTTGTACGCAAAATGGCACTGGTCAAGTAGGCGTTCAACAAATTATCGAATTACGATCACCGGTGGACTTCGGATGAAAAATGTGAAAAAGTTCATCAGGCAGCCTAAGTGATGGCATACGACTCCCCCAGATATCACTGCCGTTCCATCCGTCTAAAGGGATACGATTATTCCCAGACGGGAGCCTATTTCATTACCCTCTGCACGGAACGCCGTGTTTGTCTGTTTGGCGATGTAGTGGGTGGGGAAATGCAGTTGAACCCTGTCGGCCGGATGGTGGAAACGGTCTGGAACGAATTGCCGTATTTCTATCCGGGCATCGCCATCGATGGATTTGTCGTGATGCCCAATCATATCCATGGCATCATTTGGGTCGGGGCGGCCCCCTGTGGCCGCCCGGATTCGGCGAATGCGGGGCAATCGAATACGGGGCAATCGAATACGGGGCAATCGAATACGGGGCAACCACGGGGGGTTGCCCCTACGGTATCGGCGGGGGATGGGGCGCCATTGTCATTGCCGGACGTGGTACACCGGTTTAAAACCCTCACCACGAAACGATATGTCGATGGCGTGAAATAATCGGCTGGACGCCATTTTTCGGTCGGGTGTGGCAACGCAATTACTACGAACACATCATCCGCAACGAGGAATCCCTAAATCGCATCCGGCAGTATATCCTCGACAACCCACCACGGTGGGCTATGGATCGTGAGCATCTCTCCATTCTTGACTTCTGAATTCGAAAACTACTATCCTCTGTTGGTAACTGTTTTCAGGAAACCCCAATGCGTACCTTGTTTATCGGCGATCTGCACGGTTGCGCGGAACCGTTCCGGCGGCTTCTCGACACACTTTCCTTCGACTCCGCAACCGACCGTCTTTTTCTTACCGGAGACGCTTTTACCAAAGGCCCAGATCCCGCAGGCGTGTGGCGGCTTATCGGAGAAACCGGCGCGACCATGGTCTTGGGCAACCACGACGTCAATACACTCGAATGGCTCCGCGAGTACGTACGCGGACGACAGTCCGATGTCAGAACACCCGACGGACATTATACCGTAGATGCCCTCTCACCCGTAGCCGGTCCCGTATTCAACTGGCTCAAGTCACTTCCGCTGTGGATCGAAGAAGACCGGTTTTTGCTTGTCCACGCCGGGATCAACCCGGAAAAGGGTCTCAAAAACACTTCGCGCGACGAGTTTCTCGCCATTCGCACCTGGCCGCCTACTGGGGGACTGGTAGGTCCTCGCTGGCACGACGCACTTCCGACGGACGGAAAACTGATCGTTTTCGGTCATGACGCTCCCGGCGGTTTGGTAGTCAAAAGACGGACCGACGGTACGCCGTATGTGATCGGACTCGACTCCGGATGCGTCTATGGCCGGTCACTGAGCGGCTATATCCTCGAAGAAGACCGTATCATACAGGTAGATCGCGTATAGAGGAGCAGCCATCATGTCAAATGACAGCAAATGGATCGACCTATTGGGACACGAGATTTCACGGCGGAGCTTTACCGCCTATTTCAGCGGTGTGGGGCTTGCCGTCTCGCTTCTGCCCGGTGTGTTGTGGGACAAAATGCAGGAAGCCAAGACGCAGAAAATCACGCCGGAAATGCTCTCCGACGCCGAACGGATAGCCGGTCTTTCGTTTACCGACGACGAGCGCCAACTGATGTTAGAAGACCTCAACAAACGACTTGGCGACTATGAAAAGATGCAGACCGTTCCCATCGACAACAGCGTACCCCCAGCGATTCAGTTCAATCCCATCCTGCCGGGGATGACGTTTTCTACGCAAAGAAAACCGGCGCGGTTTAGCAAGCCGCCAGACGTCCGGGCGCCTGTCAACCTCGAAGAGGCCGCGTTTTGGCCCGTCACCCATCTAAGCCAGCTTATCAGATCGCGGCAGATCACATCGGCAGCTCTGACGCAGATGTACCTGTCGCGTCTGAAAAAATACGATCCGATCCTTTTATGTGTTACTTCACTTACCGAAGAGCGGGCGATGGAACAGGCGCGCCGCGCCGACGCCGAGATCGCCGCAGGCCGATACCGGGGGCCGCTACACGGCATTCCGTGGGGCGCCAAAGACCTGCTGGCGACGCGCGGCTACCGAACCACTTGGGGTTCGGTAGCTTATAAGGATCAGGTCATCGACATGGACGCCGCCGTGGTTCAGCGGCTCGAGGCGGCAGGGGCCGTGTTGGTCGCCAAACTCACCATGGGCGAACTGGCTTGGGGCGACGTCTGGTATGGCGGCACGACGAGAAACCCGTGGAATATCGAGCAGGGTTCGAGCGGATCGTCCGCCGGGCCGGGTTCGGCGACCGCCGCCGGCTTGGTGGGTTTTTCCATCGGCACCGAAACGTGGGGGTCCATCGTCTCGCCGTGCAATCGCTGTGGGGTGACCGGCCTGCGCCCCACCTACGGGCGTGTAAGCCGCCACGGCGCCATGGCCCTTAGCTGGAGCATGGACAAGATCGGACCGATGTCCCGCAGCGTCGAAGACTGCGCCATCGTCTTCAACGCCATCTGTGGCCCTGACGGCAAGGATGGTACTGTTGTCGATCTGCCCTTCAACTGGGACGCCGGGCGTGACGTGACCACCCTGCGTGTGGGGTATATAAAGAGCGCCTTTGAGGCCGACCGGGAGAACAAGACGGCCAAAGCCAACGACGAAGCCTCGCTAGAAGTCCTTCGCCGTCT
>VGJU01000212.1 GCA_016867335.1 Candidatus Zixiibacteriota bacterium | reverse complement strand
AGAGGTGGAACGCACGCTCCACCGCGTCCGGTACCGGCGTGGCGAGTTCGCTTTGCGTCTGTCGCATCCGTTCGAGCCGGTCTTGGGTTTCCCGGAGTCTTTTTTCGACGATGGCGCGACCGTCACGGGCTTTGCGCGCCCATTTGAAATACCGGGCGGCGTTTTCCGCAGGTCCCAGTGCCGGGTCGAGCGGGATGAAGAGCAAGGGGCGATCCGGCGCGTAGACGTCGGGAACTTGGGTCTCGCCAAGCCCGCGTTCAAGGTCCGCCAAGTGTATCATAAGCAGTTCGCCGTATTTACGAAACTCGGTCTCTCTTTGGGTCTGGGCCGCATCCTGGCGCAGGTTTTCGGCGAGTTTTTCGAGCCGTTTGGTTTCGGTGTCGAGCAAACGGCGTATCTGCGTTTCGCGGTGTATGCGGCGTTCTTCTTCGTGTCGTTCGGTATAAAACCGCTCGACACCTGCGCTCATGGTATCGAAACGTTTGACCCGTTCGGGTGGAATCGAGCCGATCGGCAACGCCGATAGAACTACGGGGAGACCGGACGTATCACGACCGATACAGGGTGTCCACCGTCGGTTTTCGATCCGGTCCACCGTATCGGAAAGGCTTTTCCGGAGTCGTTCGCGTCGTTCTTGCGGGGCAAGCGCGGTCAGCGTCGTGTCGGTTCCTGTGTATGCGACCACCTCGCGGACCAGGGCGGGGCTAAAACCGGCAAAGGTGGCAAGCAAAAAGCGCCGCAGATCGTCCGGGTTTTGCATCTGGCCCGCCTTGTCGAGCAGGTCGGGCGAGAGGTCGGCAAGCGGGATTCTTTTTTGCGGTTCGGGTGGCTGGTAGCGGTCGCCGGAAAAAAGCTCGCGGTCGCCGGCGCGGACCCGGCGAAGCGTCTCCAACACGGTCATGTCGGGTTCGGCGACGAGGATCAGCGAAGTACGGCGGTCGATCAGTTCGGCGATCAGCCGGTACGGGCGGGTTCCGAGCGGCGAGCGTCCGGTGATACGCAGGATGGCGATCCGCTCGTTGGGAACCGTCTCTATCGTGTTCAGCGTGCTGGCGAGCAGATGGTCGCGCATGACGTTGAGCAGGGCCGACGCGCCTCCGTCTTCGGGGGGCGTGGAGGGTATATACAGCCGGGCGTAGCCGGGTTGCACGGAAAGACACAAAAGCCGCCGGGCTTGGGGTGTACGAAGCGTCAGCCCGATCGTCAGCGGGCCGTAGTGGTCGATGGCGACGATCTTTGCGCCGGCAAGCGCCGCGCATTCGTCGATAACGGCTTGGAGGACAAATGTGTCGAGGGACATGGGCTTATCTGAACGAGGGATAGGCGATACCGAAGCGTTTGCGGTAATAGGGTTTTGCGCCATAAAACAGGACGATGAGCAGGACCAGATAGGGCGGACACACGGCGACGGCCGCGAGTGCGAGCGCAAGCACGCCCATGCGGGTGGCATAGGCCACATCGGTGATTTTGCCGGTGTGGGTCATACGCAAGTACAGCGGTAGACACGCGAGGGCCGGGGCGGCGAAATGCCAGTCGCCAAGGGCCGCGCCGGTCGTTGCGCCGGCGGCCAACAGGAGGCACGCCGCAACCGCTGTGGGCCGGAATCCGTATTGTACGCCAAAAGTGATCTTACCGGTTGTCCGGTCGCCTTCTATGTCGGGCAGGGTGGTGTTGAGATAGATCGCGCCGACGCCAAAGACATAGGGGACGGCATGGACAAGCCCTGCGGTCGCGGGTTCGGTCGCCGCCGCCCACCCAACGAAAAACACGACGATCCCATAGATGACCACGTTATAGGCAAAACCGGGAAAGGGCCGGTCTTTCCAGCGAAACGGCGGCGCGTTGTAGGCATAGCCCATACCCGCTGACACCGTGGTCAGAAGGCCAAACCACGGCGCGTATATCCATGCCCCGACAAGGGCGATCGCAAAACAGGCAAAGAAAAGATTTCGAGCGGTTTGGAGGGAAACCATCCCGTCCGCCAGCAGAAACAGTTTACGGTTGAGCCGGTCTCCTTCGACATCGTGCATCTGGTTATGTACGTACACACCACCGGTCAGGATCGTAAACAGGGCGAGGGGGAGGACCGTCTGACGCCACGGGCCGCCGGACTGACCTGCGCCGAGCAGACCGATGGTCCAGACCGGGGGCATGAGCAGGGGGCGCATCAAAAAAAAACAATCGAGAACGGACCACGAAAGACGCGACATCAGCCGATAAATTTGGTTTCAAGCAGGAGTTTGTTGACCTGTTCGCTGGGTTGAACGGGGTATTCGCCGCTAAAACAGGCGGTGCAGAATCCCGCGTCCGGAGCGCTGTAGTCGTGCGCGATACGGAGCATACCGTCGGTGGACAGATAGCCGAGAGTGTCGGCGCCGATAAAGTCGCGGATTTCGGCGATATGATCGTCGTCGGATCGCGCGGCGATGAGTTCGCGGCGGGTCTGCATGTCGATGCCGTAATAGCAAGGATGCCGGACCGGCGGACTGCTGACACGGACATGGACTGCGCGCGCGCCGGCGTTGCGGATCAGTCGGACGAGTTGTTTGAGCGTGGTGCCGCGCACGATCGAGTCTTCGACCAGTACCACGCGCTGATCTTTGAGCACGCCCCGTACCGGGTTATATTTTACCTTGACCTTGAATTCGCGCATGGTCTGGCTGGGGTCGATAAACGTGCGACCGACATAGTGGTTGCGGATCAACCCGATTTCAAACGGGATGCCCGACTGTTCCGAGTACCCAAGCGCTGCGGTGTTGGCCGAGTCGGGCACAGCGATGACGATGTCCGCCTCTATGGGATATTCGATGGCCAGCCGACGGCCAAAGCGTCTGCGGAGTTTGTCCGCGTTTTCGCCAAAGACTTTGCTGTCGGGGCGCGCAAAATAGATATGTTCAAAGATACAAAACGATGGACGGGCCGGTTCGAAGGGATAAAAGGAATGAAGCCCGTTTTCGTCGATGACCAGCATTTCGCCGGGTGCGACGTCGCGGAGATATTCGGCGTCCATGATGTCAAAGGCGCAGGTTTCCGAGGCGACGAAATAGGTATTGCCGGACTTGCCGACCGCCAGCGGACGGAATCCACGCGGGTCGCGCACCGCGATCAGTTGTTTTTCGGTCAGGAAAAGAAACGAGTACGCGCCCTCTACGCGGCGCAGGGCATCGGCGATCATCTCCGGGACCGACTCGCCTTCGGATCGCGCCACAAGATGGATGACGATTTCGGTGTCCGAGGTGGAGTGAAAGATCGCGCCGGTTTCTTCCATAAATTCGCGGAGCGTCCCCGTGTTGATCAGGTTACCGTTGTGAGCGGCGGCGAGCAGTCCGCGTTTGTAGTTGATTTTGAATGGCTGAGCGTTGGCGGCGTTGGAAGATCCGGTGGTGGAGTACCGGTTGTGTCCTATGGCGATGTGACCGTTTAGGCTATGAATCCGGTCGCCGTTTTCATAGGCTTCGGCAACCAGCCCCATGGCGCGGTGGGTCCGGAACACCTCGCCGTCGGATACCACCATGCCGGAGCTTTCCTGACCCCGGTGTTGGAGGGCATACAACCCCAGAAAGGTGACTTCGGCGGCGCGTGGATGCCCGTACACCCCAAAAATACCGCATTCTTCGTGTGGTTCGTCGTCGTCCCATCGGGTTGTCTGATCGTCCAATGACGCTGTGCTCCAAGAAAGGGTGAAGGGTGAAGGGTGAAGGGTGAAAGGGTGGATGTCTTTGCTACAACATAACACCCGTTCTTTGCCTTGTCTACTGATATTTGGCATGGTTTTTCGATTGACAGACGGAGGCGGGGACGGTTCCTTACGGGGTGTTTTATTTTGGATTTTGGATTTTGGATTTGCTCGTATGGTCCATGGTCCATTCGAATTTCACACTTTATAAGGAGCAGGACGCAGTGGAGAGAACTTTGGTGCTTGTCAAACCGGATGCGCTACAGCGCGGGCTTGTCGGCGAAATCGTAGCCCGTTTCGAACGCAAAGGGCTCAAACTGGCGGGTATGAAACTGATGAATCTTACGGATGCGACGCTTGACGAGCACTACAGCCATCTGAAAGACAAGCCGTTTTTCCCCGGTCTCAAATCGTTTATGCGAACGACACCGGTTGTGGCGCTTTGTCTGGAGGGTGTGGAGGCGGTGGAGGCCGTACGCGGGTTGTGTGGCGTGACCAATGCGCGCCGAGCGGCTCCCGGCACGATCCGGGGGGATATGGGCATGAGCAATCAATGCAATCTGGTGCACGCTTCGGATTCGCTCGAAACGGCGCAGGCGGAGGTAAAGCGTTTTTTCCGTGACGACGAACTGCTGTCGTATGCGAGCGCCTCCGACCACACCGTATACGCGGACGACGAACGCAAGTAAGAGCAAGCATGGACATTTTGGTAGGGGCGATAGATCGGGTGACGTTTCAGAGTTTGGAGACGGGGTATACCGTCGCCAAACTGCGCCCCGAACTCAGGCTCTGCCAGACCGGCGAGTCGCTGGCACATTTTGCGCGCGAGGGGTTGATTCCGGTCGTGGGCAATGTCGCGGCGCTTGCCGCCGGCGAGCGCATGGAACTCCACGGCTACTGGACCACGAGCGGTCAGTACGGCAAACAGTTTCGCATCGTCGAATACAAGACACTCCAGCCGTCCACGATAGAGGGGATATGCAGGTACTTGGGGTCGGGGTTGATCAAAGGAATCGGCCCGGCCAAGGCAAAGCTCATCGTCGATCATTTTGGCGCATCGACGCTCGACGTGATCGACGCGGAGCCGGAGCGGCTGGCCGAAGTCAAGGGCATTGCCCGCAAGACCGCCGATCTTATCGTCAAGGGATGGCGTGACCAGAAGCATATCCAAGAGGTCATGCAGTTTTTGCTGTCGCACCATGTAAGCGTGGCCTATGCGGTAAAAATCTTTAAGACGTACGGGGAGGACGCCATCCGCAAGGTGACGGAAAATCCGTACCGATTGGCGACCGACATCTGGGGCGTGGGGTTCAAGACGGCGGATCGGATTGCCATGAATTTGGGTGTTGCGACCGACGCGCCGGCCCGGATCGCCGCCGGTGTTCGGCATGTGTTGACACAGAAGTCGGACGAAGGGCATGTATACGTCCCCGCAGACATGCTTTCCGATCAGAGCGCCGAGGCGCTCGGTGTTTCTCCTGAAACCATCCCGCCTGCCATCTTGTCTCTGGCGCAGTCCGGCGAACTTATCTCCGAAAACGAACGCGTATATCTCACCCCGCTCTATTATGCCGAGCAGGGCGCGGCGCGGCATCTTTTGCGGCTGTTGGAATATCCGCGCAAGCCGTTTCCGTCGCTACAGATCGACGCGATGATCGACACAGCGGGCAAAGGGCGTGGGATCGCGTTTAACGGGCAGCAGCGTGAGGCCATACACCGGGCAATGACGAGCGGTGTACTTGTGCTCACGGGGGGTCCGGGGACGGGCAAAACCACCTGTGTGCTGGGGATGCTGGGTGTTTTCAAGCAGGCCGGATTGCGCACGCTGTTGACCGCTCCGACGGGTCGCGCGGCAAAACGGATGTCCGAAGTGACCGGTGTCGAAGCAAAGACCATGCATCGGCTGCTCGAATTCAATCCGGGCACGCTTCAGTTTAACCGGGGTGCGGAGAGCCAACTCGATACGGACGCGGTGATTCTCGACGAGACGTCGATGGTAGACACGGCGATGATGAACGCGCTGTTGCGGGCCATGCCGTCTACGGCGCGGCTTGTCTTGGTGGGCGACAGTGATCAGTTGCCTTCGGTGGGGGCGGGCAACGTGCTTAACGACATCATGGTCTCCGGTGTGGTGCCGGTGGCGCATCTTACCGAAATTTTCCGACAGGCGCAGGAAAGCGACATCGTGGTGAACGCGCACCGGATCAACCGGGGCGAGCCACCCGTTCTCAAAAATCGCCGTGACGGGGATTTCTTTTTTTTAGACACCGCAGAACCCGCCGAAGGACTTGCCACGATCCGCGATCTGTGCGCCCGGCGTCTGCCTTTGCGGTACGGGTACGACCCTGTCCGTGACATACAGGTGCTTACCCCGATGTATCGGGGCGAGGTGGGGGTGGACCAACTCAACCGGGAACTCCAGCAGGCACTGAACCCGGAAGGGGCGTCGCTTCAGCGGGGCGAACGGCTTTTGCGTGTCGGCGACAAGGTGCTTCAGACCCGCAACAACTACGACAAGATGGTATTTAACGGAGATATAGGGCGTATTCTTCATATCGATGCGGAGGCACAGCAGGTAAAGGTGGCGTTTGCCGAGCCGGTCGTCTACGACTATGGGGATTTGGACGAACTGACGTTGGCGTATGCGATCAGCGTCCACAAAAGCCAGGGGTCCGAATATCCGGCGGTGGTGTTGCCGCTGTTTACGGCCCACTATATGATGCTCCAGCGCAACTTGCTCTATACGGCCATAACCCGCGCTAAATCGCTGGTGATCATCGTCGGCAACAAAAAGGCGCTGGCCATCGCCGTCGGCAACCACGTGGTGGTGGACCGATACACGGGACTGCGGGAAACGCTTGCGACACGCGGAAATCCGATAGGAAAAACCCTTGACATCGGATAGGCGA
>VGJU01000211.1 GCA_016867335.1 Candidatus Zixiibacteriota bacterium | reverse complement strand
CGATGTGTTTATCGACATCACGGACGTGGTAGACAAAAAACTCGCGGCGCTCGACGCGCTTGAAAGCCAAGGGTACGGCGGCGCGTATGCGCGCAAACGCATCGAAACCTCGGATGGGGCCTTTGGCGGCGCAGGTGGTGTGCCGTATGCCGAGGGGTTTATCAAACTCAGCGCCGAAACCCATTACTATCTTCCCATCGCCGACAGCGCTCGACAGGGCAAACGCGAATCGGACCACGAACGCATGGCACGTTATAGTTTCAAAATCGCCCCTTCGTAGGGACACCCTCCGCCGTACACCATAGGAGACCATCATGCAACGCGTCGGTTTTTTGCTCAAGGTCAGAAAGGACCGCATCGAGGAGTACAAGGAACATCACAAAAAGGTCTGGCCGGAAATGCTTGAAGCCCTTACCGAGACCGGATGGCGCAACTATTCGCTTTTTATGCGCGACGACGGGCTGCTTTTCGGGTATGTAGAGGTTTCGGACAGTTTCGAGCAGGCGCTTGAGGGTATGTCGAAAAAAGAGGTCAACAAAAAATGGCAGGACTTCATGGCGCCGTTTTTCGAGGGGATCGAAGGTCGCCATGCCGACGAGAGCATGATACAGCTTGAACAGGTGTTCTTTTTGGAGTAGACCTCAAAGACCGAAACACGCTACTTCTTGAGCAACCCATAACTTACCTCTACCAGTCCGCAGGCCAGATCGAGGGTAGGCGTATCCTCGACGGTTACGATCACCCACCCAAACCGGCCCACATAGCGGGCTCGTTTTATGGAGCGATGCAGCAAAAGACTCTCCGTGTCCATCGGGTCGGTCTTGACCGTCACCTGAAGCTGCATGGTTTTGTCCACACCAGCAAATATTTTTCCTTTGATCTTATAGACGATGTCGCCCCAAGGATAGTCTTCTGTTGCGCCGGGAAATTCGAGACAATACGTCTGAATCAAAGAAAAAAATGGGGAGGGGTGACGGGGCTCCTCTTTGATTTCTTCTTTTTTTCCCTCTTGTACACCACCTTGCCGTTGCGTATCGTCATGACGCATGAAAACCGGCGCGGCATGATACGCACATCGCCGTGACAGTCACGGAAAGAAAACTCCCCTTCTTCGATGTCGAATACCGCCACATCCGCTGGAATGCCGGGCGACAGCGTTCCTATATCTGTCCGTCCGGCGGCCTTTGCCGGGATGCAGGTGGTGCTGGCTATCACGTCGTAGAGCGGCATGCCGAGGTTGAGCATTTTTGACATGGTGGTAGGCAAGTCGAACACCGGTCCGTTGACATTGGCCGTATACACATCGGTGCTGATCGCATCCGGAAAAAAACCGCGTTCAAACGCCGCTTGGGCCACGTCGAATTTGAAACTCCCCCCACCGTGTCCTACATCCATCAGGATACCGCGTTTGCGTCCCTCGATCACTTCGGGCCATACGGCCCGGTGATCGTCGAGAATGCCGTTGTCATGACCGTGATAGGTATGCGTAATGATGTCGCCGGGGCGCAGAAGGTCCATGATGACCGACAGGGGACAAGGCGTCTTGCCTACGTGTACCATCACCGGCACGCCGATTTGTTCGGCGGCTTTGACGGCCAGACGGGTTGGCTCCACGCCGTTATTACCCACAAAATAGATGCCCTGACGCACCTTGACGCCTACCATCAAATCCCGGTTGGCGGCGACCGACGCGGCGGTTTTGTCTACATTGATATCGTGGAGATTGGACACTTCCGCCGTACTACCCGCCGGTATGCCAAGCGACGAGATATTCGAAAATCCGATCACACGGGTGACCGCCGGCTCGGCGATGTGTTTGCGAAAGGCGATCATCGTAGGCCAGCTCGACGTACCCGCATCCACGACGGTCGTAACTCCTGAAGGAAGACAGATATCGTCGGGAACCAGTCCGAGTTCCGAAAAACTCCAGCATATATGGGTATGCAGGTCGATAAGACCGGGAAACACGTGATGGTTTTTTACATCGACGACCGTTGCGTCATGCGCCGGAAGGTCCGTCCCTATGGCGGTGATGCGTCCCGCGTGGATAAGCACGTCCGCCGCCCGATGTATCGCCTGCGCCGGATCGACGACTATACCGCCCTTGAGCAAAAGGTCCGTGTACATGGCATGTCCTCACGAGGGGTACGGTCTGCCGAACCCCGAAATACCGCACTTTATTTGTTTTGTACTTGCTCGGTTTTGTATCCGATTTGTGTCGTGGAGCGTGGCACGCCAGTCCGAAAATGCATAAGGACACCACGCCGAAGCAAGCTCTTTGTGCGGAGTATAGGCTTTGAACGGGGACGGGTGAAGTATATTTTAAGTCAAACTTCTATACCGTGTTGCGTCGTGAAAGACCAACGCTCCGAAGTATAAAACACGCTCATTCCGGTCTCTCCGGCACTTCTACCACACATTCTCAGAGGATTTGCCCCATGCCTACCCCTTCGACGCCGTTTGAGTCAAAACTGCGGCTTTTTCTGCGGTTTCTGCGTTTTGGCTTACTGGCGTGGGGAGGGCCGGTAGCGCAGATCGCTATGGTCCGTCAGGAATTGGTCGAAGAGGAATGTTGGATTTCGCGCGAGCGCTTTAACCGTGTGCTTGCCGTATATCAGGCGTTGCCTGGGCCGGAGGCGCATGAGCTTTGCGTCTATTTCGGCATGATGGCGGGGGGGCGGATCGGCGCCGTGCTGGCCGGGTTGGGATTTATGCTTCCGGGTTTTGTGCTTATGTTTGCGCTTTCGTGGTTTTATATCGCTTACGGTATCGCATCGCCTTGGTTTTCATGCGTTTTCTACGGGTTTCAAGCCGCGATTGCGGCGCTGATCCTGCGTGCTGTACACCGAATCGGCGGCCATGCGCTCTCCAATGTCCGGTTGTGGGGGATTGCAATCCTCAGTGCCGTCGGTCAGTGGATGGGGGTCCATTTTCTGATTGTTCTTTTTCTTGCCGGCGCCGGTTATATGCTTAGCGAAAAAAGAGGAGAAAAGACTCTCTCCCACATGGGCCTGTGGCTCCCTCTTTTGGCTGTGCCACAGACGGCAGGGCTTGCCGTTCCTACCGTTTTGGCGCTTTTCGGGTATGGTCTGCAAACCGGCCTGTTGACCTTTGGCGGTGCGTATACCGCCATTCCGCTTCTTCAGCACTATGCGGTCGTGACCGGGGGGTGGATGACCGACCGACAGTTTTTGGACGGACTGGCGCTGTCCAGCATCCTTCCGGCGCCGTTGATTATTTTTTCCACGTTTGTGGGGTATTTGGGAGGCGGGCCGATCGGTGCGGTAGTGTTGACTGTCGGTGTTTTTCTTCCCGCGTTTGGTTTTACGCTTGTCGGTCACCGTTTTTTTGAAGAACTGATTGAAAACAAGACCGCCCATGCGTTTCTTGACGGCATCACGGCAGGGGTTGTAGGGCTTATTGCCATCGCCGCTGTGGGATTGTTTCAAACGGCGGTCGCCGATATCCCGGCGTTTGTTATTTTTCTGCTTGCCTTGTTGGCGCTGTATCGGTGGAAGGCAAAAGCCTCGATAGCAGGTGTGATGCTTATGGCCGGGGTGTTAGGGTTGTTGATCGGTCGGTTTTCATAAAAACGCAAAGATATCGTTGCCGGTCGAACCATCTCTCGATATTAGGGCTGTCCAATATACCCTCTGTCTATCTATAAAAGTATTGCATAGCAACAAAAAAGATGTTAGTAAGCTCTTTCACGAATAACACGCTATCTTCTCTCTTCTTCCGGAGGCAACATGATCCATCATTTTACGCCGACGCGCTATCACGTCACCATCGGGTGGCACGAACCCGTGTTGCACGTGAAAGACGGCGACACCATCGTCACCACCACCGTAGATGCGCGGGGACGTGACCACACCGATACCGCAATCACCCCGCGCGGCAATCCGCAGACCGGCCCGTTTTATGTGGAAGACGCCGAACCGGGCGACACGCTGGCCGTGCATTTCGACCGACTGGCCCCGAACCGGGCCATCGGATGGACGGGACGCTATTTGGCTCCCAACGTGCTTGATCCGGGCTATGTGCGCAACACCGCCGAAAGTCTGTCCGACGCTAAAACCGTCTGTCGGTGGGAAATGGATCTCGACCGCTGGACCGCCACGCTGATCGACCCTGCCGACACGCGGATCGGACGGTTTACGCTTTCGCTGTCTCCGATGCTGGGATGTTTCGGCGTCGCGCCTTCGCTCGGCCAAGCCATCTCGTGCGCCACTTCCGGTCCGTACGGGGGCAACATGGACTACAAAGACTTCAAGACCGGAACGACCGTATATTTTCCCGTTTTCGCGCCGGGCGCGCTGCTTCATGTCGGCGACGGCCACGCCGTGCAAGGCGACGGCGAGATCGTGGGAACCGGTATCGAGATTTCTTTTGATGTACAGATAACGGTACGGGTGATCAAAGGCAAAACCATAGAGTGGCTGCGCGGGGAAACCGATACGCATATCTTTGCGGTCGGCAATGCACGTCCGCTCGATCAGGCGCTTCAGCATGCCACTACCGAGATGGCGAGATGGCTTCAGACCGACTACGGGCTGGATCAGGTCGCCGCACACACCCTGCTGGGACAGTGCGTTGAATACGAAATAGGCAACGTATACGATCCGGCCTATACGATGGTATGCAAGGTGAAAAAGTCCATTCTTAGGCAGATAGGGGTTATTGCATGACCGAACACGAGTTGTATCTTTTCGATCTGCGTGGGTATCTGGTCGTCGAAAACGCCTTGACGCCTTCGGAGGTGGCGGCCGCCAACGCGGTACTCGATCGACTTTGGGGTGACGTCAAACCACGAGACCGCGAACACGCCCTGTCCGGTGGCTCTGCTGTACTGCGCGGGGAAAAGGGACGACTGGAGTTTCATGGCAATTTGCTCGAATTGAACCCCCCTGATTGCGATCCCTTTCGGGATATGCTCGCACATCCCGTCATCGCGCCCTATCTCAATGAGATGCTGGGAACCGGGTTCCGACTCGATCACGGCCCTGGTCTGATCGCCATGGAACAGGGGTGCGAGGGGCATGTACTACATGGCGGAGGAGAACCGTACGATCCCTCGCAGTTTTACGTCATGAAAAACGGAAGAATGTACAATGGGCTTACGGTAGTCTCATGGCAGTTGACCGATGTGTTGCCCGGCGATGGCGGATTTTGCTGTATCCCCGGTAGTCACAAGGCCAACTATCGGTGTCCGCAGGACATCAAAACCGTGGAAACCGATTTGGGGTGCGTCATGCAGATCGCCGCGCGCGCCGGATCGACGGTGATCTTTACCGAAGCGCTGACCCACGGCACGTTGCCGTGGAAAGGCAAAGGACAGCGGCGGTCTATCCTATTCAAGTACTCACCTGGATTTATCGCATGGGGCGGCGCGCCCAAACGGCCCGAAGTGTTTCTCAGCCAGCTTACACCCGATCAGAAGGCGGTGCTCGAACCGCCCTATCGCCCCAACCGTCCCGTCATAATGGGTAAAGCATAAAGGAGAAAGTCGTATGCCGCTGCTTTTCGACATGTCGCTGGAAAAACTCAAAACCTATCAAGGACTCAACCCGTGTCCCGAAGATTTTGACGCCTACTGGGACCGTTCGATTGCGGAAATACACGCGCTTGACCCACAGGTGGAAATCCGTCCGGCGGATTTTCAGACATCGTTTGCCCGGTGTAGCCATCTGTATTTTACCGGTACGGACGGCGCATGGGTGCATGCCAAGTTGCTCCAACCCCTTCATGCCGACGGTCCCCACCCGGCGGTGCTTATGTTTCACGGATACAGCGGCAGTTCGGGCGACTGGATGGACAAACTCGGCTATGTAGCCATGGGGTATACGGTGGCGGCGCTCGACTGTCGGGGTCAGGGTGGGCGTTCGGAGGACACGGGTGGCGTACCCGGATGGACATTGCGCGGACATATCTTTCGGGGGCTGGACGGCTTACCGGATCAGTTGTTGTTCCGGCATATTTATCTTGATACCGCATTGTTGGCCCGTATTGTCATGGATATGCCGGATGTGGATGCGGACCGCGTCGGGGCGACAGGCGGCAGTCAGGGCGGCGGGTTGACATTGGCCTGTGCCGCGCTTGCCCCGGGCATCAAGCGCGCCGCGCCGGTGTTTCCTTTTTTGTGCGACTACAAACGTGTATGGGCCATGGACCTTGCCAAAGACGCCTACGCCGAACTCCACGAGTATTTCCGGAAATTCGATCCCCTCCATGAACGCGAAAACGACATTTTTACCCGGCTGGGCTATATCGACGTACAACATCTGTGCTGCAGAATCAAGGCGGAGGTGTACATGGCCGTAAGTCTGATGGACACCGTATGTCCACCCTCGACACAGTTCGCGGCATACAACAGGATAGAAGCCAAAAAATCCATGACCATTTACCCCGACTATGCGCACGAGGCGCTACCGGGGCATCCCGACCGGATTTTCCGTTTTCTGTCGGAACTATAGTATACTGAGCACGGATAGAAAAGGTGATTAGGTGAGACCGTTCGCGGTGAGCCGGCTGAGCCGTGAGCCTGACGAACGGATGAGATCGTCAGAGCATCCCCAATAGTGACCGTGCTCAGTATACC
>VGJU01000210.1 GCA_016867335.1 Candidatus Zixiibacteriota bacterium | reverse complement strand
AGAAGTTTCAGGGAAATAGTAAGTTCCATATCCATAGCATACAAAACAGGTCGTTATTTTTCAGTGGGTTTCTCACTGTCAACCCTTTATGGCATTCCTCCCCACAGCAAGCTGATGGGGTTTCCATGCCACTGGAGAAGAAATGAAGGTCATCGACGCGGTAGCACATATCATGAAGCAGGAAGGGGTGGAGTTTCTGTTTGCTTATCCGGTCAACCACCTGATCGAGTCGGCGGCGCGGATAGACATACGCCCGATCATCGTGCGTCAGGAGCGTGTAGGACTCCACATGGCCGATGCGCTGAGTCGTCTTTCGTCCGGACGACGGATCGGCGTATTTTGCATGCAGCACGGACCCGGCACGGAAAACGCCTTTGGTGGGGTCGCGCAGGCATACGGAGAGTCGTCGCCCGTGCTTGTGCTCCCCATGGGGTATTCGCGCAGACTCTCGCAGATCGCGCCTAATTTCCACGCCTATCTCAATTTTCAGCACGTCACGAAGTCGTGCGAGTCGCTCACCGTCCCCGAAGCCATCGTAGAGACGATGCGTCGGGCGTTTACCCGTCTCAAGAACGGACGACCCGGTCCGGTGCTGGTGGAAATCCCGCACGACCTGTATGGGATGGACATTCCCGAACCGGCGTATACGCCGACGCCTCGTGTCCGCATCGCCTCTGACCCACAGGTCGTGAGCGAAGTCGCCGCCGCGCTCGTCGCTGCCGCGCGCCCTGTAATCTATGCCGGACAGGGCGTACACTACGCACGCGCATGGGATCGGCTCAAGGCGCTTGCCGAACTGCTCGAAGCGCCGGTCACCACTACACTGGCAGGCAAAAGCGCGTTTCCGGAAAACCATCCGCTTTCGCTCGGCTGTGCAGGCCGGGCCCATCCGCTTTCGGTGGATACGTATCTCAAACAGGCGGATTTGATCTTTGGCATCGGAAACAGTTTTACGCGCACCAATTTCGGTGTTCCCATCCCGTCCGGAAAAACGATCGTTCATGCCACGCTCGATCCGGACGACCTCAACAAGGATGTCGAAGCGACCCATGCGCTGGTAGGCGACGCCGATCTGACGCTTGCGGCGTTGTACGACGAGGTGTCGGATCGGCTCAAGGGCAAACCGAGGGGCCGGGGCGCGGAGACGTCCGCCGACATCGCCCGGCTCAAAACGCAGTGGATGGACAGGTGGATGCCCAAACTGACCGACAACGGCACGCCATTTTCCCCGTACCGGGTGATCCGCGACCTGCTGGGAACCGTAGACGTCGCCAACACGATCATCACACACGATGCGGGCAGCCCGCGCGATCAGCTTACCCCGTTTTGGGAGTCGGTCACCCCGCTTTCTTATCTAGGGTGGGGTAAAACCACGCAACTCGGCTATGGTCTGGGGCTGGCGATGGGCGCCAAACTGGCCTGCCCCGACAAGCTGTGTATCAACGTATGGGGTGACGCCGCTATCGGGTTTACCGGGATGGATTTCGAAACCGCCGTACGCGAACGCATCCCGATTCTGTCGATCCTGTTTAACAATTTTTCGATGGCCATCGAACTGCCGATCATGAAGGAATCGACCGAAAAATACCGCAGTACGGACATTTCCGGCAACTATGCGCGCATGGCGCAGGCGTTTGGCGGATACGGCGAGCGGATCGAGTCCCCTGACCAGATCGTTCCCGCGATTCGGCGGGGGATACGCAAGACCGAGGAAGGCGTCCCCGCGTTGCTGGAGTTTATCACGACCCAGGAAATCGAGTTTTCGATGTTTTCCGTGGGCGGGTAGGGGCGTTGAGCGATAGGATATGCGTATTTTGGATGGCGGGTCGGCTGTTTATCCAAAGACGGTTAGGCAGACCAGCGGAGTGGATCCGGGAGGGCGGAACTGATGGGTGGGAGCCTCTTGGCCGGCATAGCGTTGATCACTGGCGTGGCAGCGAGTGGCTTGGGCTGTCTGGCCGCCTGTGGGGCGAACGCGGATGTGTATGAATCTTCGCTCCGCGGCACACTGGTCTCGACCTCAGACATGCAGGTCGGCCGCGCCGCACACACCGCGACCGGGTTACCCGACGGCCGCGTGTTGGTAGTGGGTGGGTTTAATGAAAAGGGATCCTCGAAAGGGGCTGAGGCCTACGAGATTGACACGGGAAGATTCGCCCCATTGCCCTCCATGGTCACGACGCGGCACAGCCACACGGCCACACTGCTTCACGATGGAAAAGTGCTGATTGTCGGGGGTTAAGGCGAAGGCTCTGTGACGCTCGCCGCAGCGATGCTGTTCGACCCGGAGAAGAATACCTTTACCTCGACCGGGTCGCTTCTCGCCGCTCGCGCCGACCACATCGCTGTTCCCCTCGAGAACGGTAAGGTGCTCATCGCGGGAGGCATGGGGCCGGGTTGGAGCTTTCTGGCGAGCGCGGAGGTCTACGATCCCGTGACAGGTCGCTTCTCACCGACGGGAGCGATGACCATGCCACGCGAGAGCCACGCTGCCGTGCGACTTCTGAACGGACGCGTGTTGATCGTTGGCGGGCACAACGGACAGCGGCGGAACCTCACGCTCCTGGCGTCCGCAGAGATCTATGACCCCGCCACCGGCATGTTTGGTCATGCCGGTGCGATGCGCGTTCCACGCCACAAGCACGATCCCATCCTGCTTCCAGTAGGCCAGATATTGATTACCGGTTGCGCCGATGACCGAGACGATCGCGGCGTCTACAACTCCACGGAGCTGTTCGATCCAAAGACGGGGATGTTCGTGGGTGGCCCTGTGATGAAGTTGGGCCGCTATAAGCACCGGGGCAGTAGCATGTTGTTAACGAGCGGTCTCGTGTTGATCGCCGGAGGCGCACCTCAGGCTGAAACGTACGACGCCGCGAGTCGGAGTTTCACGCTCGTGCCCGGTGAGCCGCGCATGGCTGGGCAGTTCTCTGCGGTCGCACTGCTGAGGGGTGGAGGTACCCTGATTACCGGCGGGTACGGCAACGGCACCGGTCCCCGGTCGTCGGCGTGGTTGTACCGCCCGTGAGGGTTGAACCGCTACAGCCGCCCAACGTTCAGGTTGCAAAGGTCGGCGTACCTCTGTTTCAACCGTCTGTTTTCTTCTTCAAGGTCTTTCAGACGCCTGCATACCGCCGTACTTGCTCTTCCAGTTGTAATAGGTCGCATCGGAGATCGCGTGTTCCCGGAAGATTTCTTTGACCTGACGGCCTGCTTCCACCTCTTTGAGAATCCGAACGATCTGAGACTCGGTAAAGCGTGATTTGCTCATGGCAAGTTCCCCCTTTTCTTGCTAACTTATTCTGGAGAACGCTAATCAGCAATGGTACTGTTT
Organism: Candidatus Zixiibacteriota bacterium; assembly: GCA_016867335.1. Taxonomy (GTDB): domain Bacteria; phylum JAAXHH01; class JAAXHH01; order JAAXHH01; family JAAXHH01; genus VGJU01. Next base: position 3,336 of record VGJU01000210.1, on the reverse strand, counting down.
TCGGGGATGGCTACATTTTCCTTTTTGCCCACAGCAAGAGAAGGGCTACTCCTGTAGCGCTCGACACTGTCCCGCCGATCATAAGCCCCAGTACGACAATGTCCCATAACGGCCTGTAACGGAGAAGAAAAGAAAAGTCCAGGCTGTGAAGCCCGTGGTAGAGCCAGCGATTCAGGCGACTGGTCGTTTCGTATCTCTCGACGATCGTGGCTGTTCTTGGATCGACGTAATACCATGTGCGCTGTTCGTCACCGAGCTTGACACGCAGAACCGGCAGACGTTTGGTCCGACCTTTACTGTAATAGTAGGCGTCGTAGTCCGTTAGCAGGTGTCTTTCGATGATTGGAGCCGGATTGACACGCTCGATGGCGGCCAGCAGTTCTACCTCGGACAGACCGTCGGTCGGACAAGCGTTGTTGCCATCTGCAGCGAGCAGCCGCGTCTGATCTGCGGTGTACCACGCCTGGTAATAGGGCCGTCCTTGAAACATGGTCAAGCGTATCTCTCGGACCGGACCAAAGGCGTTCAGCGCAGTCACCGCCTCAGAGGGCGTTATCCTGAAGTCGTTGAGCTTGAGCGAGCCACCCTGCCAGCGTAGCGTCTCCGTGTCCGTCAGAGATCGGGACGGACTCCATCGCATGGGATTCATGGACAGCAGGCCGCTGAGAATCCAGGTAAACACGAACATCCCAAAAATAAAACCGGTGTAGTGATGCCAGCGGAACCAGTTTTTTCGGTAGGGTGAGAAGTTCCAACCACCCGCCCGACGCCTGTACCGGATTACCCCAAGAGCAAGTCCGGAGACGCTCATGACGACTCCGGCGGTGGAACCCCAGATGACTATCTGCCTCCAGAGATTGTCCCTCACACGAAGATCACGCAGGTAAATCCAGTGTGGAATCGGTCCGATCCACGCCCAAAACCGGTCAGTGGCGTTCAGCAATTGAAGCGCCTCACCGGTGGTTGATGACAGGTAAAGAGTGGTGCCACTCTTATCCTTCAGGTTGACTCGGAATAAAGGCAGATGGGGCAGGTAGCGTGCTGTCGGAGTCCACTGGTCCCGTTCGGGCTGCCGATCCGCCGAGTAATGCTCCGTATCCGCTGTCAGACCCATGGACTTTACAATCCTTAGCGTAAGCGCTTCGTCAAGGATGACCCGTTCGCCTGTGTCGGCGTAACATGCCTCATGCCGTCCATCGGCATACTGTATCCGGTATACCGGGCGGTCGAGTATCATGCCGAGACGTACGGTACTCAGGGCTGCCTCGGTTGAAGAGCCGGTAATCAGCGATGGCGGAACCCGAACAGCCTCGCCGTCAAGTGGCGTTCGAATCGCCAGATCTTTCTGTCGAGAAAGCGACGGAAAGTCTTTGTACATCATGACAAAACCGGAAAGAAACCAGATCAAGAAGCCGATGCTGAGCAGTAGCCCGACATAGCGATGCGTCAAAAGGATAACAATTTTGACTTGTTTCCAGATTGTCAGACGAAACACTTCAGGCTTCCGACCGTCTGACAGGATATCAGGGCCAGTTTCCATACATTCCCTTCATGTTATGGACGTTCAGAAAAGAAACTGGATCGCTGCCTGCGCGGGGATGACGATAGAAACGAAGAGGCCACATAAATATGCAACTAAGTTGCATATTTATGTGGACAAAACATGGCATCACCTGGGCGCAGCGTGCAAGCGCCTCGCCGTGATTCGACCGGGGAACGATACGATGTTGAGGATCAGGGCCGGGGCTTGACCTGGCTGGTGATGATGCTTGCCCCCCAGCGATACAGGATATGGGAATCGACGACCAAATTGTCGCTCAGGTGGTCGAGAACTATTTCCTGTGCGACGGAAGGGGTGACTGCCCCGTACCAGACACCGTCGGGCTGGATGATGACGATCGGCCCGTCGTCACAGCGTCCGTTGCATCTGGTACGTGTGGTGTGGATACGGGTGTCCATGCCGATTTCCTTTACCATCTGGCGCAGGAGGACCACTACGCCCTCCGCGCCCTTTTCGTTGCACGCCGTGCCATTGCACAGAAAGATGTGCCGCTCAACCTGTGTCAAATCCTTGGCACCCACGCTATCTCCCTCTTAGATGGCAGACATCCATGCGAAGTTGCTGTGATCCCATCAGACCAGACAGGCGCGGAACCCCTCCGTAAGTTCCGAGCGGTCCAGGTTTCTTCCAATGAAAATGAGTCGATTACTGCGCGGTTCCTTTCCCCATGGTCGGTCCGGACGGCCGTCAAACAGCATGTGAACCCCCTGGAAGACGAAGCGATTGGCCTGACCACGCAGGCTCAGTATGCCTTTCATTCGAAAGATGTCGGCTCCATGCGTCGAAAGAAGACGACCGAGCCAGGCGTTGAATCGTTTGCCATCCAGATCACCGTCCAGTGTTATACCCACTGAAGTCACTTCGTCGTCATGCTCATGATCCGGTTTGAATACCTGTTCTTCATCCGGATGAATCTCGTGGCCGTTCTTCAAAAGACTGGCGTTGAATTCTTCGGGCCGGTGTTCGGTGAACAGTGCGTAGCGTCCTTTTTTCGTTACGGTTACGGGAAAGCGACTTCGAGCTTTGGTCAAATCGAGCAGACAGGGTTCAGCAAAGCAGATTGGTTCGTTGAACAGCGGAATCTGCTCCGGATTGGAAAACAGGAGGGTCACAGGCTCGATAACGGTTTCCAGCGTCCCGTCAGGCGGCAAAGGCACGAGGACGACTACCATGCTTCGATCCGGCCCTTCATCGAGAAGGAATTCGTAGGTTCCCGGTTCCAGCGTGAAGGAACCGCCCCACTCAAACGGGTATTCAGGTTCCATAAAGCGCGGATCTACCGATAGTGCGCGACTCAGATCAAAACCACCCACATTGAGGATGGCGTCAAGCGCTACATCTGCGTTCCTTGCACGGTGAATTTGCGCGGCGGCGTTCATTCCCCGGACGCGTGCTTCCAGACGGTCGATTTCTTCCGGTGAGACGAGGTCTATCTTGTTAAGCACCAAGACGTCGGCGAAGGCGATCTGTTCACGTGCCTCCTCACTGTCGTCAAGGTGATTCCAGACATGCCTGGCGTCTATCAGCGTCACAATGGCGTCAAGGCTGAGCTGACGTTTGATCTCATCGTCCATGAAGAAGGTTTGCGCCACAGGTCCGGGATCAGCCAGACCGGTTGTTTCTACGATGATGGCATCAAAACGGTCCCGACGTTTCATCAGGTTGCCGAGGATTCTGATCAGATCACCCCGGACGGTGCAACAGATGCAACCGTTGTTCATTTCAAAAATTTCTTCTTCCGCGCCAATCACCAGTGCGTTGTCTATCCCCACCTC